>JAISBW010000006.1 GCA_031265995.1 Oscillospiraceae bacterium
GGATTTGCAGTGCAATCGGAGGTGTTCCGCCATTTAAAAAAAGAGAAGAATACTATAATAATATTAAGGATTCTGTAGCTTGAAACTCATTGTAACTGAATTTGACAATTTCATATCTATGATTTTTTCGGCTGATTCACGTATTGAGAAAGGTGATTTTGTATTTTTGTATCCAGATAATTCTATTGAGAGAAAAAATTTAGAAACCATATTTAGTAAAAATCGAATATATGATATAACACTGACATGAAATATTTAACTGATTCAACAAACGAACAGTGGAAGATGATAAAAGACTTTTTGTTGTCCGTAAAGGAAAAAACTTAGAATTCGTATTCAGCAGAATTCGCATATGATATAATATGGTGCACATCATTCGGAAGCACGAAACGAGGCTTTCCGGAAATTGTTAAATTTTGGTCGCGTCTTAGAAATTTATAAAAAAGATTTGCTCTTTGTAACCATCAGAATTTGGTTGTATAAATTTATTTGACAAAAATAGTCTATATATGGTATAATGCCAGAGCTACTGGAGTTTATTAAAGTTTTGGGGAGTGTAGCTTATCGGAAAAGAATTACAGATTAACAGCGAAATAAGAGATGAAAAGGTTAGGCTGATTGATGACTCAGGGATAATAGGGGTGATGTCTACTCGTGATGCGCTTGGGTTATCCGAAAGTCGCGATCTGGATTTGGTTAAAATCGCGCCGAGTGCCGTTCCTCCTGTTTGCAAAATTATGGATTATGGTAAGTTTCTTTTTGAACGCAAGAAAAAGTCAAAAGAAGCGAGGAGGAATCAACATATTTCCGAGCTTAAAGAAATAAGGCTTTCAGTGAATATAGGCGAAGGTGATATGCGTACTAAGGCGGGTCATGTTAAAGAATTTATTGAAGATGGTAATAAAGTTAAAATCTATATCAGATTTAAAGGGCGCGAAGGGCAACATCCTGAAATTGGCAGAAAAGTTATGAGCGATTTTTGTGGTCTGTGCTCCGAGTTTGCTTCAGTTGAAGGTTCCATGGCTTTCGAGAATCGTCAGATGTCGGTCATTCTTTCAAAGAAGTGAGACTATTGTCTTTAAAAAAGCAAAAATTTTAGAACCTGTATTCAAAAGGGCAAATTCCAAATTTTTGAAGAATTTTTCTTCAAAATGAGGAAAAAGGCGCAATGAATACTTTATGTATTCTGAGCATTTTTGACAAAATTTTGAAAAAAAATATTGAAAATTGGGTGTTTTGATCCTTTTGAATAAAGGTTCTTAGAGTTTTCTTAAAAAAATTAAAGCTTTGCTGTTTGTTTGTGTGCTAAAGCTTAAAAGTAAAAGGAGGTTTGCAAAATGTTTAAGATAAAAACTCATAGTGGTTCCAAAAAACGTTTCAAGGTGTCGAGTAAAGGAAAGATCATTCGCGCTCACGCTAACAAGAATCATATTCTTAGCAAAAAGAGCAGAAAAAGAAAAAGGGGATTACGCCAAACAACGCTTGTGGATAAGACTAATGTTTCTCAAGTCGCAAGGTTGGTTCCTTATATGTTTTGAATTATAGGTTTGCATGTTGTTTAAAAAGAAATCGTTTATGGAGGTTGTTTATGCCCAGAATTAAGGGCGCTTCGGTTACTCGTAAAAGAAGAAATAAAGTGCTAAAAAGCGCGAAGGGCTATTGGGGTTCAAAATCAAAGCATTTTAAGATGGCAAAACAGGCTGTTATGAAATCCGGAAATTATGCTTATATTGGTAGAAAACAACGCAAGCGTGATTTTCGTAGTCTTTGGATTTCGCGTATTTCCGCGGCCTGTCGTCTTAATGGAACGAATTATTCTCAGTTTGTTCACGCTTTAAAATTAAAAGGTATAAATCTCGATCGCAAGTCGCTTTCTGAAATTGCGGCTACTGATTATTTAGGTTTTAAAGATCTTTTATCTCAAGTTGTTTAGAATTTGTTCGCATCAAACTAAAATTCAAATTTTTGGATATTTTTTATGCATTTGGCGTTGCTTGATTGACATCAAACAAGAGGATGAGCAAAAAAAATGCCAAAAGTCGTTGAGGGGTTTCGTTTCTGGTTTGGTAAGAACGGTTCTCGGTTTTGAGTTTATTTTTTCTTATGGATAATGAAGTTTATTGGATTTGGCTACAACTCGCCCTCGGTTTTGGCAATTTCAAAGTCGGAAGACTTGTGTCGTTTTGGAATTGCATTGAGGAGTTTTATGAATTAGGAGAACCATATTGGAAATGTCTGCATATTTTTTCCGAAAAAGAACTGGAAAAATTGAAAACAATAGGATTGTCCGAATCAAGAGAGATATTTGAAAAAAACCTTGATTCCGGATGTTCCGTACTGTCTTTTTCTTCTGGGGATTATCCTGAGTTGTTAAGGAAAATACCTAATCCTCCTTGTGTTTTATATGTCAAAGGCGATATTTCTTGTCTTTCGTTTGGTTTTTCGCTGGCAATCGTTGGGAGTCGCAAGGCAACCTTTTATGGCACCGGAATGGCGTTTGAAATTGCTCATGATTTAGCAAAATTTGGGGCGTTGATTGTGAGTGGTGGGGCGATTGGGGCAGATACCGCGGCGCACAAAGGTGCTATAAAAGCTCAAGGAAGAACTGTTGCAGTTATGGCTTGCGGCATTGATTACCCTTATCTTTTGCAGAATACGGCATTGCGGTATGAAATTTCGCAAAACGGAGCTTTGGTTTCGGAATATCCGATTGGTTATCCTGTTCAGAATTTTAATTTCCCAATAAGAAATAGATTAATTTCAGCGCTCTCACAAGGGGTAATTGTTGTTGAAGCAGGGGAAAAAAGCGGCGCGATATTAACTGCGAGTTTTGCCGCAGAGCAAAATCGAGACGTTTTTGTAGTGCCTGTTCCTTCGGAAAATCCATTATCTCGCGGTATTATGCCGCTCATAAGCGATGGTGCGACTGTGATTACTTGTGCCGAAGATGTTCTTAACGAATATGGACTTGAAGGAAAAAATAAGTTAGATTCTAGTTTTAAAAATTTTAAAGAAAAAATAATTTTTTCTTACTATAATAATACAGGAGAAGGCAATTCAAAAAAAACTAAAAATATCCAAGATATAACAGAAAAACAAAATAATAAAAATACAGAAATTAATCCAAAAACTTTTGAAAAAAAGATTGATTATAAAAAGTTAACAGAAAACGAAATGGCTATTCTTAAAATTATAAAAGATAAAAAGATTCATATAGATGAAATTAAAAATAAAACAAAATTCTCTATGCAACAAATTTTTTCTTTACTTACTAAACTTGAAGTTCTGGGTATTATCGAGTCTTTTCCAGGAAAGTTTTATTTTTTAAAGTAACCCAAAGATTATTTTTTAAAATAAAATTTAAATTTTTGTTTTTAAATAAGAACCTGTATTCAAAAGGGCAAATTCCAAATTTTTGAAGAATTTTTCTTCAGCAATGATAAAAAAGCGCAATGAATACTTTATGTATTCTGAGAATTTTTGACAAAATTTTGAAAAAAA
>JAISBW010000015.1 GCA_031265995.1 Oscillospiraceae bacterium
TTAGAACCCGTATTCAGTAACGTTTTAAAAGCGTATGAATATGAGAGATCATTACCATGTTCTCTGCTGAAGAAATTGAAATTTCATAATCTTTAGAAAGTCTGCGCGAATGATTAAGCCAGGCAAAAGTAAACGCACCATCTTTTCGGCAAAATTTCCCACTTTTTCGGTTTGATTTTTTCTGAAATTTCAACGTTTTCTCCGTATTTTGTTTTAGCAAATTCAACAAAAGTTCCTCGATAACCGGCGTCTGCACATACTCCTTTAATTGATTCAAATTTTTGCTTAGTATCCTGATAAATGTAACATCCACTTTTTGTATCGTGAATATTTGCTGCATGAACTTTTACAACAAGCAAATTTCCCATAATATCAGTCAAAATATGATGTTTGCGGCCTTTTGTCTTTTTTTCCCCCGTATATACCTCGATTTTCTAAGTTATAACACGTTTTTACACTTTGCGAATCGATTAGACCGTAGCTTGGATCTGAACTTCTGCCTGCTTTTTTACGAGTTTTTCTTACAATTTTTTGCATAACTTTTTCCCATAATCCACTTTTTGCAGCTCTTCTGTAAAAAGACCAAACTGTCGGATACGGCGGAAAATCATTCGGAATAAGCCTCCATTGACATCCGGTTTTGATAACATAAACTACCGCATTTACTAGCGATCTTTTGCTGTGTTTTTGTAAGTTTTTTCCTTTACGGACAACACAAAAGTCTTTTATCATCTTCCATTGTTTGTTTGTTAAATCAGTTAAATATTTCATGTCAACATTATACTGCATATGTGAATTTTACTGAATACGGGTTCTTAGATTTTCTGTATTCATAGTTCGTATTTATCGTTTCTTGATGTTATTTTTATTGTATTCACATTTTTCTTTGCATTTTTGCCCGAGAATTCGTGTAAAAAAGAATGGTGGACAAGAAGGGGCTCGAACCCATGACCTCTCGCGTGTGAAGCGAACGCTCTAACCAGCTGAGCTACATGTCCCAGGAGTTCTAAAATAACCAAAACCTACCGAAATTTTATCAGATATACGATTTTTAGCAACCCTAAAAATGAATACTTTAGTATTCTAAAAACCTGTATTCAAAAGGGCAAATTCCAAATTTTCGAAGAATTTTTCTTCAAAATGGGGAAAAAGCACAATGAATACTTTATGTATTCTGAGAATTTTTGATAAAATTTTGAAAAAAATTATTGAAAATTAGGTATTTTGACCCTTTTGAATACAGGTTCTTACAATTTAAGTACAAAAATTTAATTGCTCATAATCTTCTTCATGGATATTTTTTCTATTCTTGAAACTTGAGCTTGGCTTATTCCGATTTTTTCTGCTACCTGTGTTTGGGTTTTGCCGCCAAGAAATCTAAGCGAAAGAACCATTTTTTCACGCGGGCTGAGATTTTTAATTTCTTGCCTAATCGTAATTTCGTTAGTCCAAGATTCACTGTTATCCCCGCTTACCTGATCCATTAAGCATAGATTTTCGTCTCCTGATGTAAAAACGGGTTCGTTAAGAGATGTAGGTTCTGTCATTGCTTCTAGCGCTATAGCGATAGTTTCTTTCGGTATCTCGAGTTCTTTTGCTATTTCTTCAAGAGTGGGTTCCTTATTTTTTTCTGAAAAGATTCTTTCTCTTACTTGAATTGATTTATAAGCTATATCATGCATCGAACGGCTTACTCGTACAGTAGTGTTATCACGTAAATAACGTCTTATTTCGCCTATAATCATAGGTACGGCATATGTTGAAAAACGTGTATTTTGTGATATGTTAAAATTATTTATCGCTTTAATAAGCCCAATGCAGCCGATTTGAAATAGATCGTCGAGCGGTTCTCCGCGATTTGAGAATTTTTGAACAACACTTAAGACTAAGCGAAGATTACCTTTAACAAGCTTGTCTTTGGCGTCGGTGTCGCCTTCTCTAGCTTTTGTAATAAGTTTAATCTTTTCTTTTTCGGGAATAACTTTTATATTGCTTGTATTCAAACCACATATTTCAACTTTGTTTTGCCTCATTTTTACCTCTTAATATTAAAATTAAGCAACGTTATTCCAACAAAATAATATAATTATAGAAATTTTTGATATTTTTTAAAATGATATTTTCTAAATTTTTGCTCCTAGATATAAATATCGGCAAAAATTTTGCAAATGATACATGTGAAAAAGGAATAAACTCAATAAAAAGTAATTTAATAATTTTTATGAATAAAATTTTTTATTTGGTATTATAAAATATGTTTAAAACTTACAAAAATAATTTATTCGTGATAGAATCAAAGGGTACAAATTTTTCAAAGATGATTTTGTAAAACTAGACAGAAAACTGCAAAATGAATTTAATCATTTTAAAATTTATGATAAATAATAGTACTAAATAATGAGGTGTTTTTGTGTCTGAAATGGATTACGTCAAAGAATATAAAAGCAACGATAGAGAATCAACTTGTTCGCCTTCTAATTTAGATACATTCGGGAAAGCATTTTTTAAAATTTCTGAGTCAGAAGAAAATCAGCGGGAAGAAACTAAATTTAAAGATATGGGCAAACGTCATGCAAAACAAGCAAAAAAAATTAATGATTTTGTATTAAAGGGTGGCGATTATTTTACTAAAAAAATTAATCAAATAGATAAAAACAGGATTGAAGAAGTTGTTTCAGAAAGGCAGCCTTATTTTGATTATGTTACTTCTAATTTTGGAAATCCAAGAAGCGACTCAGAAGTTGGAAGATTGAATATAGACGAAGAATCAAAAAAATATTGCTTTTATTTTCGTGATGAAGTTGGGAAAGAAAACATTGAGACTAAAAAGTTGCTTGATAATAAAAATATTAAGATTGAAAACAAAAAGAAAAGCGAAAATAGAGAAAGATACGAAGAAACTGAGGTAGAAACCGAAGAGCAATACCATGAAAGGATAGAAAAAGAGAGAGACATACAAAAGTGCAGAATCGAAAATATGGATACCGAAGGTGAAAGTGAGGTTCTTTGGGGAATGTTAGTTTCTGTTAAAAAACCGTCAAAAAATGATGATGAAGACAATGAAAATGTTCCGGAAGAAAAAGATGCTGATGAAATAGATCTTACAGATCAAAAAGTTATCGATAATTTATATAAAATTTCTAAAAATATAAAAAAACAATCAAATAGAATTTCATCGATATTTAATAAAAAAACTCCTGAAGCTAATTTTGAAAAAAGAATTGAAGAGCTTAAGAAGTTTTGCCCAGTTTTTGAATTAAATCATAAAAATGCTTCAGAACTTTACGGTTTACTTGCTGCCGAAAGTGATCAGAATCAAGACACCAGCGGAAAAAACGAAGAAGAATCGAATTTAATTCCTATGAAAACAATTAAAAATTTTTTTTATAGAAATAAAGGCAAAGAAGATAATGGCGAAAATGACAACGAAGAGAAAGAAAACGATGATGAAGACGAAAAAGAAGCTGAGCATGAAAAGGAGGGCGCTGAAGAAATCGAGGTTATGACACCTGAAGAAAAAAAACGGAAAAATCTTTTAAAACATCTTGAAAATTGTATAGTTTATGACGACGAGGCAGAAAGAGTATACCTAAGTAGAATTATAACGATCTCACTTAATTTTAGGGAAAATTTGGTGAAAATTAAAAAAGATTTAGAAAACGCAGAAAAACAAATACCTGAAAACGAAGAAGAAAAAAAAGAAGAATCAGAAAAGGAAACTAAAAAAAGTTGGAAAGAAAAATCAGAAGAATTTGGTGAAAAAATCATTAATGCAGGAAAAAAAATTAGTGAAAAACTTCAGGAGTCGATTATTTCCGCGTATCGCTATTCAAATTCCCTAAATGCGGAAAATAATTTTGAGACAGAAAAGTTTCTTTCCCAGTTAGTGAAACGATGTGATAAACAGCTGGAAGAAGTCGAAGAAAGAATTAGAAATAGAGGAAAAAATGAATCTGAAAAAAAAGAAGAAGAAATACCTGAAACCGGATTAAAAGAAGAACCTAAGAGGAATTTTAAAGATACATTTGGGAAAATAAAAAGTTGTACAGAAAATTATAGGAACATTAGTCGTTCCAAATTACTACTGATGCATGAAGTTATTCAGGAACAATTTGCTAATGAAAATTCTGTTGCAACAAAAGATTTAATTGGAAATGCAAAAGAAATCAGCGAGGAAATAGCATATTCTGAAAAAATTTTTGAAAAAAACAAAATGCAAGACGAAATACTAAGCAACGACAAATCAACTGAAGATTGTATTCAAAAATTAGAAAACGAAATTAAAGAAAAAATCGATTCTGAAATGGAAAAACTTTCCGAAGAGCTTGAAAAACAAAATCTTGAAAAAGAAGTTTCAAAAACTATATTAAAACAAGAACGTGAAAAATTATCTATAAAAAAACATAATGAGAAATTAGAAGAATTTGATAAAAATTTAGCAAATTTAGAAGAAAATAATATAAAATTATTAGAATTTTCAGATTCACAAAAAATATTGATTTCTTCCAGAATTAAAAGATATCAAACTATAATTAACATTAGTAATCCGGAAGAAGGTGACAGAGTTGAAATTGTAAATAAAAATTTTGAATCTGATTATGATGATTTAAAAAATGAGAAAAATGTGCTTAAAAGAAATGGAAAGAAAACTGATTTGTATACTTCAGATAAAAGTAAATTATTAAAAACTGTTAAAGAAAAAGGATTAGTGTCGATTAAAACAGAAGAAAATAATAGAACGGAAATTCAAAAGGAATTTGAAGAAGAATTTAAAAATATTCATTGTCCGAAAATGCTTTGCATTTACAGATTCGCAGATATTGCTATGAACGAGATTAAAATGTCAGAATTTGTCAAAAATCCTGATTTTAAACAAGAAAAGATTCGTGAGGAAGAACCTAAACCTAAAAAAGAGGAAATAAAACAAGAACAAAAGGCGTTTGATGAAAACATTCGGGAAATTGCTATTCCCGAGGCTCCAGTTCGTCGTGAGGATCTTGCTAAAAGTATTCCTGTTTTGCCGGAAAGCAATAATAAAACAGAAACATATATGATACCAAATCCAATTAAATCAAAACTTAAAAATATAAAAGAAAAAACAGCAAAAAAAATTAAAGAAAGTAATGGAAGATTTTCTGAAACAGACAAAGATATTCCAACGGATAAATTTAAAGAATTAGAAATAAAAGAAAACGAAAAAATAATAAATTTTATATCTTCCACAAAAGAAGAATTGTGCGGTGTTATGGATGAAATCGAACAAAGTGATATGTCTTATGGTTTAAATTCTGATTTGGAAGATATAGATAAAAAACGCAAATCCAGAAGTAGAAATGGTGAAAGTTTTGAAGATATTTTGTATACAAGCAAAGCATGTAAAGAAATTATTGAAGGAGGGCAACCAAGTTTTAGCGGCAAAACAAAAACAAAAAAAGAAGAAGAAAGCGAAGAAAGAATAAAAAAAGCCCGGAAATTCGGTGGCACAGATCAAACACAGAACAAAGAAGAATCGTCAGCCCAACAATTTTATAATAGGAGAAAAAATACAGATTGGGGATCTGTTTCAACCGAAGAATATGGACCTGCAGATGAAACGGGGAAAATTTCCGCTTTAGCGATAGAAATTGAGCAGGGAAATTATGATCCTGAAGAAGATAAAGAAATCAATGAAAGAATAAATGATTTAAATTTAAGACAAGAATATTTAATGGCTATCATTCAGCAAGAATCTATTGAAGAAAAAAAATTTCAAAAACCAGCTTTAGATTTCTTGAAACTTCAGCAAAGAAAATGGGGCGAAAATTCAGACAGAGAAAAAGGCAATGCGGAAGCACAAGTAAAACAACAACAAGATACAGAAGCAAAATTTATAAAAAATCGAAAAAGATTTGAAATAGCTAAGATCAAAAATCAAAATAGGCATGAACTCATTATTGATCAACTTAAAGAAAAGATGAAACTTATTGAAACTAAAATGAAGCAATTTGAAGAAAAATTTAAAATTCAACTTGCTAGTGATAATTCCCTCGAAATTGAATTCGAAAAAGTCAAAAAAGAAACTGAAGAATTAGAACAAAATATGAAAAAAAATAAAACTGACATGTCTGAATTTGAGAAAATTGAAGAATTAAAACAAAAAATTAAAAGAAATGAAACTGAAATGAATGAATCTGAAAAAGAAAGGTATATAATGAAAAATAGCACGACTGATTACAACAAAAAATATAAAAGATGCTTTGAAGAATATATATCTAATATGAAAAAATATGAAGAAATTTTACAAAGATGTTACGATATTGCTGAAATAAACACGTCGAAGGAATTACAATCACAAAGAAGACAGGCGATATAGCAGCTTGCAGTATTCCCTGATTTGATCGAAAAATAGACATTGTTTTTTTTTCTAACTGTTGATATAATGTCAGGGTGTGTTTGTTTTTTAAAAAAGCAAATGACTGATAGTCAGCAAAGATGTAACATTAGTAAGTAAACGGGGGATAAAACAAATTGACAAAAAAGAAAATTCGAATAAAAATCAAATCTTATGATCATGAGTTAGTCGACCGTTCTGCGGAAAAAATTGTAGAAACCGCAAAACGTACAGGAGCGCTGGTTACTGGCCCGATTCCTTTGCCGACCAAGAAGAAAATAATAACTGTCCTGCGTTCGGCTCAAATCAATAAGGATAGCAGAGAGCAATTTGAAGTGCGTACACATAAGCGCTTAATAGATATTTTAAATCCGTCGAATAGAACCGTTGATGTGCTCACAAATCTTGAGCTACCCGCCGGTGTGGATATTAATATAAAACTTTGATTTATTTGGCCAGACTTTGTTATGGATTATTAAATCTGGAGGTTATTCCGATTTGGAAAAGTTTATAATTGGGAAAAAATTGGGCATGGCTCAAATTTTTAATGAGAAAGGCAATTGTATTCCGATTACTGTAATCGAGGCGGGACCTTGTGTTGTTTCTGCTAAAAAGACCTTTGAAAGGAATGGATATTCGGCAGTTCAATTGGGCTATGGAATACCCAGAATCAAGAATATGAAAAAACCTCAGAAGATTTTTTTTGAAAAATCCGGAATTTCGCCCCAAAGCCATCTTCGCGAGTTTCGGACCGAAGATTCCGAGAAATATAACGTAGGCGATATTGTAAAAACCGATATTTTTGAAGTCGGCGAATTTGTAGATGTCACGGGCACAAGTAAAGGAAAAGGATGGGCAGGCGTCATAAAACGCTGGAATTTTCACAGGCTTCGTGAAACTCATGGTTCTGGACCGGTGGTGCGTCACGGGGGTTCAATAGGAGCGTGTTCCGATCCTTCGCGCGTCTTTAAGGGCATTCATTCCGCAGGTCGTCTTGGCGGTGAGCGTTCCACTGTTCAAAATTTAAAAGTTATTAAGATTGATCTTCGAAAAAATCTTATTGCGGTTCGAGGTGCGGTCCCTGGCAATAATGGCAGTATTGTTTACTTAAGGAATAGTGTTAAGGCGTTTTCTAAAACTTAAGTTTTTTGAGCTAGTTTGATTAAAATCAAATAGAATTAGATTTGCTGTTGATTGATGTGTTTGTTAGTAGTAGTAAGAAGGAGGATTATATGCCTAAAACTGACGTTTTTAATATGAGCGGCGAGCGTGTCGGCGAGATTGAGCTTGCTGACTTTATTTTTGGGATTGAGCCAAATTTAGCCGTTTTGCACGAGGCTGTTGTTGCGTATCAGGCCAATCAAAGACAAGGGACAAAGTCCGCTTTGACGCGAGCCGAGGTAAGAGGAGGGGGGCGCAAACCATGGAGACAAAAAGGTACAGGTCGTGCCCGCCAGGGATCAACAAGATCACCGCAATGGAGGCACGGCGGAGTTGTTTTTGCACCAAAACCGAGAAGTTTTTACGTAGAAATGAATAAAAAAGCACGTAAACTTGCTTTTAGGTCTGCGATTTCTTTCAAAATGAAAAACAATGGAGTTGTAATCATAGACAATATATCTTTAAGTTCTTTTAAAACCAAGATTATCTATGGTATGCTAAATTCTGTTGGTGCGGTTAAGAAATCCTTAATCGTTTTATCTGAAGTTAATGATTTTATAATAAAATCATCGAATAATATTCCTGGGGTTTCGTCTTCACAAGTTAACAATTTGTGCGCTTACAGTGTTTTTTACGGTGGGAAATTAATAATTACTCAAGAAGCCGCTAAGAAAATTGAGGAGGTGTATGCTTGATGGAAGCACGCGATATTATTTTAGGTCCAGTGGTTTCCGAAAAGTCAACGATTGGAGTTCAAAATCGTAAGTATTCTTTTAAAGTCGATAAGAAAGCAGGGAAGATTGACATTCGAGGCGCGGTTGAAAAGATTTTCGAAGTGAAGGTTGAAAAAGTAAATACTCTGAATTTACGCGGGCGCGTGCGCAGGAGAGGCAAAGTTGTGGGGTTCACTCCCGCGTGGAAAAAGGCGATTGTTACGCTTAAAAAAGGTGGGAAAGGAATTGAGTTTTTTGATAATATAACGTGAGAAATTTTGACTTAGGATGTGCCGTATTCCATAAGAGCCTGTCTGATGTCTCTAAGTAGTGCAGATTTTGTGGTAAAATTTTTAAAATTTAAAACACGAGGAAGGCGAATACTGGCGTATTCAACTGACGGGCAATGGCAGAGAGATTTTAATTAAAATATGTGCTATTTCGTAGATATTAGACAAACTCTGAGTGAATTTTAGCGCCAATAAGGGGAGTGTTAAAAATGGGTATCAGAAATTATCGTCCTGTGACTCCGTCGCGCAGAAATATGACAAGTTTGGATTTTGCTGGAATTTCTAAAGCGTCTCCACAAAAACAGTTGCTAAAGCCTTTGAAGAAACATTCAGGACGCAACAATTACGGTCGTATTACAGTCAGACACAGGGGCGGTGGTAACCGGAGAAAATACAGGGTAGTCGATTTTAAACGCCGAAATTTTGGTGTGGCTGGAAATGTTGTCGGGATTGAGTATGATCCTAATCGCTCGGCGAACATTGCACTTGTTGATTTTGATGGTAAAAAGAAATACATCTTAGCGCCGAATAACTTAAAGGCCGGCGATGCGGTTGTTTCAGGGGAACATGCCGATATTAGGACCGGTAATGCTCTTGCGCTGAAGAACATTCCTGTGGGTACTTTCGTTCATAACGTCGAGCTTTATCCTGGAAAGGGCGGTCAGATAGCGAGGACCGCTGGGAGTATGGCTCAATTAATGGCTAAAGAAAATGGTCTTGCACTTTTGCGTTTGCCTTCGGGTGAGCTGCGTAACATACCGGAAAATTGTATAGCAACCATTGGTCAAGTAGGAAATCTTGAGCGCGAAAATGTTAAAATAGGAAAAGCCGGTCGTAAGCGCCACATGGGATGGCGCCCTGTTGTTAGGGGATCGGTTATGAATCCATGTGATCACCCACACGGTGGCGGAGAGGGAAAATCCCCTATAGGACGTGCTACACCAGTCACACCATGGGGCAAACCTGCTTTGGGTCTTAAAACGCGTAAAAATAAGAAGAAGTCAGATCGCATGATTGTTAAACGCCGAAATGTTAAGTAGAAATGTGTGTGGATTTTTGATTTTTAAAGTACGGCAAACACAATTTTATGGACGTGGTTTAAGTTTTTAGTGACGTTAAAATTAAAAACTCAACATCGATCGCTCGGCCATCTGTAGTGGTCGGTTTTTCTTTTTTCTTCGCATTGACTTTCGTTAATTTTTTGCCTATTAAATTCGTTCCGATTTTTTCGTCAATATTTCTAATTTTGTCTATATTTTCCAAAATAATAAAAAATAACACGTTTTTGATATCTTTTATTTCGGTGTTTTTGGCATCGATTTTTTTTATATTTAATTATTATAAAAAAGACAAAATTTTAAATAATATATTAGAACAAAATTTAGAAATTACAGGTTTTTTAAGTGAAATTCCTAAAGAAAACGAAGAAACTTATATTTACGAGATTAAAGTAGAAAATGTTAAAAACATAAAATTACCAAAATTTAAAATTGAGACCGCATCACGATTTCCAATTAATGCTGATATTGGAGAAAAATTTGTTGCAAATGTTAAAGTTTTTGAAAATAATAATTTAAAATCAGCTATTCGATATCGTGCTCGTGGGATTTATTTTAAGGGATTTTTTTTGAATCAAAATGTTAAAGTACTTCATAAAAGCAAATGGGATTGGAATGACTATTTTTATAATTTTATATTAAAATTAAAACTCAAAATAATTAAAAAAATAAATAAAACATTCGACCAAGAAACGGCTGGGTTAGTAAAATCAATTTGGCTGGGAGAAAGAGATTCTTTTTCGCTTAAATTAAGAAACGATTTTTCAATCGCAGGTGTTTCGCATTTGCTCGCTGTATCGGGAATTCACGTATCGGTTTTAACGCAATTTGCATATTCGTTTTTGAATTTATTGCGTTTGCGCCGGCGCGTCTCTTCGATCATTTGTATAATATTTATATCAATTTTCGTTTGCATTACTTGCTTTCCTCCTTCGGCAGTGCGTGCTGGGATAATGATAATAATCTGGCTTGCGGGCAGAGCGTTATTTATGCGTTCGGATTCTCTTAATTCGCTAGGAATATCCGTTTTTATCATCTCTATACTAATGCCAAATTCATGCTTAGACATCGGTCTATGGCTTTCTTTTTTATCTTCTCTTGGCATAATAGTTTTTTCTAATAAATTTTATAATTTTTTTAAAGAAAGAATTAATTTTTTAGATAATAAATTTTTTAAATATATTTTTTCAAATTTATCCACTTCCATAATTACAATTTTATGTACTTTTCCTTTAATAATTTTTTATTTTCGGCGAATATCAATTTTTTCAATAATATCTAATATTATAATAATTTTTCCAGTGATAATTTTATTGAATTTATCAATAATTTCAATATTATTAAGCATGTGGTCAAATATATCATTTTGGTCAATTTTGACGAATTTTGTTTCAAAATTCATAATCTTAGCAGTAAAATTCATTGCAAATTTGCCTTTTGCTTCAATAAGTTTAGATTATTCATTTTTAAATATTTGGATTTCATTCACATTTTTTATTGTAGCTTATTTTTTATTTTTTTCAAATTTATCGAAAGAATTTTTAAAAATTTCGCTTATTTCAGTGTTTATTTTATTTTCAGGGATAATTTCTTACCAAATTTCTCTTAGAAATAAAATCAGATTAAACTTTATTTGTTCGGGAAAAAACCGAAGTTTCGTTATTTCAAAGAATAAAAACTATGCAATTGTTGCAGATAAAATTTTTAATATCAACAATAAATTACAGAATTTAAATTTTAGAAATCCTGATCTTATAATTGGTTTTGGAGAAAATATCGAAAATATTTATAAAATTAGTGATTTTTTTAAAAAATTTGACTCTAAAAATTTAATTTTATCCAATGAAATTAAGCAAAATTTTTTTAAAATCCCTCTTTGGGAACAAAACAGTCATATGACATTTTTAAAAATTAAAAATAAAACGTGGGTTCGAATTAAACTAAAAAATAAAAAAATTTTAATATGTTTAGAAGGCGGGAACGCTTGCGATTTGCCAAAATTTTTGAGAAAATGTGATATGTTTGCTGCATACGGTCTACCCGTCAATTTTAATTTAATAGAAACAAACAATTTAATTCTTGCAATGAATCCACAACAATCAAAAATTAATTTTAAAAAAACCTGCAGTTTTAACACGTTTGCTTCTTTCGGCCAAGATGTTTTAATTGATGTCTCTGATGACGATTATGTCTTAAAAAGGAAATCATAAATGCCCAAAATAAGCTATATAGATTTAAAAAAAAGTATAAAATCAAGTAAATTGGGAAATTTTTATTATTTTTTTGGGAAAGAAAAATTTTTGATAAGTTACTATACAAAAAAAATTATTGAAACCGCAACAGGAAGTTTAAAAAATAGTTTTGGAGTTAAATACTTTTATGAAGAAAATATGAATTTAAACAACTTATCAATGTTTTTAGAAATGTTTCCTGTAGGAAGCAATAAAAAGTGTGCTGTTTTGAGAGATCCTGAAATTGAGGATTCAAATAAAGAGATGTTTTTTAAAATAATCTCAAATATTCCAGATTTTTCTATTTTAATAATACAAGGTTTTTCAGATGTTAACAAAAATTTTAAAATTTTAGAAAATATGATTTTGAAATTTGGTTTTTTAGTGGAATTTTCCGACCAAAATTTGCCAATTGAAAAACAATCGATTCTATGGGCAAAAAAACTCGGGAAAGTTTTATCTGAAAGAAACGCAAGACTTCTTTCAGAAATTTGCGGAAGAGACTTAAATAATATAAAAAATAATCTTGAAAAAATATGTTTTTCGGAAAAATTGGAAGAAATAAGCAAAGAAAACATTGAATCTATAATAAACGAACAAGATTACGAATATTCTGTTTTCGAAATAAGCAAAGCTTTAAACTTAAAAAAATACGAAATGGTTTTTAAAATAATTGAAAATTTAATTCTTAGAAAAGAAGAACCGGTTTCTATTTTATCAGTAATTGCTATGCAATTTATTGATGCTTATCGTTTAAAATGTGCAAAACTTAATGGAATTTCGGTCAACAAAATATTCGAAATTTTTGATTACAAGAACAAAGAATTTAGAATTGAAAACTCTGAATTAAATTTTAAAAATTATGACATCAAAATTATAGAAAAATGCATAAAAATATTAATTGAAACAGATATACTTTTGAAATCAACTCAGATTTCCCGAAAACTACTACTTGATGAAATGTTGGTTAAATTAATAAAGATAAATATTGCTAAAATCAAAACCATTGATTAAAATGTATATTTATTGATAATTTGCAATTTGCGTGGAATAAATATTGTTTGAAATCATTGCATTGGAGTATAAAAACCATAATGATTTACAGTCTTCGTGGGTTTATAAAATTTTTAAGCAGCGATTTTTTTGTGATAGAATGCTGCGGCGTTGGATACAAATGTATTTGTGGCTCTCGTTTTCTTGAAGAATTGAGGAAACGAAAAGAAAACAGTGAAATTGAAGTTTTTGTTTATATGTCGGTAAGAGAAAACGCTGTTGATTTGTTTGGGTTTTCTGATTCTGATAACTTGGAATTTTTCAAGCTTTTGATTTCTGTGAAGAACGTGGGGTCAAGAACGGCTTTGGGGCTACTTTCCGAATTTTCTCCGGATGAGATTTCATCGATGGTTATTTCCGGAGATCATTCAGATATGGTTCGCGCACCGGGAATCGGAGAAAAAACCGCTAAAAGGATAATACTAGAATTAAAAGATAAATTATCTAAAACCAAATTTTTAAATATTCAAACCGCTTCATCTAGAAATGTTTCTGAGGCCTCGCGTGCCCTTGTTGTTCTTGGATATTCTCGCCGGGAAGTTATTCCGGTTTTGGCAAATTTAGATCCAAATATGTCCATAGAAGAGCTTATAAGGCGTTCTTTGCAAACACTTGGTTCTTCAAAAAAATAAAAATCTGTATTTATAGGTTTTAGTTGTCTTATTTTTAAATTTAGAACTTGTATTCAAAAAGGTAAATTCCAAATTTTCGAAGAATTTTTCTTCGAAACGGGAAAAGATTGCAGTGAATACTTTACGTATTCTGAGCATTTTTGACAAAATTTTGAAAAAATTATTTAAAATTAGGCGTCTTGATCCTTTTGAATACAGGTTCTTAGTTTGCAATATTTTGATTTACTAAAAAGAGGTTTGATGTTTGCGGTTAAAAATATAAGTTTTAGTTTCGGGAATAAAAAAATTTTGGATGATATTTCTTTTGAAATAAAAAAAGGTGAATTTGCAGTAATTTTTGGGCGCAACGGTACGGGAAAGTCAACTTTGGCAAAACTTTTGGCGGCTCTTGAACTGCCAGGTTCTGGGGATGTTTTTGTCGATGGAATCAACACAAAAGATTTTGAGAGAAATCTTGAAATAAGACGCAAAGTTGGTTTTACTTTTCAAAATCCGGATGATCAGATTGTGGCAGGAACAGTAGAAGATGACGTCGCTTTCGGGCTTGAGAATCTTAGGATTGAAAATCCGGTTCTGCGGCAATTGACCGACGAAGCGATGAAGTGTACTGAAATTTATGAACAAAGAGAGAGCGATATTAATACTCTTTCGGGCGGGAATAAGCAAAAAACTGCCTTTTCCGGCGTAATTGCCATGGGTTCGGAATGTTTAATTCTTGACGAACCGACCTCGATGCTTGATTTTGAAAGTCGCAAAAATATCCTGAACCAAATATTTAAATTAAAAGAAAAAAAACAACTAACGGTAGTTTTGTTAACTCATCATTTAGACGAAGCGTCTTTGGCGGATAAAATTTTTGTTTTAAGCAAAAACCAAACTTTTTTTTCAAACTGTAAAGAAATTTACAATGATAAACTAAAGTCTATTGACAATAACAATTACAACAAAATTAGCAAAGAGTTTTGTGGCAATCTTAACGAAAATGGTGCCAAACTAGTCGCACAAGGAAGCCCCAATGAATTAAAAAAGAAATTTTCTTATGTTTTTGAAAAAACAATTCCTGATTTTAAAAAAAATAATACAAAACCAGATGAGCTGGCTATCCAGCTTATTGATGTTTTTTATAATCATAAAAATGGCAAAACTGTTTTTAAAAATCTAAATTTGGATATTTATAAAAACGAAATAATCGGTCTTTTAGGTAAAACCGGTTCGGGAAAATCCACACTTGCTTATATTATCAAAGGACTTCTTAAGATTAAAAATGGTAAAATAAAATTCGGAAATAAATTGTCTGATAAAGACAATTTTAGCAAAATTGGAATTGTTTTCCAATATCCTGAAAATCAGCTTTTTGAAGAAACCGTTTTAAAAGACGTTATGTTTGGACCTAAAAATTTAAAATTCGACGAAGAAATTGCTAAAAAAAAAGCTTTAAAAGCTCTTGAGATGGTTGGATTTGACAAAAATAAAATTTACAATTCGCCCTTTAAACTCTCTGGTGGAGAAAAACGGTTGGCAGCAATCGCTGGGATTCTTGCGATGGAACCTAAAATCTTGATTTTGGATGAGCCTACCGCTGGATTAGATATATTTTCAAAACATAATTTTTTAAACCTTATAGTCAATCTTAATAATAGTGAAAAAAACACAATTATCTTTATATCACATTCACATGAGGATCTTAAACTTATATGCGGCAGAATTTTTAAAATTAAGAATGGAGTTTTGAATGAAATCGATTTACACACAACTCGTAAAGAAACTGTCTTTGCTCGAAAAATTTGGTATAAAACCAGGTCTTGAAAGAATCAAAAAAGTTCTTGAAATTTTGGGAAATCCCCAAGAAAGCTTCGATGTAATCCATGTGGCGGGAACCAATGGCAAAGGTTCGGTTTGTCATATGCTTGCTTCTATACTTACGAAAACAGGGATAAAAACAAGCCTTTTTTCATCTCCACATCTTGTTGATCCGAGGGAACGTATAAAAATTGATGGGGAAATGATTTCACAAAAAGAATGTATAAATATTTCAGAAAAAATTCTAAAAACTGCCGAAGATAATAAAATTCAAATTACTGAGTTTGAATTTTATACTATACTTGCTTTCTGTTATTTTAAAGAAAAAAACGTCAAAATTGTAGTTCTTGAAACCGGTCTTGGAGGTCGGCTTGATTCAACTAATGTTTGCCGAGAACCGATTGTGTGCGTTATAACTTCAATTTCTTTTGATCATACTGAGTATTTGGGGAAAACAATTGAGGAGATAACCTATGAAAAAGCTGGAATTATCAAGAAAAATTGTCCTTTAGTCGTTTATCCTGCTCAAGAAAAAAATGTGTTTGATATTTTATATAAAAAATGTAAAGAATTTAATTGCGAATTAATTATGCCTGATAAAAATAAAATTAAAGACAATTTTTGCGAATTGAATAAAAATTTATATAATGCTGAAAAAATTTATCAGAGCTTTGAATATAACGGCAATTTTTTAAAGATACCGCTTTTAGGCAAACATCAAAAATTGAATTTGATTACAGTCTTGAGTGTCGTTGAAATTCTTCAAAGAAAAATTGAAATAAATTATAACTCTATTAAAACCGGATTAGAAAAAGTTTCTCTTCATGCCAGATTTGAAATTTTAAATAAAAATCCAATCGTAATTTTAGATGGCGCGCACAACCCCGATGGAGCTTTGGCATTATCTGAATCCTTAAGTCTGTATTTTCCTTTAAAAAAAATAAATGCGGTTTTTGGGGTAATGAAAGATAAAGATATCTCTAATATTCTTCTTCCTTTAAAGGGGTGTTTAAAAAAAGTGTTAACGGTATGCCCGAAAAATTCTGGAATTTATAACATTAAAAAAAGCAATCGTGCTATGCCGGCAGAAGAGTTAGCAAAAATTGCTCAAAGGTTTTCAAAAACGGCAAAACCATCAGAAAGTGTCGAAAGCGCTATTTCTGAAATTTTAAAAGAAACAAGTAAAGATGAAATATGTTTAATATTTGGTTCTCTTTATCTTGCAAAAGAAGCATTAGAATTTGAATTTTTGAAAAATTTTCCTTCAGAATAAAAAAATAAATGCTTAGTATTTTTTTAAAATTTTAAAAATCACCAAAAAAGTTCCTACACAAATAAAACAATCGGCTAAATTAAAAATTGCGGGAAATATTGGAACGCTAATATAATCAACAACAAATTTGTAAAAAAATCTATCTAAAAAGTTGCTTATTGTTCCGCTTAAAATAAAAATTATAGGTGTTGCCCCACAGTAATTTAAAAATTTTTTAAGATAAAAAAACGCCGCCAAAATATTTAGGATGACAGCAAGCAAAACTAAATACATTTTTTTGTCACCGAACAATCCAAAAGAAATACCAGAATTTTCGGCGTAAATGAATTTAATTATCCTAAAATTAATTTCAGAACAATATAAAAAATTTTTCGCCAAAAATTTAAAATATTGATCAGCCAAAACTATAAAGAAAAATATTGCTGCGTGTCTAGATTTAATATTATGCCTAAGATTTTTATTCATGTACTTAAAAAATTGCTTAGAATCTGTATTTTTATTGAAATTAAAAAAGAAGATACTGAAACCATACTTCCTAAAAACAGCTGCCAAATATTATGGCGAGCAAGTTTAAGCGATGACCAAAAAACCGCTGAAATTAAACAAAAATTTATAATACATAACATAGGCGAAATTTCAGACACATAAACGCACATTACCGCTGACCCTACTGCACCGCAAGCGTGACCGCTTGCTTTTATTCTAAAAATTTTATTAGAAACTATAATACCAAAACCAGATATAAAATATGTCAAAAATATAATAATCAGTAATTTTGGAACTCTAAATAAAAAACCATACAAAACAGCAAAAATATACCCTATAATCGCAGTTAAAATAGCTAAATTCCGTTGATTTTCTCTTCCTTTGAATTTTGGCATAATTAATTGCAGAGGATAACCCAACAATGGAAAAATAACAATAAAAATTATCGAAAAAACATAATTCTTAGTTCCGCCAAAACATGCAGGATCGCCGAAAAATAACTTACTGACAAGAAAAAACGCCACAACTGGCGCTAATGTTATTATCCTAAAAAACTTAGCTACGCGCAATGCGTATTCATTTCTTGTCATTAAATCCGTCCTAAAACCACACTTACTTTAGTTTCTTAAAGAAATTAAAATGAATTCCTAAGAACTTCTGAGCAGCGCGAACAGACATCGTGATTATCAGGGTTTTCTCCGACTGTTTTACTGTACATCCAACATCTTTGGCACTTTAGACTATCCGATTTTTCAATTTTGATTGAAAAACTATCACCTTCAAAAACAGAAATCCCCGAGACAATAGAAGCGAACTTAATATCTTCAGATGCCTTTTTTATAAAATTACCACTTTTTTTGTCTGCGTAAATAATAACATCGGCTTCAAGTGAAGAACCGATAATCCCACTTTTTCGTGCCTTTTCAAGTTCTTTTTTTATACTATCCGATATTTCTTTTACTTTTTCCCAATAAAACATTAGTTCATTATCGTCTTGCAAATTTAAATTCTTTAATGAAATATCGTTCAAAAAAACGCTATCCGATTCTTCTAATTTTGGTATATAAGTCCATATCTCTTCAGCAGTAAAAGACATTATAGGAGAAATTAATTTTACTAAATTTACAAGTATTTGCCACATAGTGGTTTGCGAACTGCGCCTTAAAACGCTTTTTGGAGATTCAACATAAAGCCTGTCTTTTATTACATCCAGATAAAAACCTGATAACTCAATTATGCAAAATTTTTGTATGGTATGAAACACCAAATAAAACTCAAAATTCTCATAAAAACCCAAGCACTTTTCAATTATCTTTTTCAATTTAATTAAAATCCATTTATCAAATGAAGATAAATTTTCAAATGAAATAAAATCTATTTTGGGATTAAAATCATATAAATTTCCTAAGATAAACCTTGCGGTATTGCGAATTTTGCGGTAAGATTCAGCGATCTGAGAAAGAATATTTTTAGAAATTCTGACGTCTGATTTGTAATCTACAGAAGCGATCCATAATCTTAATATGTCGGCGCCATATTCATCTATAATTTCAGACGGCAAAATAACGTTGCCAAGGGATTTTGATTGTTTTTGACCGTTTTCGTCAACAACCCATCCATGCGTAAGAACTGTTTTATAAGGTGCGCCGCGACCTATCCCAACTGACGTCAGAAGCGAAGACTGAAACCATCCACGATACTGATCCGCTCCTTCAAGATATAAATCGGCGGGGAATTTATTGTTCTTTAAAACTGCATAATGCGATGAACCCGAATCAAACCAAACATCCATTATATCTTTTTCTTTTTTAAATTTATTAAATCCACATTTTTCACATTTTTCATTTCCATTCAAAAAATAACCAGCATCATTGCTGAACCAAGAATCAGAGCCTTCTTTCTTAAAAATTTTTGAAATTTTGATTATTAAATCATAGTTAATCAAAGGCTCGCCGCAATTCTCGCAAAAGAAAACCGGAATAGGAACACCCCATTTGCGCTGGCGCGAAATACACCAATCGTTTCTTTCGTTTATCATTGAAGATATTCTTTCCCTGCCCCATTCGGGAACCCATTGAACACCCTCTACAGCTTTCAAAGCATCTTTTTTGAAATCTGAAACCGAGCAAAACCACTGTTTTGTGGCGCGAAAAATAACACTTCCTTTGCATCTCCAACAATGAGGATACTTATGATTTATATTTTTTATGGCAAATAACAAATCGTTCTCTGACAAATACTTTATAATTTTTTCATTTGATTCATAAATCTTTTCACCGGCAAATTGCCCCGCTTCTTCTGTTAAATACCCTGAAGAATCAACAACCATCGGAACATCCAGACCGTATTCAGCGCAGACGTCAAAATCTTCCGCACCGTGACCGGGCGCGGTATGCACGCATCCAGTACCGCTTTCAAGCTTAACGTGATCTCCTAAAATAACCCTAGAAGTTTTTTGTAAAATCGGATGCTCAATTAAAATATTCTCAAGTTCTATACCTTTAAATACAGCTATTGTCTTGAAATCCTGAACCCCTATTTGGTCAAAACAGCTTTCAACCAGGCTTGAAGCAATTAAATAATGCTCGTCACGGCATTTCACAAGTGAATATTCAAATCCAGAATTTATACATATCGCAACGTTACCCGGCAAAGTCCAAGCTGTTGTTGTCCAAATCACAAAAAACACTTTTTTAAGATCTAAACCTAAAGGCAAGAACTTATTTTTATCATCTATTACCCTAAATTTCACAAAAATTGAACGGCAATCGTCTTCTTTATATTCAATTTCAGCTTCCGCTAGCGCGGTGCTGCACTCAGAACACCAATAGACTGGGCGCAAGCCAATATAAACCGCGCCTCGCCGCGCAAGTTCGGCAAAAACCTCAATTTGTTTGGATTCAAACTCAGGATTAAGCGTAATATAAGGCCTTTCCCAATCCGCGAATATTCCCAGCCGTTTAAAAGAATCTCTTTGAATTTCAAGATAATTTAAAGCGGTTTCAGCGCAAACTCTTCGCAGTTCAATATCACTCAGCTCACCATAATTCTCAACTGATTTTCTGGCTTTAATTTCAGTAGGAAGTCCATGGGTATCCCAACCTGGGATGAATTCCGCACGAAATCCCGACATATTCTTAAACTTAACAACAATATCTTTTAAAACTTTGTTAAGAGCATGCCCCAGATGAATGGAGCCGTTGGCATAAGGCGGACCATCATGAAGAATGAACGGCGGTTTTCCTAGATTTCTTTTTTTAACTTTTTCATAAATTTTCTCACTTTCCCACCAGGAAATCATCTCAGGTTCTCTTTCCGGAAGCTTCGCCCTCATAGGAAAATCAGTTTTAGGCAAATTCAAAGTATTGTTATATTTTTTCATATTAGCATCCTTCATCATTTTTATTTATTTCCATTCTCCCGCCTCTTCCTCAGTAGCTCCATTTTCATTTTCGACTTCTTCCTCTTCTTCCTCTTCTTTTTTCTTGCCTGTTAATTCTGTTTTGGCTACGTTTATCGCACAGATGGAGGTCAAAAGGAAAGATAAGCCACCAATACATACAAGTAAAGCTGCAGCCGTATGTGATTTCGCAGAGTAAGCAACGAAAGCACCAGCCGCTAAGCCTAAGAAAGAAAGTGCAGAACCTGAAATCACAACGCACATCAATAAATTCCAAAAACTCGCTTTTTCTTCGCTCATTGATCCACTTTCTTCAACTTTATCTTTTAATTTTAACAATTCTTTCGTATTCTGTTCAGTTTGTTTCTTTGCTGCGTTAATACTTTTTCTAGACTTCCTATCTTGATCTCTTGCCTCTTTTTTTGTTTTTTTAATGGATTCATCAAGACGTTTAATTTCTAAACTTATTAAATCTAATTCTTTTTTTGAATCATTGTTTTTTTTGTTTTTTACGCTGCGAGATTTACCGTGTGCAGAATCAACTTTCATGGCAAGCGATTTAGGCAGCTCAGGCTTAGTGTTTTCCGACAACACACAATTAGAAAAACAAGCCAACGAAAGCAAAATAGATAAAATCGAAACATTAAATTTTTTCATCTTTAGAAGCTCACTCCATATACTTTTTACATTTTTCTACAACACCACTGCTCTAGTATGTTCTTACGCTAGATACTTTATTATTATACTAATTTTTAATCAATAAATAAACTAGATCGGAATTTCTTTAGTTTTATTTAACCCATTCTTAACGGCAAGTTCTGACAAAAATCTTGCGCGCAAATCATCTTTTACAGCTCTAGACTCTATATCCATAAATTTTTGTTCTCCACCACCACTAAATTTTTCCGTAGTTTCATCGAGCTTAAAAAGCTCCTTCTCGATTTCAGCAACAGACTCTTCAGAAAGCCCCCTTAAAGCTTCAACTTGTTCTTGATAACATTTTATAAGGTCTTTTTTAAACCTAACGGTATTTTCTTGAAGTTTTTTAGCAATTTCCAACTTTTTATCCGCATTTTCCTTAGCGATTCTTACCATCTGTTCGGCTTTTTCAGAGGCATCTTTCAATATGTATTTAGACTTTACTCCTGCGTCAATTAGACTGGCATCCGCAATTTGTTGTGAGTTTATTATAGCTCTCTTAATTACGCTCTCTTCGGCTTTAAATTGCTCTATCTTTCTTTTCAAACGCTCGTTTTCTGACTTTAATTCTTCTTGACACAAAGAAAATTTCTGAAAATCATCTTGGATTTCGTCCAAAAATTTATCCACATCTTCAGATTTATAACCACCGAAAACTGCCTTAGAAAAACGCGCATCCCTTATTTTTGATGAAATTGACATCCTTCCTCCTAAGAAAATTCTTCAGAAAAAATCTAAGAACCGGCAAATTTTGTTTAAAACATGTGTAAAATTTTTAGAAACAAACCTCATTATGCTCGATTTCACTGATAATCTCAGTTCCGCTCACTTCCACTCCCCCGGGGGTGAGCACATAGGTATTCTCGGACACTAAAACGAACATCCCGCATTTGGCATAAACAATCCCTCTTAAAAAATCAACGATCCTACGTGCAATATCAGGCGAGGAACGCTCAAGCTCTAAATTCAGAACTACAATGCATCCCTCTAAAATTCCTTTGGCTACGCCCAAAATTTCCTTATCATAACTACAAGGTCTGAAACAAACTATTTTAGTATTATTCTTATGTATACTCACTACTTTAGAGCCTTGACTATTGTTCAAATCTTGTTGCTGCCGATTCTCAAAAACGTCTTCCTCGGTGCAATTCTCGTCAGGAGAACTCCAAAATTCTTTTAAATTTTTCAAAAACCCCAACATTTTTTGATCCTCCCAAAGTTCAATTTTAAATCTCCCGCATATTTACTATATCATTTTTTTATTTAGATGTCAAATTAAAATGAAAATTAATGAAATAACAAAAAACAGCAACAAAATATCGTGTAAATCGGTAATACACTTACAGATAAGGAGAAAAATAACGAAACTTCACAGTTGGCTCGTAAATCACGAAACTTCACAGCCGTTCAAATCGCCACACACATCCCTACACCGCCGCGGCAGGGGATAAAAAATAAGCTTCGACTTTCATGACATGATCAAAATTTGTTCAAAAAAACATTCCAAATAGATGCTGGTGGAGAAGGAGAGATTCGAACCCTCGCGCCGGTCTCCCGACCTACACCCTTAGCAGGGGCGCCTCTTCAACCACTTGAGTACTTCTCCAATTGCATGAACACTAATTAGACACACAAGAATAACAATAGAATATGTGATTTTATGCCGAAAAGTCAAATTATAAAATTGCTTATAAAATTATTCCGCCGCCAACAAGAGTATTTTCTTTGTAAAAAACAACAGATTGCCCTGGGGCGACAAATTTAACACTGTGTTTAAAATCTACAAGCACAGTTTTGTTTTCGAGCGGAGTTATGATTGAGGGAATTTCATTGCAGCTGTAACGTACTCGTGCGGAAACATGAATCGGTGAATCTAGATTATCAAACGGAATAAAATTTGCGTTCGTCGCTATTATTGTTTTTCTTTCAGGAACAGAACCGATCTTTATTGAATTATTCTCAGAATTAATTTCTGATACGTAAGATCTTTTCTCTGCTGAAATTCCAAGCCCTCTGCGCTGACCAATTGTATATCTGTAAATTCCGCTGTGAACTCCTAAAATTTCACCTTTTTCATCAATAAAATTCCCTTTTCCAGCTTCGCCCATTCGTTTTTCTATAAAATCAGCGTGATTTCCGCTTATAAAGCATATATCTTGACTATCTGGTTTATTGTGAACGGGAAGACCGATTCTTTTTGCCATTTCACGAGTTTTTGTTTTTTCAAAATCAGCAAGCGGAAAAATTATACGAGATAGTTGTTTTTGATTAAGAGTATATAAACAATAAGTCTGATCTTTTTTTGAAAGAGATTTTTTAATCAAAAATCTTTTTAGTTTTTCATCGTAAACCGTTCGTGCGTAGTGACCTGTGGCAAAATAATCGAACCCAAGATCTACAGCGCGATCTAAGGCTGCTCCAAATTTAATTTTTTTATTGCAAACAACACAAGGATTAGGTGTACGCCCGTTCATATACTCATTTATAAAATAACTTATAATTTCACACTCGAAAATATCCGAAAAATCAAAAACAAGATGTTTTATCCCTAAAATTTTTGCAACACTTTTGGCATCAGCGAGGTGATTTGGTGCATTTTCATGTGGGGAAAACAATCTAAAGGTAACGCCAGTTACATCGTATCCTTGTTCAAGAAGCATAGCCGCCGTCAAAGAACTATCAACTCCGCCGCTCATTGCGGAAAGAACTCTTTTTTTCAAAGCTTAAAAGCACCACTCTTTTTTTAAAAATTATACTTATAGTTTTATTATTTATTTATATTATGATTATTGATCAAACAGATGACTGTATTCATCCAAAAAAGATTTTATTTCATTAAAATTTCTCAAATTTTTTATATTTATTGCCAGTTTTTCAATGTCAGCTTTAATTCCTTTTGCTTCAAATATTCTTTGCATTTTCTTCCAAAAATCAGATTCCTGTGTAAAATCTTCTATTCTTTGTTTTAATTGTGTGAATTCAGAATTTTTCTTTTCTTCACCTATACAACCATTTTCTAGCACTTGAAGATTCTGCTCTTCTTCTGCAAGACCAAACAAAAATCCAAATAAACCCCCCAATCTGGTTTTAAAATCAGATATATCTCTATTAATTTTCCCTATTTTATCGAGCAGATGTTCTAAAAAATCCAATTCTTTGCCGTCTATTTCCGTTGTTAAACAATCTGTTATTTTCGTTCTAATATTTTCTCTTTCTCCAGTTATTTCCTCTGGTTGCTTTTCTATTATTTTTTGCTTTACTGTTCGTTCTCTCCAATCAGTTAGATTATCCAAATTTCCTTGTAGCTGCTCTCGAAAACCTGGTGATCGAGCCAAAAAATCATCTATTTCATCTGACAATTGTTTTGAATCCGTATACATAACTTGCAATTCATTAAATCCTAAACTTTCTAAATTTTCTCCTGCTAAAAATACCTCTACACGATCTCTAAAAGAATTTGCTTGTTTAGTATTAAGTTTCGATTCTAATTCAGGAAATCTTTCTCTTAATAACCCTAAATCCTGATTCAACGAACTTCTACGACCATGTGATATTACTTCCGTATTGTCTCTTAAAAAATCACCTATTTTAGTGATTAATTCAATCGATCTAGAAAATATTAATTCTGATTCTTTCAAATCCTTACTTTCTATATCATCGATTTCCAGCGACAACTTTACTACATCTTCGAGAAGTTTTTGTGCTTCGGATTCTTTTTTTTCCTTTTCTTTCTGCTCTGTTGTTAAATTTTTGATTTTAGCAACTAATGATGTTTCTTTGGTATTTAAACCCGATAATGCATCTCTTGATATGACTTCTAACTCCCGTTTTTCCTCGTTTCCTAATACTTTTTCTATCAATTTTTTAATTTCTGAAGTACGTGCTTGCACTTGAGTAAGTTTTGTTTTCAAACTTCCGAGCTCTTCTTCACCCGATCCATTTAAAAAATCTGTCAAATCTGAAAGTTCTGTCAATTGCTCACTTCTTTGCCTTTTTTCGTTTTCCAATTGCGTTCTTTTTTCTCCAATCAATCGCGGTAAAACATTGTTTAAAAAATTTGAAATACCTTCTAAATTATCACTTTCGGGAAAATCAGGCGTATTTGCTCTCAATTTTTCAAAAAATGAAAACAAGAGGATAAGGCATTGATCATAAAAATTTCTAGTAGTAGGATTGAGAGAATCATAAATAGGTTTTAAGCTTTGGCCATACCAACGGCAAAAAAACAGAAGAGGCATTTGTTCATTTTGTGGGATTTCTTCGAGGGGAACTTTGCCATCGAGAAATTTCACAATGTTGTCCGCGTTTTCCATAACTGCTTTTGTGGGTAACCCCAAGCTTATTCCTTCATTTACTTCTACAGGTACACTGGCAGCGTCTGGAAATGCAATAAGTATCCGAAGAATTTTTTCTTTATCCTCTGGTGGAACACGAAGTATCGGAACCCCTGACAAAGGAACCGAAATGTCTTTTTTCGTTTGTTCTTGCCGCTGTGCTAGAAGACTGTGAAGGTATAATTTATGAATAAAAATAAAAGAGAAAGAAACAGCTAAACCTAAACCTAAACTGATTAAACTTGCCGCGGTGAAAGCATTTCCACTGTCTTCTTCATTAGGAAAAAATTCTTCTTCATCAAGCAAAATTTTCTCTCTAGAAACGACTTTAGTAACTCTCTTTTTCTCATGATCATCCTTCACAAGCACGCCATTTTTAGTTTTTTCCGCACCTGCCGGAGACGCACTGATATTATGACCTGAGCAAAAACCCAACGCTAAGGTTAATCCCAAGGATAAAATTTTTGAAAATTTATTATTTTTCATTATTACTTTTGTTCCTGTTTTGATTTATTAAAAGAATTTTAATTTTTGAAAAACTAAAATCTAAACTTATTATATCACAAATTAACTTTGCAAATCAAAACTTTTTAGAACCTTCAAAAGGGCAAGTTCCAAATTTTCAAAGAATTTTTTCTTCAGCAATGATAAAAAAACGCAATTAATACTTTACATATTCTGAGTATTTTTGAAAAAATTTTATTGAAAATTAGGCATTTTAATCCTTTTGAATACAGGTTTTTATTCCGCCACCTGCCTTTTAGCCAAATTATAAAATTTTCCTTTTTTCCCCATTAACTTTTCAAAATTGCCTTCCTCGGCTATTTCTCCCTCGTCTAAAACTAAAATTCGATCGCAATTTTTCACCGTCGAAAGTCGGTGAGCTATAACAATTCGTGTGCAATTTAATTCTGATAAACTGCTAACAACATGGCTTTGAGTTATATTATCAAGAGCTGAAGTCGCCTCATCAAGATAAAGAATCGACGGCTTAGCTATAATTGCCCGTGCGATCATCAGTCTTTGTTTTTGCCCGCCTGAAAGTCCTCCGCCGCCCTCTGCTATTAAAGTATGCATCCCCATGGGCATATTTTGAATATCTTTCTCAAGACCGGCCATCCGTACGGCTTCCCAGGCGTCATCCATAGTTTTCCACGGGGAAGTAACAACCACATTGGAAAAAACATCACCAGGAAAAATTGACCCATTTTGCATAACAACGCCTATCTTTTGTCTTAGGCTGCCTAAATCCAAGCTTCTGATATCACGGCCACTATAATAAACCCCGCCTTTTTCGGGAGTTTCAAATCCCAAAAGTAGCCTTAAAATCGTAGATTTCCCACAGCCCGTTTTCCCAACGATTGCGACATATTCACCACGTCTTAACTTTAAACTTAAATTTTTTAATACCGGTTCAGTATCTTGACTATATCTAAACGCCACGTTATTGATTTCAATATCGCCTGCCAAAACAGTAACAATTGAGCCGCCTGAACTGTTTTCAGGTTTAGCTTGAATAAACGGTTTTACAAGATCAAGAATCGGCTTTAAATTTGCTATTTGAAGGACGACCCCACCTAAAGACATTATTGCCCCGCTTACCGCGCCATAAGCCATATTAAAGGCCATGTAATTAGCGACTGGAACATTATTTTTCGCGGCAGCCCAATAAAGCGCGATAGTTCCCAAAGATGAAATTATCGTGCTTATAACCCCTGATAGCCTTATGATCCAAGGGGGTGAATAATCCAGTTGTTCGACTTTTGAATAACTTTTTGCCCATTTGGCGAAAGCGCGTTTTTCGGCCCCCGAGATCTTAATTTTTTGAATTCCGCCAAAAATTGAAAATACAAGAGACTGAAGTTTCGGGGAAAGATCAGTTTTCTTTTTATTTATGCCCTGCCTAAGAAAAGTAATTAAAATTGAAAATAAAATCGAAGCAAAAATTGCAAGCATTCCCGGGACCACCATTCCAGGTGCTTGTTGCCCCATTTGAAAAATATACGTAAGAGAAAAAAGGGCGCTTAAAATAGTTGAAAGAACGGTATCTGAAATTATTTGGCACAAACTCGCGACATATCCAACACGGCTTGCAAGTTCTCCAGAAGAGTAATCTCTAAAAAATGAAGGAGGCAAACTAAACAATCTCATCATAATTGCGCTATTTACAGATAAATTAAGTTTTCCTTGAATGCGTGTTCTTATGATTCCTTGAGTGATATTGATAAGAGAAGCTCCTATTGTTAGACCGATCGTCATACTGGCTATAGGGAGCATAAGATTATAAGAATTTGAAGGAATCAGAATATCATAAACAATATTTGTTATATATGGGTTTAACATTCCTAAAAACTGCATTAAAATTAAAATTCCGATTATAAATAAAATATCCCCGAAAGAAATACACTCGGCCATAAAAATTATTAAATCTTTAATCTTGAGAGAGCCAAGAGGAAAAGATCTGTAAAAACAAAAGGCATCGTTGCTTATCTCTGATGCATTTTCTTTGGTTATTTTAATTGTCTCTCCTTTTTTTGATTTGTATTCATAACCTTTGAAACCTCGCGGAAATAAAACTATAACCTCGCCTTTTTTTGTGCTTGCTAGTAAAATTCCTGTTCCATCCTTCCACCAGTCTCCGATAAGCTCGACTCTTCTTTTCATCGTTCCTGAAGGTCTGAGCATATATTCGAGCTGAGCGCTTATATCAGTGATGTTTTCGGGTATTTCGGGGCATTCTTTTCCGAAAAAATTTAAAATGGTAGCAATCGCCCCTTTGGCCTCACGAACCACGTAAGGGCTTTTTGATCCTAAAACCGAAAGAAGATCACCAAACGCATCTTCGTACACTCGCTCATCGTGTTTTTTTCTAACGGTTGCTGGCAATTCGAAAAAACTCAAATAATTTCACCTCATTTTTTAAAAACTTAATTTTATTTATTCATAAATAATGGTTTCTTAAAAAGCATTACCAACGAATAATTCTATCAAAAATTATCGTATTAAACAAAAAAGTGTCGGGTGTTTTTGCGGCATTTGCATTCTAAATATATTTGATATATGCTTGATAATTATTACGTAAGCTGTGCAAAAAAAATTTATTGATTTTTTAAAAATTTTATGATAAAATCAATACCATATTCTTTGTTTTTTTTTATAATTTGCAAAAGTTAAGGGGGATTTATAGTGGTAAAAAACAAAAATTTTAGTAAAAATTTGGCAATGTTACTCGCTTTGGCCGTTTTTTCTGGCAATGCTGGTGCTGTGCCAGCTGGGCCTCATTCAAAAGACAAAAAGCCAACGTCTTTGGCAAAACATTCAATTTCTTTTGGAGCGCTTGGATCGCTCGGAGTGCTTTCTTTGCTTGGTTTGGGTGTTTATTCTCAAAGGGAGTGGATTTTGATTAAATATTATGAAGGCAAGCTGGATTCAATAGCCGAACCAAAAGAACTTATAAGAACAGCAAATAAATTTCTTCCGTTTATTAAGTCTTGGGAAAAAGAAATTAGAAAAGATTCGTCTGCTCGAAGCAGAATTCCTGAAAAATATACGAATTTCTATACG
>JAISBW010000018.1 GCA_031265995.1 Oscillospiraceae bacterium
TTTTCAAAATTTTGTCAAAAATGCTCAGAATACATCAAGTATTCATTGCGCTTTTTTCCTCATTTTGAGGAAAAATTCTTCAAAAATTTGGAATTTGCCCTTTTGAATACAGGTTCTTATTTTAAAGGAGAAAAAACATGGAAACGGAATCTAAAAAAGTATCTGAAAGCGAACTTGCAATTATAAACAAATTTACGAAGCGGAATTTAAATTCAGATGAAGTTTATGTATTTGAAATGGTACTTTGTGATAATGAAGTAGACAGAGACTATGAAAAATTTTCTAAAGAATCGCTTAAAAAACTTGCGGAACTTTTTGTTGGAAAAACCGGTATTTTGGATCACGACGCCAAAAGTAAAAATCAAACCGCAAGAATTTTTAGCTGTAAAACGGAAGCTGTTCCGAAAAAGACTAATTCTTTGGGCGAAACTTATTTCCGTCTTTGCGCAAAGGCTTATATTCCGCGTTCTGAAAGAAATAAAGATTTTATTTTATCTATCGATTCAGGCATTAAAAAGGAAGTAAGCGTCAGATGTTCGGTTATGCTGAAAATTTGTTCCATCTGTGGTGCGGATATAGAGTTTTGCGAACATAAAAAAGGTCTTGAATATAAAATAGGTTCAAAAAATGAGGTTTGTCACGCAATACTCGAATTTCCGTCCGATGCTTACGAATGGTCTTTTGTCGCCGTTCCGGCGCAGCCTGCCGCTGGTGTTATCAAATCTTTTAATAACTTTGGCAATAATTGCCCAGGAATATTTAAGCAAATAAAATCTGAACTAAGCGAAAATTATTATGAGGAGCTTTTAGATATGTTTGAGAATTTAAAAGAACAGGCAAAAGCGGGAAAAGAATATATAACCGAACTCAGACATAACGCATCCAAACTTTTGTCGGCATCAGAACCTGAAATTGAAATTTCTGTGTTAAATAAAGCCGTCGAGAGTTTTACTATTGAAGAACTCAAAACGGTAATTGAGATTTTGCGCAAAAAAATTTGTAATTTTTGCACCCCTGAATTGAGTTTGGATTTAGAAAACGATTCAAAGAATGTTAAAGAATTTTCCCAATTTAAAATATAGGAGGAGTTTAAATGAATTACGAAAATATTAAACTTGAAAAAGGAATGTACGGAATAGGAAACAAAAGTTTCACTTCGGTTTTAGAAAACTTGGATCCATCTGAAAATTATAAAGGAACTAATCTTGAAAAACTCGATGCCTACCAAAGACAACTTAAACGCTTTGGAATAAAGGTCAGCGGTGCTGGAGCGGATGCGGTTGAAAAATTTTTCGGTACCTCGGAGTCTGCGGTGCTTTTCCCTGAATATATAGCACGCGCGGTAAAACAGGGAATTACGTCAAATAGCGTTCTTCCGTCTGTGATTGCCGCCAAAACAATTATTGGCGGAATCGATTATCGTACGGTTCAATCATCAACGGATTCTCAGCCTTCTTCAAACGCCGTCGCGGAAGGCGCGGAACTGAGAAAAGTTAATGTTACTACCGATCCTAATCTTGTTAAGCTTATAAAACATGGACGTGTTTTTTCTTCATCTTACGAAGCGATAAGATTCCAAAATTTGGAAGTTTTAACGGTAATTTTGAAAAAAATAGGTTCAGACATTGCTTCCGAACAGCTCGAAGACGTGCTGGCGGTTATTTCTAAAGATATAACAATGATCGATGTTTCGGACTCTGCCAAAGGGAAATTATCCTACAATCATTTGCTTCAATTTTGGGCTGAATTAAATCCTTATAAACTTAACGTTATGGTTGCGTCAAATTTATCTGTAAGGGATATTCTTGCTGTAAGCGAAATGCAGGATGCTTTGGCAGGACTTGATTTTCAAGTTTCAGGAAAATTGGTAACACCTTTGGGCGCACAGCTAATTTGCGCTCCTTCGATGAAAAATTCCGGAATAATTTATGGGTTTGATAAAAATTGCGCGCTCCAAATGATTCAATCCGGTGGAATTATTATCGATCACGACAAAATAATCGATCGCCAACTTGAAAGAGCGGCGATAACCGTTACCGCGGGCTTTTCAAAGATTTTCGCAAATTCCGTCAAAATGCTGGCATATGCATAAAATTTCGGCCGCAACTTTTATGTTGCGGCCATGAAATACTTATTGTTTTATATTAACCACTAAAGGCTTTGTTAATCATCAGAAAACTTTTCAACCGGAGACTCTCCAAAGTTACTACTTGCAGCAGTAAGAAAAGAAGCGACATTAGGAAAAGAACCAGAAAGACCAACAGGAGCGCCAAAATTTCCAGAATTAGAATCTTCAGGCTTACTCTTGAACAAGTACTTATCCGAAACTATACCAGAAATTAAGCCAACAATAAAACCCAAAGTGACCTTTAAAACATCATAAAGAAAGCCTTTATTTTCTTTCTCAAGAGATTTATCAGAAATGCTAATCGGATTCTTTTCGGCACGCTTCTTTTTATTTTCTTTACCATTACCCGCGAAAACACAGCTATTCCAAATGGCAAGCGATACAAAAACGGCTGATAAAGCCTTAACTGGGAAATTTCTCATTTGGGAATTCCTCCTTTTAAATAAAACGATAAATTTACACACTAATTAATATTGTATCACATTATATTTTTTTTTTAACATCAAAAATTATTCAAAATTTTCTTTAAATATGAGAGTGGATCATTAAAATATATTTAGTAATTAGTTTAAATCATTGACTTTTATCTTCAAAAAATGTAGAATTTAAACATTAAATTGGAATCAGAGGTGATTAAATTGGAAATTTTTGGCAAACGTTGGGAATTATTTAAATTTTCGCTAAGCAAAAATGGAAAACTGTTAAAATCTCTTCAAGAAATTGAAAAAAACTCTAAAATAGGTTTTAAAAATAATTCAAAAAAATTTCTTTCTAATTGCAAAGATTACCCTAAGATTTTAAAAAAAAATAAAAGTCGTGATGCTTTGTTAAAAATTACTGAAATAATACAAAGTGCCGAAGAAATTAATAGATACTGTATATTTTTTGATAGAAGTCCGGAAATCGAAAATTTTAAAAAAAAATGGGAAATAATGTGTGAAACATCAAGTGGCGCTGTGACAGACCTTGAAATTAAAAGATTTTTTGATAAAAATCCTTTTGAAACCAGCGGCACCGATGCTAAGAAATGGGATACTGCCGGAAGAAAATTAAGCTATTTAATTCGTAAAACAATACCGGGATTAATTATTCATAAAAATAATTTCAAGGGAACGAAAAATAATAATGAGCAAATTCAAAATATTTCGAAGAAAATATCAAATTCTAGGAAAATTTTTAATACTATCGAAACCGAAAATGAAAAATCTTTGAAAATTTTTGAAAATGTTTGTAAATTTATTCTTGAACCGGAAATCGAAAATAATTCCATCGTTGGTAAAATTAGTGAAATCAATGAGAAAATTTTATGTTTTCGAACTTTCGAAAAGGAATTTTTTCAAGATATAGCAAAAGCCGAAAGACATATCATAAAATTAGGATATTTACGCGAAGAAAAAATACTTAGCGAAAATGCGGGGCGAATATTGGAAGAAACCGGAAAAATAAAAAGTCTAGTAGTTTCGTTTGTAAAAAGTGGCAACGAATCGGAGCAAATCTTTTCAGAAGATAAAAAAGTAAATATTTTTGAAAGAATCAATCATTGGTCGTCACTGTTCGCAAAATCACAAAAAAGAACAAGCGAAACGAAACAAGATCAACTTGTAGCTATTCATGCCAAACTTGAATTAATTCAATATGCATTTGATCAACCGCCAATTAAAAAATCTTTAGAAGAAGTAAAATCATTTATAGAAGACAAGAAAAAAGATATTTTAAAGACTGTACACGTAAATATCAGAGAATTTGGTAATGTTATCAGATCGGATGCAAAATATTTTTCAGGTTTTTTTGAAATAGTTTTGTTAAATAATTTTGAAGAAAAAATAGTAGAGCAAGCAAAGAATATGACATCAATTGCTTTATCTTTAGATAAAATAGCTAAAACTTTAGAAACGAAAAATTTTAATAAGAAAAAAATGTTATCTGATATAGAAGATTTAGATAAAAAAAATTTATCGATTTCTTTTCCGCCATATTCAATCGTTCTTAATTCAATTGTTCGTTCATTTACTTCGTCGTTTTCTTTGTTATTAGAGTAGTATTTAAATTTATAAAAATAAAATTAGAAGTTTATCTAAGAACTTAGAACCTGTATTCAAAAGGGCAAATTTGATCTGGTACAAAAAAAGTTACAATGAATTTCGCCAAATAAATCAAATAAAATTAAGGAAAGGTGAAATTCAAAATGCAAAGAAGTTATACACAAGAATTTCGTGTAAATGCA
>JAISBW010000019.1 GCA_031265995.1 Oscillospiraceae bacterium
TTTTCAAAATTTTGTCAAAAATGCTCAGAATACATCAAGTATTCATTGCGCTTTTTTCCTCATTTTGAGGAAAAATTCTTCAAAAATTTGGAATTTGCCCTTTTGAATACAGGTTCTTACTTTCGAAATTAAAATTTTCTATTATTCCCCTGTTAATGAAGCTATAACTTCTACAGTACCAGATCCTCCTCTTTTGTTCCAAAAATGATTGGTTGCCGCACCTCCAACTACCCCCGTAGTAGCACCAACAACTGCCGAACCTAAAACTTTAATCACTTTTTTGCTCATTTTATCGTCAGTTTTAATTGCTTTATATCCCGCCGCTGATCCTGCCACACCACCTATAAGGGCGCCTATAAGAGTTTGTTTATTTTTAAAATCTTTAATTTCTACTCTTCCACCTGCGGCTTTATCAAGTTCTTCAGAATCAAGTTCATTAAGTTCTTTTGCAACTTCTATAAAAAGATTCTTCAGCTCTTTTATTTGAGATTCATTTAATTCTACGCCTTCTGAAGCGAAAAGATTTTTAACCTCATTTTCAGTTTTAGATTTTGCAACCTTTGACATAAACTCTTCATTAGTTAATAATTCTTGCATTTTATTTTCCATTTTAATCACCTCGTCCTTAATAATATTTTGGTTAGATTTCGGGCGTTATGATGAGCTTAACTTAAATTCAAGTCCTCCCGCAAGAGCACTGATTGCAGTTCCGCCGCCAATACCAGCACCTGCACCGAGAATTGTTTTATACGCAATTTTTGAAATTTTGTTGGCAATTGATAATTTTGGATTTTCTTCATTTGACTCATAAATTTTTGTGGAATCCCAAGCATTTTTTGCACCAGACGCGGCACCAACAACTCCTCCGATTATGGGTGCAATTAGACTAGTCCAACCTTTTATTTTAATAATATGTTGTTCATCTGCGCCGCCGCTTACTTTCTCAATTTCATCAGGGTTCATTTCTTTTACGTCTTTTGCTACCTCACGATAAAGTTTTTTTATCGCGCCAAGTTCTTCACTTGAGAGTTCAATCCCTTCTTTTGAAAATTTCTCAAAAATTTCATTATCAGTTCCACATTTTATAACTTCACCCATAAATTTTTCGCAAACTAGTAAATCTTTAAGTTCTTTAGACATTTTAAAACACCACCTTAATTTAAAAAATATTTTTACTGAAAAGACATGAAAAATCACTTTAAAGCATCAAAAAAGATTCCTGCACCACCTCCTGCAGCTACACCTGCACCTGTACCTACTGCAATGCTATAAGCCACCTCAACAGCTTTCCTAAATCCAGATTTATCTTTTTTATTCCAAACTTTACTAATTCCGGAAGCAGCACCTAAAATGGCACCTGAAATTGAGCCAATTACAATATCAAGTGCAAGTTTTTTTTCGTCGTCGCCGCCGCCGCTTACTTTCTCGATTTCATCAGGGCTCATTTCTTTTACGTCTTTTGCTACCTCACGATAAAGTTTTTTTATCGCGCCAAGTTCTTCGCTTGAGAGTTCAACCCCTTCTTTTGAAAATTTCTCAAAAATTTCATTATCGGTTTCACATTTTATAATTTCGCTCATAAATTTTTCACAAATTAGTAAATCTTTAAGTTCTTTAGACATTTTAAAAACACCTCCTTTTTCCCTAATCATGGTATGTATAAATTCTACTATAATAAATTTTTTTTGTCAAATTTTTAGTTATAAACTTACTAAAAATAAAAAGACACGCACACATACTGGGATTTAATACAATATACGCACCAATTAGATTGTTTTCGGCAAATTTTCTGTAAATAAACTGACAATTAACGAGCTAAAAAAACTTTATATTCGAAAATGTTTTATTTTTTTTCAATTTATGATATATTCAATGTAAATAATATTATTTTATTCCGGAGCACAAATTGAAATCAACGGGAAAAATCAGAAAAATTGACGAATTAGGCAGAATCGTCTTGCCATTTAGTTTAAGGTACGAACTAGGAATAAGTGAAAATTCTTACTTGGAATTTTTTAGAGAAAAAGATTCAATAATTATAAAAAAAAGCAAATTAACGTGTGTTTTTTGCGGAACTAACAACAATCTCACTAAATTTAAAAACCAGGACGTATGTAAAAGCTGTATTTCTGGGCTTAAGGACCGCTAGAATCCTACAACCGCAAACATCCGAGCCACTCCGTATTTAAACTGAAGTGGCTCACAATATGGGTTTTGGGCCTATTTATTAAATATCGACATAATATCTTTAATCGTTTCTTCGTTTTTAGAAAACTTATCCAAGTGTTTTACGCTGGATTTATCCGAAAACGTACCAACACGATCTTTTAAAATTTCCCTTACCGAAGGAACCTGTGTAAAAGACTCACGAGCTTCAAAACCTGTAGCGATTACTGTAACACGTATCTCATCATCCATAGTCTCATCTAGTGCGGCACCCCAAATTATTGTCGCATTGCCGTCAGCTTGCTCAGATATTATCGCCGCGGCAGTTTCTATCTCGTCAAGACCAATATCCGGAGCGGCGGCGATGTTTATAATAACACCCCTTGCGCCGTCAATTGCAGTCTCAAGAAGCGGACTTGAAATCGCCGACTTTGCTGCTGTTTCTGCCTTATCTTTTCCCGACGCAAAACCAACCCCCATATGCGCATATCCCGCATCTTTCATTATGGAAGTCACATCTGCAAAATCTAAGTTCACAAGACCTGGAAGTAAAATCAAATCCGAAATACTTTGAACTCCTTGACGCAAAACATCGTCTGCAACAGCAAAAGCGTTCAAAAGTGTGATGCGTTGCTGACTGGCAAATTTAAGCCTTTCATTTGGTATCACAACCAAAGAATCAACCTGTTCGCTAAGCTGACCAATTCCAGAACATGCCTGATCCATCCTTTTCTGACCTTCGAAAGAAAAAGGTTTGGTGACTATCCCTATCGTAAGTATCCCTAACTCACGTGTAATCTGTGCCACTACTGGAGCAGCACCCGTACCCGTTCCACCGCCCATTCCGGCGGTGATAAAAACCATATCTGAACCTTTTACAGCAGAGATAATCTCCTCGCGGCTTTCTTCGGCTGCACGCTGCCCAACCTCAGGCTTAGAACCCGCCCCTTTTCCCCGAGTTATTTTTTCCCCTATTTGAATTTTCTGAGCCGCCTTTGAACGCCCCAACGCCTGCATATCCGTATTGACCGAAATAAAATCAACACACTTCACTCCGAAGTCAACCATCCTGTTAACGGCGTTCCCACCACCACCACCGATACCAATAACCTTGATTTTTACCATATCTTCGTTATTATTTTCAAAATCAAACACCAACTTAACTTCCTCCAGATTCCCTTACCAAGCGAGATTCTGTTCAAGCTCACCACGTTTATGCTAACTATATCACAAATAAAATATTTTTCAACAGACGAAAATAATTTTTGTATAAATAAATACTTTAATAATTAATTTTTAATTATTTATGTGCATTAAACTCTATAAAAAAATAAAAACACATTTGAAAAAAATTATTTAAAATTAGGTATTTTGATCCTTTGGAATACAGGTTCTTAAGTCCATGATAACAGACTCTAAGAAAATTTAATAACAACTTCTTAAATTTGACCATATTATATTATCAAGCTTCCGTGTTATGCGGGAGCAGGAATGTTAACAAATTTAGGAGGATTTATTTTTTATGTCTGAAAATTTTGTACCTTTCAGACCTGAGGGTACATTTTTAAATAATAATTTTAAAGAAGCTGTATGTATTGACGCATACCGCGTTTACGATTCATGTGCTGATAAAGATTGCCTTGAAGATTTAAGGTGCTATTTTAATTCAAATGACCAAGCGGTTGTTGAAGAAGCTCGTAATGTCAAAATGAAACATACACGCGTTATATATGTATCGCTCGATATAGAGCCGCTTCCGTTCCAAAAAGGTTTCTATTCAATTGATATGACGTTTTTCTTCGCGGTAACTCTTGACGCTTACATGGGTCTTGCTGGATCTCCAAGAACAATCCATGGTCTATGTATATTTTGCAAGAAAGTAATACTTTATGGAAGTGAAGGTAGTGTTAAAGTCTACAGTTCTGATTTTGCCCTTGATCATCCGGATATTCAACATTTTCCGGTTAGAAATTTACCACGTGCAACTGTGCAAGTAGCTGAACCTATCGGTCTTTCGGCAAAAATTTGCGAAGTACGCGACTGTAGCATAGAACCCGCAAGAAGAATCCCTGACTTTATAGCCAGAGAATTCGGAGGAGAATTTGTTTGCGGGGGAGCAAAACAAATTCTGGCGACAATCGGACTTTTTACAATTGTTCAAATTGAACGTAACGTTCAGATTTTAGTACCGTCCTACGATTTTGGATTCCCAGAAAAAGAGTGCGTAGCTTCAACGGATAATCCATGTGAATTATTCAGCCGCATAGAATTCCCTACAAGTGAATTCTTTCCACCTAAAAATCTTGATTCAACTTTGCCGATAATTTCCACCGATCGCGGATGTGTCGACAAACACGAAAAATGTATTGAAAAATGTGAAGAAAAATGCAGAGAAAAATGTTGTTCATGCAAAGGAAAATGTAATTGCGAATGTAAGCATCGTGATTGTTACAACAAATGTGGATGTTAGTTAAAATAAAATATTCTAAATAAAACTAGAAGGAAGATTCTCCGGAATCTTCCTTAATTAACTTAAAACTTATAACCTGTATTCAAAAAGGGCAAATCCCAAATTTTCGAAGAATTTTTCTTCATTAATGATAAAAAAGCACAATGAATACTTTACGTATTCTGAGCATTTTTGGCAAAATTTTGAAAAAATTATTGAGAATTGGGTATTTTGATCCTTTTGAATACAGGTTCTAAAATTTCTGATGGACAAATAGCGGCAATTACCTGTGGAACATTTGCTGTTGCAGTACTTGCTGCCAGATGTTTTCATAAAATGGAATGATTCGCCGGGGGTTCATGCTTGGTCTTTAATTAATGGGAGATGGGCCAAATTCATATAGTAGTTCGCATTTTAGTTGTAGACGATCCAAAGGCCATCTGTGAATTTTATTCTTGATCGTTAATTCAAAAAACAGAAAATTTACATATTTGTTTTTTTATAAATGCATAAATTCTAACTTTTAAGCTCCCTCGTGAATATCATAAAATAAAAGCACGGGGGTTACTTAATTGAAAAAGCTTAGTTTCGGAATTTTAGGAGGAGACAGCCGTCAGCTTTTTTTAGCTGAATTACTCAAAAAAGATGGATATAAAATAAATACTTTTGGGATACTTAAGTCGGAAAATTTCCCTATAAAATCTTTATCAGAAACTTTGGAAAGTGAAATTTTGATTTTTCCGCTTCCTGTTAGTCGCGATGGAATTCATATTCAATCTACTTATATAAGCATAGAAGATATTTTAAATATAATAAAAGATAAAAAAATATTTTGTGGAATTAAAAATTCTGTTAACAATGAAATTTGGCAAAGCCTTAAAATTGTAGATTATAGCAAAAATGAAGATTTTACCGTTTCGAACGCTTGGCTTACGGCCGAGGGTGTTTTAAAAATTCTATTTGATAAAATTAAAAAACCTTTATCTGAAAGTAAATGTCTTATTACTGGTTTTGGCAGAATAGGAAAAATTTTGGCTATGATTTTTCGTAATTTTAAAACTAGTATAGATATTTTGATTCATTCTGATGGTGATGCCGCTTGGTCTGAAATTTTTGGGGTTAATCCAGTCAAATTAGAAGAAAATATTAATTACGATTTTATAATAAATACCGCCCCTGCAATGATTTTTAACAAAAATATTTTAGAAAAAGTTAATAAAAATACGTACATGTTAGATCTTGCATCAGTTGCAGGAATAGAATTTGACGTCGCAGCCGATTTAGGAATCAAAGCTGAACATGTTCTTGGGATACCAGGAAGATTCTTCCCAAAATCAGCGGCGGAATTTATAAAAAGAGAAATTATTAAAAATTTAACGTTTTAAGGTGTTTCGTAATGAAAAAAATAAATCTGGGATTTGCGCTCTGCGGATCTTTTTGCAGTATATCTAAAGCTATTGAACAAATTGAAAAATTATCCTTTATTTATAATATAATCCCAATAATTTCAAAAAATTTAGCTTCGATCGACACTAGATTTGGTAAATGTTCCGATATTAAAAATGAAATTAAACAAATATGTAAAAACCCAATAATCGAAACTATTTCTGAATCAGAACCAATAGGACCTAAAAATATTGTTGATATAATGGCTATTTGCCCGTGCACGGGCAATACGTTATCTAAAATTAGCCATGCAATTACTGATACTTCCGTAACAATGGCCGCAAAATCACATTTAAGAGTCCAAAAACCACTGGTAATTTGTCTTTCCACTAACGATGCCCTTGGGGCTTCCGCTGAAAATTTAGCAAGAGCGCTCAATACAAAAAATATATATTTTGTGCCAATGTATCAAGACGATCCAATTAAAAAACCCAATTCGCTTGTCGCTGAATTTGACAAATTAAGCGAAACTATAGAACTGGCGTTGGAGAAAAAACAAATTCAGCCTATTTTTTAATTTCCATGTGCCAGGTTTAAATCCCCCGTCTTCATCTGAACGCTCATAAGGCAACGGAGAAAAACAAATTAAAAACCGGTTACAAAATTAGCAATATTTACAAACATCTGAAAATTTCAGATGTTTTTTATTTTTAGAGACTACT
>JAISBW010000022.1 GCA_031265995.1 Oscillospiraceae bacterium
GAACCTGCATTCGAAAGGAACAAAATACCCAATTTTCAATAATTTTTTTCAAAATTTTGTAAAAAATGCTCAGAATACATCAAGTATTTGTTGCGCTTTTTTCCTCATTTTGAGGAAAATTTCTTCAAAAATTTGGAATTTGCCCTTTTGAATACAGGTTCTAAAACGTCTGACTCTGAATTGACTGTTTTTTCCTTTCACTAGTTAAAGTATAATTGCATCAAAACTGTAATGGTTGGGCATGCTTATTTTATCCAATTAATATCCCCATTTTTTAAGGCATCTTCAAACGAAGGAAATTCCGGCACTTTTCTGCCCCGAGTTTTACACCATGCTTCCGGCATTAAAGGATTTTGAACTGTTTTTACCGCATCAAGATTTATTTTTTCCGATTCTGCACGTCTTAATTTTCGAGCGGCTACTACTGTTCTAAATTCCGGCATTTCATATGAACATGTCGAAAGAGTTAGTATTTTGTCGTTTTTGGTAATATCAACAGGAATGTCAAGCATCGATCTTATGCGTATTTTATAAATAAATTCAAAAAAATCTTTTTCTGAATTAAAAGTAGGCAATAAATAATTAAAAATTTTTCCATGTTTTTCAAGTGTATTTGTCTTAAACACAGCAAATATTTTCCATTTTCCCGTGCCAAGAATCGTATCAAAATTGATAATATGCGATTTCTTATAAACATTGATATCATGAAACTTTAAAAGTGCGGCAAACATTGTACCATTGCGCATACTATGACCATGTAAAACTACATTTTGAATATTTTTGCCGAAAGGCATAAAGGCATTTATAAAAATACTTCCGTTCACGTCTTTTTGTTTTAAATAATTTCTATTAAGATAGAAAAGCGGATTTTCAGAGGAAGATTGAACCACCGGATAATCAATCGGGGTATTTTCTATTTTTAACCATCCTTTTATATCAGAGTTAGCTTCAGCGAGCGGCGCAAGTTTTTCGCTTACATTTTTGTCATATACGTCATGTTCTTCATTTTCATAAACATCGCGCGCTTTCTGAATTTTGTTTTCAGATGTTTTTGGATCGATTAAAAGTATCTTAACTAATACTATTGATGATACGAAAATGATTGATAGACATATAATTATAATAATTTTTTTTAACTTTTTATTGATATTATTAAAAATTATCAAATCTAATCCTTGTTTTATAACCGTCCAAATTCAAAATTTTAATTCTTCCTAAATATTTTGATTTTTTTGCACAAAATTGGCGGGCTTTTGCTAATTCGATTTAATTCAGAGTATAGCCGGAAAATTTATTTTTAAAATTTAAATTTTTAAGTCAAAAATATAATTAAAATTTATTAATATAAATTTTGATTTTTAATAACATATTCTTCCAAGGATTTCCCGAACTTATTAATTTTTTGAGCATTTTTGATTCCCACATACCTAAAATGCAAGGGTTTATCGTTCGTATGCGTGATGTTAGCCCATTTATCTTTATAACGCTGAATGAATCCGAATTCTTCAGCGTGTTTTAGTATCCATGCCAACATCGTCTCTTTAGTTTCATTATTTTCAGGAGGCTCAAAATCTACGGCAAGGCCAATATTATGCTCGCTGTGAGCTGGCTTTGCATTTTTAAATAATGCTTTTTTTTCGGCCTCTTCTTGATTTTCCGCGCCATGAATCAATTCTTGAAAAACCGCGGATTCGTAAATTTTTTTTTGCTCTTCGTATGTTCTATATCCTGATGAGATACATATTTTTATATCTTGTTTTCGCGCGCTTTCAATCATATTTTCCAAATCTTTTGCCATAAGAGCGTTAATTTTTTTCCCCGCGACAATTTTAAGTTTAGGTTCAAAATCTTCTAAAGAATTAAAATGATTGATAATTTTTAATTCTTCGGGGGCTTTTTCGTTCCAATTCTTAAAATCATAAGAGTTAATTTCATCTTTTTTTTTGCTTTCGATTATTTTTTGCTCTTCTTGGTTTTCTTCAAGATGATTTAGATTTTTATTTTCGGTATTATCATATTTTTCTTCAATAGCAGTTTTAGTACCGGTAGTTTTAATATTTTTGTCATAATCAATATAGTTGTAGAAATAAAAAAAACCTACAAGCGCAAATAACACGATGCTAAATACGCAAACGAAAAACGAAATTATTTTTTTTGTTTGTGTTTTAAAATTTCTAAAATTTTCAATTTTTCTAATGTCTTCATTTCTTAAATGTTTGTAATTCATATCATAAAATATTTAAAATTTAGTATTTGTGTCTAATCATAATTATTTGCCATCATTGAGACGTGACCTAATTTTACAAATCTACTCAATCATTCTTTACGGCAATCCAAGGCTCACAAAAAGTGCTTTATTCACAAGCCCTAAAGATATGGAATCGATCGTTCCAAGTTTTACACGAAGTCTTTGTTTGTCAAGTGTCCGTATTTGTTCAAGCAAAACTACCGAATCCTTGTTTAATCCGCTGTTTTCCGCTTTAATTGGGATATGAGTCGGGAGATTGTTTTTATGATGACTAGTTATTGCTGCAGCAATTACGGTTGGGCTAAATTTATTTCCTATGTCGTTTTGCACGATAAGAACAGGCCTTATACCACCTTGTTCAGAACCTACCGTAGGACTTAAATCCGCATAGAAAATATCGCCCTTTTTAACGTTCATCCTGACCTCTTATGTAGTTTAGAATGTTTGTTTATTTAACTAATTAAGAAACTAGTTCACATAGACTTGAGATGCCATTTATTGTTGAGTTTTAGCCCCAACTTGCCCTGAAATATATTTTTGCCCAAAAAAACAATTTTAATCGTGACCAACAGTGGCAACGAAATTAAAAACCTATATTCAAAAGGATCAAAATACCCAATTTTCAATAATTTTTTTCAAAATTTTGTCAAAAATGCTCAGAATACATAAAGTATTCATTGTGCTTTTTTATCATTACTGAAGAAAAATTCTTCGAAAATTTGGAATTTATCCTTTTGAAGACAGACTCTAACAAAAAGAATTGATTTTAGAGCAGATCTATCTTTTCTTGGTGTCAGTTAAGCACGGATCTTAATACCCAAGTTCATTTGTAAGAGATTCATCATTTTCAATCCAATAATTTACATCAACTGAACAAAAATCGTGTATGTTTATTCGCGAAAATAATTTAATAATACCTGAATTAATTATTAAACGTTTGCACATGGAACATGATGATGTGTTTTCTACATAATTTTTGTTGTGTGTTTCTATTCCTACAAGAAAAAGAATAGATCCTATCATTTTTTCCCTAGAAGCGTGAATTATGGCGTTTGCTTCCGCGTGAACTGAGCGACAAAATTCATATCTTTCACCGCGTGGGATATTAAACTTTTCTCGCCTGCATTCTTTTAAATCCAAGCAATTTTTTCTTCCGCGTGGGGCTCCGGTGTAACCGGAAGAAATAATCTGATCGTTATTGACGATAACCGCACCAAAGTTGCGCCTTAAACATGAGCCACGTTTTAAAACAGTTTCCGCAACATCTAAATAATAATTAACTTTATCTCTTCTGTAAGAAAAAGTTGAATGTTCGTGCGCCAATTCGGGATCTTCGCAAAGCAAATCACGGCGAACATTGCTGTTAGTCAAAAAATCATTTGCAGGCATAAACTTGCTCCGATATGTAACATTTGACATTAGTATCTAAATCTTATAAAATTAAATCATATAATATGTAAAATTTTACCAAAAAGGAAGGTGATATTTATGGCATCGCCAAATATGTCTGTCGCAAACGGGTTTGTTCAACTTGTTTCCGCAATTAAATCTTTAAAAAAAGAATTTAGTTTTTTTTCTTTGGAAAAAAAACATCCGATCAAAAGGTTATTTAATTTGCTTATTTCTTCATATAGAACGGCAAAAAAAACAGGAACAATCGAAGATATGCAGCATTTTGTCCAATATGCTCGCGAAGAAACAAACAAGTGTATAGATGATTTTAATAGAAAAATTAAATCAAGTCCATATTCACACGGAATATCTGAGAAAAAAATAAATTTACTTCAAAATCTTTCGGCAAAATTGTCTTTATTTGAAGAATCATTGGATCAAGCCAAAATTACAGAAGATAAGGTTAACGAGTTACAACAAAATATTATTAATTCTCCTGATTATGATGAAGTTAAAGGAATAAAAGGAACTGAGGTTTATCGTATTCATCTTAAGCATCCAATGGGAGGTTCCGGAATTTTGTCCCAGATAAATATGGATTATGAATTAATTGTGGTTTTAACAGGAACATTTTTTGATTCTAATAAAAATGTAAGAACACGAAAAGATTGCAGAACTATAAAGGCCGCTGATGTTTCGATAAAGAAAAACATTTTATCTTTAGCGACAATGGACATAAAAGTATGTGTTTATGTTACATTTATAGATGGTATTATGGCTGCGGGCGGAGAAATTGCAAATATTGTGAGCAATTTGCCGCAAGGGCTACTAAATTAATACTTAATAAATTTTTAATCAGTTAGCAATTTTCTATATTCTTTATGAATATGGTATATTTGATTGACGTTTGATTTACCTTTGTTTGTGTGTGATGGAGTGCAAAACCATGAATTATTTTAAATTTAAAAAAATGATTTCGTATTATAAACCATATAAAAAAGTATTTTTTTGGGATTTATTTTTTTCATTTTTAAGTTCTGTCGTTATATTGGCCATTCCAATTATTGTCAGATACATCACTGAAAAGGTGATTCTGATGCCAAAAGAAAAAGCCCTAAAAAACGTTATTATGTTAGGCGTTCTTATGATTTTTTTGTTGCTTGTTTTTATGGCTAGTCACTACTTTATGATACATAAGGGGCATTTAATAGGCGCGAAAATGGAAAGAGATATGCGTTCTGAATTATTTGATCATTATCAAAAACTTTCCTTTAGTTTTTATGACGAACGCAAAATTGGAGATTTGCTTTCTCGCGTTTCAAGTGATTTATCCAGTATAGGCGATTTTTTGCATCATATTCCGGAAGAAGTTTTTCTGTCTATTTTAAGAATAATAGGAGCTTTTGTTATTTTTTTTTATATAAACTGGCGTCTTGCTCTTTATGCTATAGCTATTTTTCCCATAATGATTATTTATCTCAAATATTTCATTCCGAAAACATTTAAAATTTTTACTAAAGAACGGAAAAAAGTTTCAGATGTAAATTCGCAACTGGAGGAAACGATTTCCGGAATAAGAACCGTTAAATCTTTCGGGAATGAAAAACTTGAAAAGTCTAAATTTGAATTTGAAAATAATGAATTGGTTTCGATAAAAGACAAGGGTTATGAACTTATGGCAAAAACTTATTCAGGATTAGTTTTTTTTATGAATAGTATGATGCCGATAATTACCATAGCGGGTCTGCTTTTATCAATAAACGGTTATAACAATCCTGGTGATTTGCTTGCGTTTATTTTGTGCCAAAGTGTAATAGTAGGTCCTATTTACAGTTTAATTGAGCGATTCGAAAAAATTCAGGAAAGTATTGCTGGATTTGACAGGTTTTTAGAAATCCTAAGTATAAAACCCAAAATTACGGATCCTCAAGATTGTGTTGAATTGGAAAATGTTAAAGGAAATATTACTTTTAAAGATGTTTGTTTTAAATATAATTCAAAAAAAGAATCTGTGTTTAAAAATTTAGATTTAAATATAAAAGCGGGCGAATTTGTTGCGTTAGTAGGATCTTCAGGCGTAGGAAAAAGCACGTTATGCAACTTAATTCTTAGATTTTATGATATTTCAAGCGGACAAATTCTGATAGATGAAAAAGATGTTAGAAAAATAAAAACTAAAGATTTGCGAGAAAATATCGGCTATGTTCAACAAGATACGTTTCTTTTTTCGGGTTCTATAATTGAAAATATAAAATATGGAAAACGTGATGCAACTGAGAGTGAAGTAATCGAAGCTGCAAAAAATGCAAATGCCCATGAATTTATAATGAATTTACCCGAAAAATATAACACTAGCGTAGGGCAAAAAGGGATGAAATTGTCGGGTGGTCAAAAACAACGCATATCTATCGCACGCGTTTTTCTTAAAAATCCTTCTATTTTAATCTTTGATGAAGCAACTTCCAGCTTAGACAGCGAAAGTGAAAAATGCATTCGAAAATCGCTCGAAAAATTGTCTGAAAACCGAACCACAATCGTAATAGCCCATCGTCTTTCAACAATTAAAAAAGCCGAAAGAATTTTAGTTCTTTCGCAAGGAAGGATATCCGAGGAAGGAAAACACGAAAAGCTACTATCGAAGAACGGCTTATATTCTGAATTTTATAGACTTTTATAGCTAAGAACCTGTATTCAAAAGGATCAAAATACCCAATTTTTAATAATTTTTTTCAAAATTTTGTCAAAAATGCTCAGAATACATAAAATATTCATTGCGATTTTTTTATCATTAATTTGGAATTTGCCCTTTTGAATACAGGTTCTAAGACCTTAAAACCTGCAGATGATTTTGTTTTTACAAATTTTCTAGATTATTTTCTTGAGCTTTTTTTTGCATTTTCTTTTTGTTCATTTGATCTTTTCCCATAAAGAACAAAGGCAATAGCTGCGAATAAAGCCAACGAACCCGCGCCGATAGCGTATGGGATTTTCGATGAGCCGACACCGAAGGCTTCGAATGTAGATACACCTAGTGGAATTTCTGGTTTTACTTTACCTTCCTTTGCACACTCAAAGGCCAGATTTTCCAATTCTTCTTCCAATGCTTTGCATCCATCTGTTTTCGATGGATCAACATGAAAAATAGTGATTTCTCCTCTATGTATCCCTAGTTGGTTTTCTACTTTGCTCATTCTAGAAGCAACTTGATCAGAAGATTGGGAAAAAGACGGCGGATAGCAATTTACCGCAAAAAGAATTTTTGCGTCAGGAGAATCTTCTCTGCACATTTGAAACCAGTATTCGGTTTTTTCAATGTTCTTTTCTTGTAAATCGGTAAATATTACAATTACATTAACATCTCTTAAATAATATGGAACGAGCGCCCTATATATTTCTTGCCCGGATATATCCGAAATTTTCAATTCTACTTCACTCTCACCTTTTTTTACCACTTTGTTAGCACGATATACACCGACTGTGGGGCGATACTCAGAATCTGAAGTACCGTAAACAATCTCATTAAAAGTTTTTGTTTTTCCAACCTTAGAATTGCCCAAAAATGCAACTTGTATTAGAGGATCGGCATTTACTCGAGTGTTTATCGCTGGAAACAAAACAAGGGTAGTCATAACGCTTGAGATAAATTTTCTAAATAATGAATTTTTCATATTTTTCGTTCCTGCATAAAATATATCACTACTTTCATTTTACAATTTTTTATTTAAATTGTCAAGATTTGTTTTTTAAAAAATACGGCAATTTCTAGATTATTCCAAATTATTTAAATAAATGATATAATTAGTCGCAAAAGTGGTCGATTATAAAAGAAAATTTTCTAGAAAAGTTGAATGACATATATTTTTATTTTAGATATTTATATTTTAACAAAAGAAATAAGCTTTCTAAAATCTGCAAATACAGACTCTTAGAACCTGTATTCAAAAGGGCAAATTCCAAATTTTTAAAGAATTTTTCTTCAAAATGAGGAAAAAAGCGCAATGAATACTTTATGTATTCTGAGCATTTTTGACAAAATTTTGAAAA
>JAISBW010000009.1 GCA_031265995.1 Oscillospiraceae bacterium
ACCGTAGGATTTGCAGTGCAATCGGAGGTGTTCCGCCATTTAAAAAAAGAGAAGAATACTATAATAATATTAAGGATTCTGTAGCTTGAAACTCATTGTAACTGAATTTGACAATTTCAAGCCGAGAGAAAAACCAAGGCACAAAATATCAAAAATTTTGTTGAGAAGATTAAGGAGAATGGCGAGCTAATAACAGAATTCAGTAAAGAGATGTTCTTTGCGACGGTTGAGAAAATAACGATAAGTTCTGACGATAAAAAAGTGGTGGTGTTTAAGAATGGGACGGAAATAGAAGTTATGTAAGGAATGTGAATCTAAATGAAAGTTAGAATGCCAAAATTGTTTTGCAATGGTAACTGAATTCAACCAAGATTTATTTTTGTCTATGATTGAAAGAATAACGGTTTCTGATGACAGGACTTTAACCTTTATTTTTAAAAATGGAATTGAAATTAAAGTTTAGAAAAAATGGCGTATTTACTGTATTTGTTAGCCTGGTGCACAATTAAACTTTTCCTTTGAGGTGTGTGCACAATTACACTTTTGGGTTCAAAAATTTGAAAAATCAGACTTTAAAATTCTTGCCAAAATGCTGAAAACCGCAGTATTACTGCGGTTTGGGCTTGTATTAAAATTGGGGTTTGATGATGGTGGGAACGACAGGACTCGAACCTGTGACCTCCTGCTTGTAAGGCAAGCGCTCTAACCGGCTGAGCTACGCTCCCTTTATAAACGCGTGACCAATCTGTTCTGCTCCACTCTATCAAAATAAGTTTAAAATGTCAACACGTTTGAAGACACGTCAAGAATTACGAAAAATCTCATGTGTATTATAGTGCACATCAATTTGAAAGTGTGATTAGGAGCGTCTCTAAAAATAGCAAACTGATGCATATGAAGACGAAGTCGTCGTTTAACGTTTGACCAAAAATTTTCAATAGGATTTAAGTCAGGAGAATATGGAGGTAAAAAAAAACACTTTAAAGCCGTATTCATCAGCGATACCATATAGCATTTTAACTTATTGCAGAACATAACCACAGTGTTTTAATCATTCTAAAATATCATTTAAACCACTTTCGTCTGAAGACGGGGGATTTAAACCTGGCACATGGAAATTAAAAAATATTTTAAATTAAAATCAATATTTTAACAATGAATTTGGTTGGCGAGCTGTCTCGTACGTTTGTTGTGTGCGTACTATGAGTTTATCTTTTCTTTTTGAAAAAAAATAGGCATAATTTTTTGATTTTCAATCAATATCGCTTCGGCACCGTAATAATTAAGAATGTCCGAAATTTCATTAATTTCGAGAAGAGCGCAAACATAAGAAAGTACACACGAAACCACGCCGTCTGAATGAAAAACATAAATTGGGCGCGTATTTTCTTTTATTTCTCCTGTTTTTGAATTTATTATCTTGCTTTTTTCATTATTGTTCAATTTTATTCCGGAACTAGCGACAAATCCACTTTCCATTTCAGCTGATGCAATAGATTTGCCGTCATGCATTATTGGAACAATAAATTTTCTTTTACTCGATTCGCTGTTATAAACACCGGTCACATTTCCAATGGATATACTTCCCCAACTCAAATTGCAATTTTGATATATTTCTATTGCCTTTTGACAAGCGGCACCATTTAAAATCGGCTCAAGAGTAACAGAAAGATTAGAATCTGCAAGCATAATTCTCCATGAATCTCTTTCTATTTTAATTTTTCGATAATTTATCGATTCAACGGCTTCTAATAATTCGCTTCTTTTTGGCGTTGATATAAAATTTGAATTAAGTCCGTAAAGTTTTATTATTTTTAAACAAGTAGGATCAAATATCCCATGAGTTCTTTTGGCGATGCTAATAACCTTTTCCAAAACTCCCACAGTCAAATCGGAAGATTTAATCCATTTCGACCCTGCATTGCTATTCAATCTTTCTATATCGGAATCTTTTATTTCATATGAAAGAGTTTCTTCCAGCCTAGAAATTTCATCCTTAACCTTCTCGGTAGCTTTTTTTGAGTTTTCTCCAAAAACAGTCTGTTTTGATTTGTTTCCCATCAAAATAGATGAACAGATATACGGCTTATTATTTTGTTCGATTCCAATATAAACTAGAACAACAACCACTACAACACACACCAAGGTCACAAACCATGGCAAGCTGTTCTTCAAACTAGTCTTGTTCATCACTTTTTGCTTTATATTGCTATTTATCTTTTTTAACAAGTGTTGGAACCTGTATTCAAAAGGATCAAAATACCTAATTTTCAATATTTTTTTCAAAATTTTGTCAAAAATGCTCAGAACACGTAAAGCATTCATCGCGCCTTTTTTTCTTATTTCGAAGAAAAATTCTTCGAAAACTTGGAATTTGCCCTTTTGAATACAGGTTCTTAAACTCAAATATCATTTTGTTCTTCTCAAAGCAAAATCCACCAAAAATTACAAAATTAGACAAAATTTTTAACTTCAGAAACTTGCTTAAGGTTTATCCGACCTTTCGAATCAAAATCTATAACTTTTACCGTGATCACATCACCGACTTTCAAACCAATCGAAGTTTGATTTTTTTTACCATCGAAAAATTTAGGTATACGGCACATTCCTTCTTTTCCAGGCACAAGTTCAACAAATACCCCAAAATCAGTAACCTTTGTAACACGACCATCAAAAATTTCACCTGGAGTTAAATCGCGGACAATCGAGTTAATAAATTTAACCGCATCATAACAGTTGGAAATATCAGAAGACATAACAAAAACACGCCCTTCGTCTTCGATCTCAACCTTAACTTTAAAATCAGAACAAATCTTCTGTACAATCTTTCCGCCAGAACCTATAACCTCACGAATCTTATTAACTGGAACATTCGTCACAAGAACTTTTGGGGCATATTTCGAAAGCTCTTTTCGAGGTGAATTTATTGTTTTTAAAATAACTTCATCAAGAATTTTAATCCTTGCTTTTTTGGTTTTTTCAAGCGCCTCTTTTAAAATTTCAAATGTTAACCCATCAATTTTTAAATCCATTTGAATAGCTGTTATTCCGGATCTAGTGCCTGCAACTTTGAAATCCATATCTCCGAAAAAATCTTCTATCCCTTGAATATCAACAAACGTGCGCCAATTCGTTCCATCAGACACAAGTCCGCACGAAATCCCTGCAACGGGTTCGGAAATCGGTACCCCGGCGTCCATAAGCGCAAGAGTGGAGCCACAAACGGCACCTTGCGAAGTTGAGCCGTTCGAAGATAAAACCTCAGAAACTAGCCTTACAGTGTAAGGAAAATCATCTACAGAAGGAATTACCGGCTCAAGAGCGCGTTCGGCGAGTGCGCCGTGACCTATTTCGCGTCTATTTGGCGCTCGGCTCGGGCGAGTTTCGCCAACGGAAAAAGAAGGAAAATTATAATGATGCATATATCGCTTGCTTTCTTCTTCCGAAATATCATCGATCGTCTGATTATCGCGCATCGAGCCAAGTGTAACAGCAGTTAAAACCTGGGTCATACCGCGCGAAAAAATCCCAGAACCATGTGCGCGCGGTAAAATGCCAACTTCTGCGCACAATTCTCGAATTTCATCAAGCTTTCTATCATCAACACGCTTGTCTTCAAAAAGCCATTTTCTTACAATTTCTTTTTGAAGTTTATAAAGTATTTGAGAAATTTCAGATTCTTTTCCAATATAAATTTCTGAAAATTTACAAACCGTCTCTTTACAAATCGCCCTGACCGATTCATCACGTATGGACTTTTTCTTGCAAAAAAGAGAAGATTTAAGCTTTTGCTTTGCAAATGATTTAACATCTTGCACCATTTCCACGTCAAAATCAATTGAATCGAAAACACACTTACGTTTCCCAATTTCTTGTTTAATTTTGTTTATAAACTTTATAATTTTAAGATTAGAATCATGCGCTTTCACGATTGAATTAAAAATAATTTCATCTTTTATGCAATCCGCACCAGCTTCAATCATAACAACTTTCTCAGAAGCGGAAACAACCGTTAGTTCCATTGATGACAACACGCGCTGTTTGAAATCAGGATTTATAATAATCTTTTCGTCTATAAGACCCACAGATACACCACATACCGGACCATTCCAAGGAATATCGGAAATACTCAAGGCAATTGAAGCGCCAATCACAGCAGTTAATTCCGGAGAACAATCTTCATCTACAGACATAACGGTGCAAACCACGGAAACATCATTACGAGATGACCCAGAAAACAACGGTCTGATGCACCTATCAATGAGCCTTGCGGTAAGTATAGCTTTTTCCGAAGGCTTCCCTTCTCTTTTTAGAAACGAACCTGGAATTTTGCCGACAGAATAAAGCTTTTCCTCAAAATCAACTGAAAGTGGGAAAAAATCTATTCCTGACCTTGGTTCTTTTGAAGCGGTAACGACAACAAGAACAGCCGTATCGCCATATCTTACAAAGCAAGATCCGTTTGCCAACTGCGCCATCTTACCCGTTTCGACGACTAATTTTCTCCCTTCAAATTCTATTTCAAATCTCTTAAAATCTTCAAACAACCCGTACTCCTAAAATACCAAGTACTACAGCATTTCTTAATATGAAAAAAACTACTTCCTTATTCCGAGCTTCGCAATAATTTCACGGTATCTATCAATATCACACTTAATAAGGTAGTTAAGAAGACGGCGACGCCGCCCAATCATCAAAAAGAGACCTCTTCTTGAGTGGTGATCTTTCTTGTGTGCTTTGAGATGCTCAGTCAAATCACTAATTCTTTTCGAAATAACGGCAATTTGAACTTCCGAAGAACCTGTATCTTTTTCATGATGAGCATTATCTGAAATTATCTTTTGCTTTTCCTGCTTAATCAACGCAAACCCTCCCAATTCGCCGTAAAAATCTCCTAAATTATAAAAATAAATCCAAGATTTCCTGCGAGCGATCCATTTTATCTTACATTAAATGAAATGAAATCGCAAGACTTGCAAAAACAATAGCGACCATTGAAGTTAATTTTATTAAAATATTAATGGCCGGACCCGAAGTATCTTTAAAAGGATCTCCAACGGTATCACCCACTACGGCGGACTTATGGCTTTCCGATCCTTTTCCGCCAAAATTTCCTGACTCGATATATTTCTTTGCGTTATCCCAAGCACCACCCGAATTGGACATCATTACTGCCAAAACAAAACCCGACATAGTTGTTCCGGCAAGAAGACCCGAAACACCGTTAACGCCAAGAATAAAACCAACAACAATTGGTGTTAAAACAGCAATAACCGAAGGAAGTATCATAAGTTTAATTGAAGCTCGAGCACAAATATCAACGCAAGAACTATAATCTGGGTCGGCAGTGCCCTCCATAAGCCCTGCAATACTTTTAAATTGTCTTCTTACTTCGTGAACTATACTCATTGCCGCGCGCCCGACAGCATCCATGGTTAACGCAGCAAAAAGAAACGGAAGCATCGTACCGACAAAAAGACCAACCAGCACGGACGGATTTATTATATTAAGATTAAGTCTAAGAGTAGGGGAAATAATCCTTGTTTGAGTAATATAAGCTGCAATCAACACAAGCGAAGTAAGCGCCGCAGAACCTATCGCAAAACCCTTTCCTGTTGCTGCCGTCGTATTGCCGAGAGCGTCAAGGGCATCCGTACGCTGCCTTATTTCATCGCCAAGCTCTGACATTTCAGCGATCCCTCCGGCGTTATCCGCAATCGGACCGTAAGCATCCGTCGCCAAAGTAATACCCAGAGTCGAAAGCATCCCGACCGCCGTTATCCCAACACCGTAAAGTCCCCTGTTGAAACCTACCATGCTCGTCATATTTCCGCCGCAAGCGAAAAAACTTATCAAAATTGCCGCACTTATAATCAAAACAGGGCAAACAGTGGAAAGCATCCCGAGTGACAATCCGCCGATTACAACCGTTCCGGCGCCTGTTTCAGAGGATTTGGCTAAATCCCTGGTAAGCCTGTAACTAGAAGAAGTGAAATACTCAGTCACGAAGCCAATCGCTACGCCCGCCAAAATCCCTGAAATAACGGAATAGAAAAAACCTATGTTTGACGGCAAAAAGAAATTGATCACAAAATAAGCAGCAATAGACATAAAAATAGAACTTGCCCAAGTCCCTGTTCTTAAAGATCGCAATAAATCTTTCTGATTTGAGTTTTCTTTAGCTTTGACAAAAAAAGTTCCCGCAATTGAAACAATAATACCAACCGCTGAAATAATCATGGGAACAATCACACCGGCCATTCCCAAGCCCGCAGCCAAAGATAGCGCCGAAGCCGAAACGATTGCGCTTATATAAGATTCATAAAGATCTGCACCCATGCCGGCAACATCGCCGACATTATCGCCGACATTATCCGCAATAACCGCAGGATTACGGGGATCGTCTTCGGGAATCCCAATTTCGATTTTTCCTACTAAATCTGCGCCAACATCCGCCGCCTTCGTAAATATTCCGCCGCCAACTCTGGCAAAAAGCGACATACACGAAACGCCCATACCAAAAGTCAACATGTCCGATGTTATTTTTTGGATTAAAACAACATCATTTCTAACCGCATCAATGGAAGTGTACCAAAATCTTAAAAAGAAAAACCACAAGGAAAGCCCGAGCAAACCGAGACCAACCACTGAAAAACCTACTACACTCCCCGCAGAAAAAGCCACCTTCAAACCTTTGGCAAGACCACTTTGAGCCGCGGACACAGTACGCAAATTTGCCATAGTAGCAGTTCTCATGCCAACAAAACCCGAAAGTGCAGAAAGAAAACCACCGAGCAAAAAAACGTAAGGCACAAACTTTCCTACATATTCAAATACTGAAAGAATCAATAAAATAAAAAAGACAACTGCAAAAAATATAGAAACACTCTTATACTGGCGGGTTAAATAGGCGGAAGCACCACGACGTATAGCTTCCGATATTTTTTTTGCCTTTTCATTACCAGAAGGGTATTTCTTAACATTAACAAACAAAAATCCCGCAAAAAATAAAGCGACAAACGCCGAAGCTAACACAAACAAAACCGATTCCATCAAAAACCTCCGCTAAACCACGTCTTATAAATAACAAACCTTTAACATATAAATTCTATTTCGAACATTTGCCGAAAATTAAGCAGAAAATTCAATAATAGCCATCTCTGCAGCATCCCCGCGTCTTGGTCCTAATTTGATAATCCGCGTAAAACCGCCTTTTCGTTCGGCGAACCTAGGAGCAATCTTATCAAAAAGCTTTTTGACGGTATTTTCATTTTTAATAAACGATAAAACATAACGCTTATTATGCAGCGTATTAACACGTGCCCTAGAAATATATTTATCTGCCAAAACACTAAGCTCTTTGGCTTTTTGCAGCGTTGTAGTAATTCTCTCATTTTCGATTAAAAACATAACCAAATTTTTAAGCAAAGCCAACCTATGATCAGTTTTTCTTCCAATTTTTCTTGCGTACACTCGTATCACCTCTTTAGCGAAAATCGCGCCGAACAATTTTATAATTTTTATTGAGATTCGTTCTCAAAATCTTCTTCTTGATCCGACAAACTATTAACTTCTTCAGATTTAGAATCTTCACCAGAAACTTCCGTTTTATTAACTTTGGGCGAATTCCAACCAAAACCTTTAAGTTTTTCCATTACTTCATCAAAAGACTTTTTGCCTAAATTTCTAATTTTTGAAATTTCCTCAGAATCCATTCCCATCAAATCTTTAAGAACATTCACACCGGAACGTTTTAAAGAATTATAAGCCCGAACAGAAAAACCAAGATCATCAAGAACAGTATTTTCATTTATCTCTAAAGTTGCAACTTGACTGTTTGACGGATAAATGAATTTAAGATCCGTAAGGTCGGCAAAAAAATTAAAATGCTCAATAAGTTCTGAACCCGCAAGTGAAACCGCTTCCTTTGCGGAAAGCACGCCGTTGGTCCAAACTTGAAGAGTAAGACGGTCATAATCCGTCATTTGTCCAACACGCGTATTTTCAACATTATAATTAACTTTCAATACAGGAGTAAATATCGAATCAACCGCAATCGCGCCTACATCCAAACGACCCGTAGCACGTCTTTGCTCCGCAGAAACATAACCTATGCCTCTGCTTAATGTAATTTCCATGCTAATCCTTGCTTCATTTTCAAGTGTAGCTATTATCAAATCAGGATTAAGTATTTCAACATCGCTATCTCTTTCGATCATTCCCGCCGTCGCGCAAACCGGACCTTTAACGTTAAGCGATACAATCTTTCTATCACAGTTATTAAGTTTAAAAATTAAACTCTTTATATTAAGAATAATCTCAGTTACATCTTCTTTTATTCCTGGAATCGTGGAAAACTCATGCACCACACCGGAAATCTTTATAGAACTTGCCGCCGCCCCAGGCAAAGAAGAAAGAAGCACACGACGCATACTGTTGCCCAAAGTACTTCCAAATCCACGCTCAAGTGGAGCTACGATAAACTCAGCGTAACACAAATTATCTTCTGATTCTCGGACATCGATTCGAGTTTTTTCAATATTTGTCATCGAAACTCCTCTGTAAGATTTTTTAAGCTATAAACAAACAAAAACTAATATGCCGCAAGTTATTCGGTATCAACTATCAAAAACCCTATGAAACTATTTTGAATACAATTCAATAATAAGGGCTTCTTCAACTTCCAAATCTATATCCTCGCGCTTTGGTTTATCTATAATTTTTGCCTCAAAATTCTCATTCCCAACGCGCTCAATCCATTTAGGGCATGCACGCAAAGCATTCGAATCTATTATAAATTTAAGACTTTCTGAATTGCGTCCTTTTTCAGAAACAGATATCAAATCACCGAGACGCACGCGAAAAGAAGGAATATTAACTTTTTTCCCATTAATTTTAAACTTTCCGTGAACAAGAAACTGTCTCGCTTGGGCACGAGAATTGCCCCAACCCAAACGATAAATCACGTTGTCAAGTCGTGATTCCAAAATCGCCAGCAAATTCTCGCCTGCCTTGCCTTCTTTTATGTGTTCGGCAAAGTCGTAATAATGCTCAAACTGTTTTTCTAAAACTCCATAGTAACGCCTAGCCTTTTGTTTGGCTCGCAGTTGTAAACCATATTCAGAAGATTTCTTTTTTGAATGTCCATGTTGTCCCGGTGTATTTGAATGCCGTGAAATCGCGCATTTTCCGGAATAGCAACGCGAACCTTTCAAAAAAAGCTTCTGCCCTTCGGCGCGGCAAAGCCGACATGAAGCGCCAGTATATCTTGCCAATCTAACACCCACCTCTTATTCAAATTATTAAACACGACGCCTTTTCGGCGCGCGACACCCATTATGAGGAATCGGAGTAACGTCTTTTATCATATTGATCTCAAGTCCAGCCGACTGCAAAGCCCTAACGGCCGCTTCTCTACCAGAACCCGGGCCCTTGACGTACACCTCAACCGATTTAAGTCCGTGCTCCATAGCGACGCGCGCGGCAGTGTCCGCCGCGGATTGAGCGGCAAAGGGGGTAGATTTTTTAGAGCCCTTAAAACCTAGAGCACCCGCGCTGGACCAAGAAATCGAATTCCCGTTTACGTCAGAAACTGTCACAATTGTATTGTTAAAACTAGACCTGATATGAACGGCACCGCGTTCAATATTTTTTTTCTCTCTTCGGCGCATGCGCTGTGTGTTTTTTCTAGATGCAACCTGTGCCATAAATCCACCTCTTTCAATAATTTTAAAATTAAACTTTATAAAAACTCAAAACACAATGAATTTTAAAAAAACCTAAACCTAATCCAGTGCTATCAATTAATAACTATCACTTTTTCTCTTTTTTCTTATTCGCAACCGTCTTTTTAGTTCCCTTGCATGTTCGAGCGTTCGTTTTAGTACGCTGACCATTAGCCGGCAGTTTCTTGAGATGGCGCTCTCCCCTATAAGACCTTATCTCTTTGAAACGTTTTATATTAAGAGCGACTTCTCTTCTGAGATCCCCTTCAACTTTGTAATTTTTTTCAATACACCCTCTTATTCTAGCGACATCGTCTTCGCTAAGATTTTCACAACGAATGTCGGGGCTAACACCAGTAGACTCTAAAATTTTTTTTGCAGACGTTTCACCAATACCATAAATATAAGTCAAACCAAACTCTACCCGTTTTTTTGCGGGCAAATCCACCCCTGATATACGCGCCATCCGTGCACCTCCGACTAACCTTGTCTTTGCTTATGCTTAGGATTAGAACAAATCACCATAATTCTTCTTTTTCTTCTAATAATTCTGCATTTATCACAAATCTTTTTAACAGACGCCCTAACTTTCATTAAAACCAGCCCCTTCAACTACCAAGAATTAACGACACCCAATTAACATAAAACAATCACATGTGAATAGATACCATAAATTTTTATATTTTGCAAATTTTACGTCTTTTCACGTTTTTTAGATTTTTCGCCCTCTTTAAAGCGCCAAGTTATGCGCCCCCTTGCAAGATCATAAGGAGAAAGTTCGACGGTAACTTTATCACCTTGCAGAATTCTTATAAAATTCTGACGTAATTTACCTGAAATATGCGCCAAAATCACCTTCCCATTTTCAAGTTCGACCCTAAACATGGCATTGGGAAGAACTTCCACAATTTTGCCCTCCAATTCGATAATATCTTCTCTAGACACACTTTCTTACCTCCCTTTAAAATATTCACACCGACTTTAATGAAATTTGCTCTCGGAATTAAAATCCACTTTTTAATTTTTTTTAATTAACATCGTATCAAAACTAACTTTTAAATTTTTTGAGAAAAAATCCTGAGCGATTTTCTAATTAACTTATTCGTGGTTAAAAACTCCTCGTTCAAAACAGTATTAGTAAAAAAAAGATGTTTACGATTTTTGCGCTTTGGATTTTCAAGAAACCTATGACGTCCATCACACACAAAAGCATAATCTTTTTCCGTTTTCAATATAACCTGAAAATCACCTCTATCTCTTCCCGCAGCAGACCGAACAACCACACCCCGCACGAACTTCGTGACCGACTCAAAACTTTGTTTTTGAGCACCAAGATTTTTCTGATTTAAACCAGACTCTACCATAAAGAAAAAACCTAAAGACGCATTTAATATTACTGACTAAAGACCAAGATCCGTTAAAACAATAACACCTTTTTCGGTCACCGCAACCGTATGCTCAAAATGAGCGGAAAGCTCACCGTCAGCAGTGACGACACTCCAGCCGTCCTTGAGTTTAACTACATTAGGCCTACCGACATTAACCATAGGCTCTATCGCGATAACCATTCCATCCTCAATTAAAACACCTTTGCCGGACTCTCCGAAATTAGGTACGCTCGGATCTTCATGTATCGATCTCCCGATGCCATGACCACAATACTCTCTCACTACTGAAAAACCGTTAGATTCAACAAATTTCTGAATCGCCGAGCCTATATCACCAATTCTCATCCCTATTTTAGCAGTGTCTATTCCAATTTGCAAGGCTTTTTCGGTAATCTCAAGCAAACGACGCGTCTCCATTGGAACTTCGCCGCACGCAAAAGTCTTTGCATTATCGCCGTGAAATCCTTTAAAATACGCGCCAACATCAATAGTGACGACATCCCCTTCTTCTATCACGCGGCTTTTGCTTGGAATGCCGTGAATGATTTCATTATTCACAGAAATACAGGTACAAGCGGGGAAACCACCAACTCCTAAAAAAGAAGGCTTAGCCCCGTTTGATTCAATACAATCACGCGCGACCCTATCTAAATATTTAGTAGTGATACCAGGTTTCATCGCATCTCCTGCGGCTTTAAGCGCAAGTGCAGAAATATACCCAGCTTCTTTCATTATTTCGATTTCTTCTTTTGTTTTTAAATTTATCATTGAACCTCTAACTATATAAACATACAACCTAAATTCGCGACATAGCTACGGCAACAACATCGGCAAAAGCTTCCGAAAATGGTTTATTTCCATCTATTGAAACAAGCTTTTCTTTTTTTTCATAATAACCCTTAAGACAGGAAGTTTGCTCGTAATAAACACGAAGGCGTTCTCGCACAGTTTCATTTTTATCGTCAGAACGCCGCATGAGCCTGCCGCCGCATCGATCGCAAACTCCACATTTTTTAGGCTTCATTTCCGCTAATGAATTAAAAACCGCACCGCACCCCGGGCACACACAGCGACCGGACATACGCCTATAAATGGTATTCTCACTGACATCAATTTCAATTACTTTATCGATTACAACGCCCATTTTCTCAAGTGCTTCAGCTTGCGCGACAGTCCGAGGGAAACCATCGAGGATAAAACCATCTACACAATCGTCTTCAGAAATACGCCCTTTTATTATATCAATAACAACATCATCAGGCACAAGAAGACCCTTATCAGTATAAGACTTTAATTTTTCCGCCATATTTCCGCTTTCCTTTAAGGCGCTTCTTATTATATCACCGGTTGAAATTGTCGGAATCCCCAACTTCTCGGATAAAGCTCCAGACTGAGTGCCTTTTCCAGCACCAGGGGCGCCTAAAAAGATAAAATTCATACGCAAAATCCTTCTAAACTTAATCTAAGAATCCCTTATATTGTCTCATCATTGTTTGTGATTCAATCATTTTTGCGGTCTCAAGTGCCACTCCCACTAAAATGACTATCGATGTCCCGCTCGTTGAAAGTCCCCCCATCGGAGTAAGACCGGCAAAAAACATAGGAAAAATCGCAATGAAAGCAAGAAACAACGCCCCCATAAGTGTCACTTTGGAAAGAACCTTTGATAAGTACTCAGAAGTCGGCTTCCCAGGGCGAATTCCAGGAACAGCGCCACCGCTTTGGCGTAAATTATTAGCAATCTCGATAGGATTATATGAAATTGAAACATAAAAATATGCAAACATCAATATCAAAGCAAAATAAACAACAATATAGATTATACCATTAACTGACAACGCATCAAGAATTGCCTTCATAATTCCTGTCGGGCGGGCGAACAAATTTATCATACTCGGCAAACCCAAAATAGAACCAGCAAAAATTATCGGCATAACTCCCGCAAGCCCAATCTTGAGCGGCAAATGACTGCTTTGCCCATCAAACATTCGCCTACCGATTATACGTTTGGCATATTGAATAGGAATACGCCGTTCGGCATCGTTCATAAAAACAATAAGCCACATCATGCCCAAGAATATCAAAATAAAAAGTGGAACGAATATATAATAAAACCAATATTTTTCAGGATTTTCAATAGCAAGATAAACATATCCGATCATTCGAGTAATAAGCGAAGGCATACGTGAGACTATTCCGGCGAACATTAAAATTGAAACACCATTCCCTATACCTTTTTCGTTAATCCTCTCGCCAAGCCACATCATAAGTGCAGTTCCCGCCGTAAAGACAGAAACTATAACAAATGCCGCAAACACACCTTCGGTGCCGTTTACATACTTAACAATAGGCGTTCCGCCATAGGTATGATTTCTTAAAAAAACATAATAAGCAAAACCTTGAGATATCCCAAGGAATATAGTGAGAACCCTGGTAATGGCCGTAATTTTTTTTCTGCCTTCCTCACCTTCTCTTTGAAGTGTTTCGAGAACCGGAATTGCCACCGACATAAGCTGCATTATTATGGATGAATTAATATAGGGCTGAACAGACATTGCAAAAAGTGTCGCTTGCGCAAAAGCGCCGCCGGAGAGCGTGTCAAAATAAGCTAAGATGGCGCCTCCGTCCGCTAAATTGCCCATAAACCCCTGCAAAGCCCTAACATCAAGAAAAGGTACCGGAATAATTGAACCGACACGAAATACAACTATTATTAAAAGCGTGTAAAGCAGTCTTTTTTTAAGATCACCAGACTTCCAAGCTTGCCTGAGCGCGCTTAACATCCTCCTACCACCTCCGCTATTCCGCCGGCGGATTCAACACACAACCTAGCTGACTTTGAAAACGCATCGACCTTAACTGTGATCTTTTTTGATAGCTTATGATCGCCTATAATTTTGAGCTTATCAAATTTCCTTTTAACAATCCCGGATTTCTTCAAAACTTTTGAATCGACAACTGAATTTTCTTCAAATATTTCTAATTTTTTTATATTCACAGATTCGACGCGCAAAGCAAAAGCATTATTAAACCCACGCTTAGGGATCCGGCGCTGCAAAGGCATTTGCCCGCCTTCAAAACCACGCCTTATAGAGCCGCCTGAGCGCGCCTTCTGCCCTTTATGACCTTTGCCGGAAGTTTTCCCATTACCCGAACCATGACCACGCCCAACGCGCTTTCGCAAACGCCGAGTTTCAGCGGGATGTAAATCAAAATTTAACAATTTCATATCTCCTTCGCCGTAATCGTCTTACTCACTCACGCAGCCAATTCTATCTAAAAAACAAAAACAATTCAAGTTTTTTTAGCTAATTTTATTTTGAAAGCCCGGAATCCGCTAAAGCCTGCACTGCAGTTGGGCGTTGTTTAGGATCTAAAGAAATCATCTTTGATACAAGTTTTAAAAAATTTTTCCCGTCATCCGGCAACCATCTCAAAGTATCTATAAGGTGAGACTTTTCTTCCAACATCTCAAAGCACGCATTGCACGTAGGCCCATTAAATTTGTTTGCTTCGCAATAAAGCTGGAAAAGCGTAATACCGACGGCATAAATATCAACAGCCTTCAACTCATTCAAAGTAACCTTCGCTGCTGATCTTGAACGAATCTCAGGCGCTTTATAATACTGATCACCAATTGCAGCGGTATCTAATTTATAAGTTCCGTCGTTACCAAGCGCCGGAGTCACTAGTCCGAAATCTGCCAACTGAAATCTATCTTTTCCTTTCTCCGAAGTTATCTTTAGAATGTTATCCGGTTTAATATCCAAATGCAACCTATCGTGATCATGCAGAATCTTAAGTGCTTTCAAAGTTTGTCTCGCGATTTTCTTTAAAGTTGCAAACTCATTTGCCTTGCCTAAATCAACAGTTCCAAAAAGACTATCATCCGCAAGCGGCGCCTCGAAAATAGCAATTTGCTCTCCTTCAACAGTGTCACTACCTACATATACAGGTTTATTTAAATATTTATTATAACTTGAAGATTTCTTTTTAAGACGTTCAAGTTTTCCGCTTAAAAAACCAAACTCCGATTCAATTCTTTTCCAGTCGAATGGTTTCATAGATCTAAGCTCTTCAGCAGCTTTCACTTCCTCTAGAACCTGCGCACTATCCCAAAGACCAAAAGTTACCTTTGCTGCAACTAACGTGCCGTCACTTTTTCTGCACTTATAAACTACACCAAAAGCACCGTTTCCTAAGAAGTCTCCTACCTCATAATTTTTATTTCTCAAAATCCTCATTGCTTCAACTTTTCTTCTTTCGAGATCCTCCATAACCATACCAACCATCCCCTTGCCAACACAAAACTCACCGGTTCTCTGATTAATAAAATCTTCTGCATGCCAGCAAAGGAAATCTTACCAAAAAAACAAAAAAAACTCAAGGATTAATGTTTAATTTACCCAAATAAATCTAAATAAAAAGCTAATTCAAAATTTCACTAACAGTTTTATTCCGAATTTGAGCAACTTGTTTGGCATTTCTTAAGGAAACCAAACCTTGCATAACGGCCTTGACGACATTATAAGGATTGTTCGAACGCAGTGACTTAGCTCTCAAATCTTTAATACCGGAAGCCTCAATAACTGCACGCGCAGAACCGCCGGCTAAAATTCCCGTGCCTGGCGATGCAGGTTTAAGAAGAACACGACCCGCACCGTATTTGCCTATCACCTCATGAGGGATAGTATCACCTCGAAGCGTAACTTTCACGGCATTTTTTTTAGCATCCTCTATACCCTTCCGAATTGCATCGGGTATTTCGCCCGATTTTCCCGATCCGACACCAACAAAACCCTTTCCGTCGCCAACGACCACAAGTGCGGCAAACTTAAAAATCCTTCCGCCTTTTACAGTTTTTGAAACTCTATTAACTGCCACTAAATTCTCTTTTAAATTACTTTTTTCGTTTTCACTTTTATCTGTTTTAGCTGTTCTAGGCAAAACTTCGACCTCCCTTTATTAAGAACCTGTATTCAAAAGGATCAAAATACCCAATTTTCAATAATTTTTTTCAAAATTTTGTCAAAAATGCTCAGAATACATAAAATATTCATTGCGCTTTTTTCCCTCACTTTGAAGAAAAATTCTTCAAAAATTTGGAATTTGCCCTTTTAAATACAGGTTCTAAAATTTTAGACCGCCACCACGGGCAGCATCGGCAAGTTCCTTTACTCTTCCGTGAAAAAGATAACCGCCGCGATCAAAAACAACCTTATTTACACCTGATTTAACTGCACGCTCCGCAACAATTTTACCAACCTCTTTCGCACCTTCTTTATTGCCACCATCAAATTTAAAATCCTTTTCGTTGCTTGAAGCGGCAACAAGCGTTTTTCCTAACTCATCGTCTATAACCTGCGCATAAATATGTTTAAGAGAACGAAAAACATTCAGTCGAGGGCAACAACCTGTCCCTTCGATTTTTCCTCTAACCCTTCGATGGCGATGTAAACGCGCTTCATTCTTACTGCATTTTTTAATCATAACATTACCCCCTTTTTATAAGAAACATCGTTGTGCACTTATAACGAGCTCTAAAAAATTTCTTCATTTTTTAGCTGATTTACCCGCTTTACCTTCTTTTCGTCTAACGACTTCATAACTGTACTTTATGCCTTTGCCTTTATACGGCTCGGGAGGACGTTTTTTCCTAACATTTGCGGCGAATTGACCAACTTTTTGCTTGCTCATACCACGTATAATAATCCTGTTTACCGAAGGAACATCAACCGCTATACCATCGATTTCCGGAATCATAACTTGATGAGAAAAGCCCAAATTCATCACCAAATTTTTTCCTTGTTTTTGTGCTCGGTATCCAACTCCGTTAATCTCAAGTATCTTTTCAAATCCGTTAACGACGCCCTCGACCGCATTTGCAACAAGAGAACGTGTTAAACCGTGAAGTGACTTATCGAATTTTAAATCACTTTTTCGAGACACAATAACTGAAGAATCCTCAATTAAAATGCTAATACTCGGATGAATAAGCTCAGAAAGCTCCCCCTTTGGACCTTTCGCTCTAAAGACACCACCTGAAAAACTAACCTCAACCCCTTTCGGAATAATCACAGGTTTTCTTCCTATTCTAGACAAAAAACCGCCCCCTTTTTAAAAAAAATCAAACTTTATAATAAATTCTACCAAATATAGGCTAAGACCTCTCCCCCGACCCTGTTAGCTCTAGCTTTGCGATCCGTCATAATACCTTTATGTGTCGAAACAATGGCAACCCCAAGACCTCTCATGACTTTTGGAAGCTTTTCAACACCGCTGTAAACTCGCAATCCCGGTTTTGAAATACGTCTCAAACCCCTTATAACAGGAATCCTATTCTCGCTGTATCTAAGAATTATACGTAAAATACCTTGTTTCCCATCATTAAAACAAGTAAATTTTCTAATATAACCCTCATCAACTAAGATTTTAGCCACAGCCTTCTTCATTTTTGAAGACGGAATCTCAACAAAATCGCTTTTGGACGCACCGGCATTTCGAATCCTTGTGAGAAAATCCGCTATTGAATCAGTAATTTGCATTTAATACTCCTTAAATACGGACAGAAACCAGAAAACATATTATATTGTCTCATTTTAAAATAACCCGATGTCTTTAATTCCTTGAGCCTTGATTTTTTGTCTTTGTTATTTCTGATAAATCATAACAAAGCCAATTAAAAAATCACCAGCTCGCTTTTCGGACCCCAGGGATCTCGCCTTTATGGGCAAGCCGCCTAAAACATATGCGGCATATTCCGAATAAACGCAAAAAACCACGTGGCCTGCCGCAAATCCCACAGCGCGAATAAGCTCGTGTTCGAAACTTTGGAATTCTTTTTTGCTTTGCTATCAAAGACGCTTTTGCCATATCGAACCCCCTATTTAGATTTTTTTACAGATCTTTTAGAAAACGGAGCACCTAGCAAACGCAACAATTCTACAACCTGATCATCTGTTCTGGCGGTGGTAACGAAACATATATCCATACCTCGAATTTTATCAATTTTATCATAATCTATCTCAGGGAAAATTAATTGCTCTTTAACCCCAATATTATAATTGCCGTGCCCATCGGAAGATTTAGGATTAATACCGCGAAAATCTCTCACACGAGGCAAAGCTAAATTAAAAAAGCGATCGACAAACTCATACATTCTATTACCGCGGAGTGTTACTTTTACACCAATTTTCATGCCTTCGCGGATCTTAAAGTTAGAAATCGATTTTCGGGCAAGACAAGGTATAGGCTTCTGCCCCGTAATCACGGACAAATCAGACATTATTGATTCGATAACCTTAGAATTCTCACGTGACTCACCTGCGCCAACATTGATGACAACTTTTTCTAGCCTCGGCGCAGCCATCACACTTTTAAGCGAGAACAATTCCACAAGCTTAGGAACAATTTCTTTTTTGTAGAGCTCTTTTAACCTTGTCATTTTTCCCCCTGTTTTTTAACAACACTAATTGCTCTGCTAAGTATAAATTATTACATTCTGATAAAAAACTAAACAACATTTCCGCATTTCTTACAAATACGTTGTTTTTTCCCATTCTCATCAAATTTATGTGCAACCCTAACTGCGCGGTCACAATGTGAACACACAAGCTGAACTTTACACGAATAAAGAGCACTCTCAGCCCTTAAAATTCCGCCCTCTTCTCCGGCACGGCGTGGTTTAACGTGTTTGGAAACAATATTTACACCGCTCACTATAACCTTTCCTTCTCTGGGGCTTACGGCCAAAACTTTACCACGCTTCCCGCGGTCTTTCCCGCACAAAGCCACAACCGAATCACCGTTCTTAACGTGAATTCTGCCTTTTTTTAATTTTTTAGTCAAATTTCCAGTTAACATCAAAACAACTCCGTTTCACAAAGTCTCGGGAGCCAAACTTAATATCTTGTTGAAATCCTTTTCGCGAAGTTCCCGCGCCATTGGCCCAAAAATCCGAGTTCCTCTTGGGCTTTTATCATCCTTTATTATAACTCCAGCGTTATCATCAAAGCGAACATACGACCCATCGCTGCGCCTAATACTTTTTTTAGTACGCACCACGACAGCCCTAACCACGTCACCTTTTTTTACCATACCGCCCGGGGAAGCTTTTTTAACTGAAGCAACAATAATATCCCCTACGCGTGCATACCTGCGCCGTGTACCGCCGAGAGGCTTTATACACATAATCTCTTTCGCGCCGGTATTGTCCGCAACCTTAAGCCTAGACTGAATCTGAATCATAAAAACCCCTCTTAGGACCTGTATTCAAAAGGACCAAAATACCTATATTTTCGATAATTTTTTTCAAAATACATAAAGTACTCACCATGCTTTTTTCCTCATTTTATTAGAAGAAAAACTCTTAGAAAATTTGGAATTTGCCCTTTTTAATACAGGTTCTTATTTTGCTTTTTCAATAATTTTTATTAGTCTCCAGTTTTTTTCTTTAGACAGAGGACGAGTTTCCATAATTTCTACACGATCGCCTATGGAACACTCATTTTTCTCATCATGTACTTTAAGTCTTGTGGTTCGTTTAAGCACTTTTTTATACAACTTATGCTTAATAAAATAGCCGACAACAACCACAGCAGTCTTATCCATTTTATTACTTACAACTTCGCCTATTTTTATTTTACGGGCCATTCTTTTCACTGTGCCAACAAGAGCTTGCTGCATTTTTTAAACCTCACTTGAATTGATTTTTTGTTTCATAACAGTCAGTATTCTTGCGATACTCTTTTTAACTGAACGAATACGCATGGGATTTGTAAGCTGATTAACTGAGCGCTGAAAATTCAAATTAAAGAGCTCGGACTTATAATCAGAAAGCTTAGTTTTTAAATCAGAGTTAGATAACTCTCTCGCATCTTTGACTGTCAAAAAAAACACCTCGATAAACAATATACGGACCAATCAAACCACAAACTAAAAACTTTGATAAATTACCACTTCTAAAAAATAATCTTTTTTTCAAATCAAAGCAATTCACACGAACTTGTTTAAACTTAGATTTCCAGATTCCCGCTTTATAAACTTACATTTGATTGGGAGTTTTGCTGAAGCAAGTCTCATCGCCTCTCTTGCAATCTTTTCAGAAACTTCGGACAACTCAAACATTATACGACCGGGTCTGACAACCGCAACCCAAAACTCAGGCGCGCCCTTACCCTTACCCATACGAGTTTCGGCGGGCTTTTTCGAGACAGGCTTATCAGGGAAAATCTTTATCCAAACTTTTCCGAGCCTCTTACAATAACGAGTCATTGCAACACGCGCAGCCTCAATTTGGTTAGAAGTTATCCAGCAAGGCTCGAGCGACTGAAGCCCGAAATCACCATAAGCAAGCGTATTACCGCGGTACGCGCGACCTTTCATCCTCCCGCGATGGGCTTTTCTATGCTTTGTTCTTTTTGGCAACAGCATTAGCTTCTCCCCCTTTATTTTCAGGACTACCACGGTTTCCTTTGAATATCTCGCCTTTATAAAGCCAAACTTTAACTCCGATTATACCATAGGTAGTAGATGCTTCTGAAAAACCGTAATCAATATCTGCCCTTATGGTTTGCAGTGGAATACTCCCTTCGTTATAGTGCTCCGTTCTAGCGATTTCGGCGCCGCCTAATCTTCCTGAAACCTGAATCTTTACACCGCGCACTCCTGACTTCATAGCGCGACCAATTGCTTGCTTTACCGCTCTTCTGAAAGAAATCCTTTTCTCAAGCTGCTGAGAAACAAATTCAGCAAGAAGCTGAGAATTAGAATCAGGACGCCTGATTTCTACGATACTGAGCACCACGGGCTTTTTAATCAGATTTTCGCATTCTGAACGCAGTTTCTCGATGCCAGCCCCCGCGCGCCCTATAACAAGACCTGGCTTAGCACAATGTATGAACGCCCTAACCTTAACACCGCTACGCTCAATCTCAACCTTAGGGATACCTGTATTGTAAATCTTTTTTTTGATAAAGGCACGCAAAACATTGTCTTGCACCAACATCGACGCAAAATCCTTTGAATTTGCAAACCAACGCGAACTCCAATTTTTGTTGATTCCCACGCGCATACCGTGAGGATTAATCTTTTGTCCCACTCATTAACTCCTTCTATCTTTAACCGCAATTGTAACATGCGAAGAACGCTTCAAAATTCTGTGTCCGCGCCCCTTTGATACAGGTAGCATACGCCGTGCCGTCGGTCCAGGACATACAAAACACTCACTTATATAAAGATTTGAAACTTCCATATCGTTATTATTGACTGCATTGGCAATAGCCGACTTAAGAAGCTTCTCGAGATACTCCGACGCCGATTTAGAAGTATTCTGCAAAATAGCGAGTGCTAAACGCACAGGTTTGTTCCTTATCAAATCTAGAACAATACCTACCTTTCTTGGAGATATACGAGCATACTTCAAGTGAGCCACCACCTCAGAACTAAACGATTTTAAATTATTCGAGTTTTTCATATCCTTTAAAACTCCCCGAAATCAAGCAAGCAAGACTTAGTTTGTATTACTTGCCTTTTATTTTAGCTAAGGCCTTCGAACCTGAGTGACCTCTAAAAATACGCGTCGGTGCAAACTCACCGAACTTATGACCAACCATGTCTTCTGTTATATAAACAGAAATATGCTTGCGGCCATTATGAACGGCAATCGTATGACCAACAAACGCAGGGTAAATTGCCGAAGCACGACTCCAAGTCTTAAGCACTTGCTTTTTTCCAGTTCGATTCAAATCCTCAACATGCTTAAGTAACTTAGGGTGAACAAACGGCTGTTTCTTTAGGCTTCTGCTCATATAAACTCCCCTCAGAGAAAAAACTGATTTCATTCTACACTGCTTTAAATAATTTTGCAATAGCTTGCAAATTTACAAAATTTATAAATCAAATATGTATTTCAACCTGAAAATTTATCTTGAATTTTTATAAGTTATATACTATAATATGGTTTAATAACTTTATTTTTTTATATTAAAATCCAAAATAGCGTAGGTGATCGAAAAATGCCAGAACCAATAAAAATTTTTATTAATTTCCAACCCGTAGATTCAAAACTTAAATCAGGATTTCTGCTTAAAGTCGGAAACGAAGTAAACAAAAATATAAATCGTATGACGAATTCAGAAGGCAATTGGAAATACAAATGTTTACTTCCCAGTGTTGTTGGCTATGAAAAAATACTCAATAAAACTGAAAAAACGTTGCTGGAAGATGTTCCCGATAAAATTGAAAAAATTGAGATTCAAAAAGGATGGCAGCAATTGTTAGATTTAGCAGACAAAATTAAAATGTCACATATTAAAATTTTAGAATTGCATTTAAATAAATTTATAAAAAACCACTCATCGACTGATTATAAAACAAAATTTAATCGTCTGGAAATTTTAAACAAAAAAATTAAAAACAATAGTAATTTCAGTATTTTTTATATTGAGGAGGATATTCAACCTGATATTTTTCGCTTAAAAATCGACGGAAGTTTCGAAATTAACCCAAGATTAGAATTTGGAAAGCAAATTAATAATGTTTCTGATAATCAAGTAAATTTCAGGATCATTATATATGGCCACTGCATATCCGCGGTATGGGCTACTCGTTTTGCAAAAAAACTTAAAGCAAAGCTTTTTGATAAAAAGAATGTACAAATTAGACTTATTTCGAGCGACCCATGGTCAGGTCCTTCGGCAAAAAAGGAAGGGGAAAATATAAGAGAGGATTTAGAAAACAAAAATGAAGAAAATAGATTTGAGAAAAGCGTATTAATTTACACAATGGGGGGAGGTTATTTTCCAAAAGATCATTTGCTTCATAGATTTAATAGAGCGGTAAATTTTACTCCTCAATTAATTAATAATGCTACACATATTTTTATCTCAGAGGAAAATCATAACGATAAAAATAAATGGGAAATATTTTATGACGAAGTTCTCGAACAAAAAGAAGATTTTGATGCGGGAGTTTATTTATTATCAAAATCAGAAGAATTAACGTTTGTTACAACAGGAAATCTTAAAGAATCGATTGAAAGAATTTATAATTTTTCAAAAGGAAGAGAAAAAGAACGAATAAGCATTTTAACAAATGTTATCGCAAGGAAGTTAAACTTAACGCCTGACCAATTGGTCGAGTACCTTCCTAATTATAAAATAGAAAAAGATAAAATTATTTCAGAAATTAAAAAAACTTTAACTATTAAAAGCGCATTTCAAACGGTATTTAACATGTTTGAACCAAAAGGATTATTTTTTGGTTATTTAGACAAAAGCGGAAAATTTTATCAAGCCTTGATATCAGCTCGAAAGCTTGTTGTTGGAATTTTCAAAAATAAATCTAAAGAAGCAATAGAAATTTTAAACAAAGAAATGGATAAAACAAAAAGAGGATATAAAAATGGCATTTGCAGAGCTTTAGTAGAAAGAATAGAAAAATGGTATGGTAAAGTTTAAGAACCTGTATTCAAAAGGGTAAATTTCAAATTAATGAGAAAAAAATCGCAATGAATACTTTATGTATTCTGAGAATTTTTAACAAAATTTTGAAAAAAATTATTGAAAATTAGGTGTTTTAGTCCTTTTGAATACAGGTTTTAAGGAGGGTTTTTTATGAGAACAGCAAAAATAATAGTTATGTTTCACGGCACAGGAATGACATTTAGGAGTTTTGAAACGTATTATGAAAAAAAAGCTATCGAAAACGAGGAAGAACCAAAATCATATGCAAAACGAGAGATGGAAGAAAGATTCGGAAAAGAAATATGGGGACCCGGAATTCGCGGTAAACTTCTTCCAGATAATGATACCGCTTTTTATAATGTAGAAGGACCAGGAATGACCGATATCGGAAACTTAAGTATCGCCGATGCACAAAGAAAAGGCTTTGAGTTTATAAAAAGAGAAGTAGAAGTTGGTTTGAGAACACGTGATAATGTTATTGTTAAAATTTGTGGTCACAGCCGAGGTTCGGTTAGCGCAAGTTTAGTCGCTTCAAGGCTTCAGGCTTTTTATGAAGATGAAGGAAGAGTAGAAATTAATTTAATCGTAAGTGATCCTTACGCCGGTCCCATTAATAGATTGCATAAAGAAATGGCGGAATACGATACAAAGGGAAGCGGTAATAAAAAGGTTAGCGGAATTGTCATTTATTCAATGGGCACACAATTCAATTGCACTCCGATGGAAATAAAAAATGCTGAAGTAATAATTATGACAACGATGGGTCATAACGATTCCAATAATTTAATTTATGATTTGCCTGATTTGTCAGACGGCATATATATTGATATCGGAGGCGATATAAAAGAAGGTAAAAGAAGAATAATAAGTGATGGAATGTCATTTAAAAAATATGCGCCTTTAATATTTTTGCACGAAAAAAGATATTCCGGGCGCGAAACCATTTTAAAAAGGATTATTTTTGAAAAATTAGGCTTAACAGCAGAAGGTATGGAGTCGTTTCTGGAATCATTGCCAAATTATCAAGATGAAATAAACAAATTAACGAAAAAAATTTCAAGTGCTTCTAATTTAACAAAATTAAGACAAGCTGTCGAATACACGCTGAATCTATTTGGTCAGGATGGAAATTTTTTTGGGATTATTAACACAGAAGGCAAATTTTATACCGCATTAACTGAGATAGACCAAGGTTTAAAAAATCCCGCTCCTTTATTTGAAAATATATTAGAACGATTAGAACGAGTAGGAAAATTAAAGAAACCATTTAAAAGAAAAATAATGGAAAAAATTATCGACAGAATTAGAACCATAGCTCAAAATATTGTAAAATAATTTTAGCACTACACAAGGATTCGCCAAAATATGATAATTATGTCATTGGATTTATGTCCACGACAAACGCACTAGGTAACAAAAATGTAACCAAAAGATTTAGATATATCATACAATTACTCTATTTGAATACAGGTTCTAATATTTCATAGTTTACGAAAACAGATTCTAGATACAAATTTAATTTCTATTTACCTACACAAAATTTAGAAAATATCATATTAACAACTTCTTCATTTATGTTTTCTCCCGTAAATTCTGTGAGTATTTCTAATATGTTTGTGATTATTTCAGATGTCATATCCAAAGGTTCGTTTTTTAAAAGTTTTTCTGCATCATCGGAGAGCTTAAGTGATCTGTTTAAAATATCAAGATGGCGTTCGTTTATCATAATTAAACTTTCGGTATCGGACGGCGCAAAGCCAACTAGCTTGTAGATTTTCTCTTTTAAATTTTCTATGCCGCTCCCTGTTTTTGCCGATATTTTTACAATTTCGTATGAGTATTTCTTTATTTCGTCAATGCATATCGTTTCTTTAAGATCTGATTTATTAAGAATTATTAAAACTTTATCTTTTTTAAATAAATTTAATAGTTCTATTTCTTCTTTTGATATTTCTTTTGATGAATCCAAAACCAGCAATATTATTTCTGATGTTTTCGCCATGTCAATGGCTCTGCTAATTCCAATTTTTTCTATTTTTTCGTTAGTTTCTCTTATTCCCGCAGTATCTGTGAGTACCAAATTTAAATCACCAAGAACTATAGATTCATTAATCGTGTCGCGCGTTGTACCTGGGATATCAGAAACTATTGCTCTTTGGTATCCAGAAAGCAAATTCATAAGTGTGGATTTCCCAGTATTTGGCGGCCCTATTATCGCGGTTTTAACTCCATTTTTTATTACTTGCCCTTTAGAGTAGCTATTTATTAATTTTAAAATTTCACTATTCGCAAGTTTTATTTTGTTTTTCATATTTACTACGTCTAAATCTGAAATATCTTCATCGGGATAATCTATACGGGCGTTCAGTTCCGATAATATGTCAATAAACTTTTCTTTTATTTCTTTTATTTTTTCGCCGAGTTTACCCTCAAATACAGAAAAACTCGCGTCTAGTGCGGTTTTATAATTTGAAGAAATCAGATCCGTTATTGCTTCTGCTTTTTCTAAGCTGATTTTGCCGTTTAAAAACGCTCGTTTTGTGAACTCCCCAGGATTGGCAAGCCGTGCGCCATTATTGATTGCCAGCCTTAAAACTTGTTTTATGAGAAATACATTCCCGTGACAAAAAATTTCGGCGATGTCTTCACCGGTATAGCTTTTAGGTGCCTTAAAAATCAGAACCACAGCTTCGTCGATAGGTTTTTTGCCATCGAAAACCCGTCCGAGTTTGGCGTGATATCCTTTAACATCATATAAACTTGTCCCATCCCGCGCTTTAAAAATCCTTTCTGTAATTTTAATCGCTTTTTCCCCTGAAATTCGAACCGCACTTATACTGCCAATTCCTATCGGCGTAGAAATAGCGGCTATGGTATCTTCAAACTTTTTGTAACTTTGCATTTTTCAATCCTTCAAAAATCATATGTGCACATTTATAAATATCTCCTCCGCCCATTGTCAAAATTAAATCACCTAATTTCGTGTTTTCTAACATAAATTTAGAAACATTTTCAAAACTTCCCAAACACAAGGAATTTCTAATTTTATTGCTTAAATCTTCTGATTTTATACCATATATATTTTTTTCTCTAACGGGTAAAATATCTGTTAAAATTACTCTGTCGGCAATTGAAAGCGCGCGCGCGAAGTTATCCATAAGTAAAAAAGTCCTTGAAAAAGTGTGAGGCTGAAATATTGCCCAAACACGCTTGAAACCCAAATTAACCGCAGTTTTTAAAGTCGCTTCTATTTCCATCGGATGATGCGCAAAATCATCAATAACGGTTATTCCTTGTATCTTCCCCACTAGTTCAAAACGCCTGTCGGCTCCTGTGAACGATTCGAGTGAGGATTTAATCAATTCTTTTCTGACGCCCAGGAAATCACATGCGACAATCGCGGCCAAAGCATTGTAAATATTATGTCTGCCAGGTATTTTAAGATTGATTTCAAAAATTTTTTCTCCGCAATTTAACACATCAAACTTAGCATAGCCGCAAGAATTGATTCTAATATTATCCGCAAACCATTGTGCTTTTGAACTTAAACTATAAAAAATCTTATTGGCTTTTGAATCTTTGGTTGCGGCGATCGTATTTTCGTCATCGGCACTAATCAATAGATTTTTACACTTATCGGCAAATTTATTAAACGAACTAATTACGCCATTTAAATTTTTAAAATAATCGAGATGATCGTCGTCGACATTTAGAATTATACCTAAATTAGGTTCGAGATCAAGAAAACTATCCATATATTCGCATGCTTCACAGACCACAATATCCGACTTGCCCAATTGGCTACTTCCGCCTATTTTTTTAAAATTGGCCCCAATAATCGCCGTCGGGTCAAATCCTGCATCGACTAATATGCAGGTAATTATTGAACTTGTGGTTGTTTTGCCATGAGAACCTGAAATTGCAATTAATTTTTTATAATCTTTAGTTAATTCACCTAAAAATTTACTTCTTGAAATAACTTTTATTCCATTTTTAATAGCCTCGTTGACTTCCGGATTTGTTTTTTTTACGGCATTTGAATAAACTACCAATTCAGAATTTCCAATATTTTTAGGTTGATGATTCATACAAATTTCTGCGCCTAAACTGCAAAGTTTTTCAGTATTTAAAGATTTTTGAATATCAGAACCACTGACCGAAAAACCTTTTTGAAGCGCGATACATGCCAGAGGTAACATCCCTGAACCGCCTATACCCACAAAATGAATCTTTTTAATTTTATTTAAATCCAATTTTAAAGCCTCTTTTTATTAAATTTTTGTACAATATTAAAAACCTATTCCCATAGACTTCAAATACCAGTAATCTTGAAGAAAATTCTTTAAAAACTTTATTGAAAACTATGCTGCTTATGATTGCAATGATTCTTGCAACGCCTTTAAAGCTTCATCAAAATCGTAATCATAAAATATAAAACATCTTTTACAATAACGTAAACTATAAGCTGGCACTAGTCGTTGTAATTCATTTGCTTTTTCTTCAAAGTCAAGTGGTCTTCCAAATCCGGCTCTACTAAAATCACCAGGACCTATAGACGTAAGCAAAACTGCATCATCACTTCGGAGATAGATCTCTATATATGTTTCAACAGCGATTCTTGAACGCAATAAGTTGCTTTCATCGTGCAAATCTCTACCCCTATACAATAAAGAGACATAATCAACTGGCTTTTTATATCTTTCTGCAATCATTTTTTTAGCATCAAGCACCGTACCATCATCCGGGATTGATAGTGAAAATTCATCGCCTTTATATTCAAAATTATATTTTGGAACAGACGGTGAAGCTGCCACTTCTGCAGAAGATGGCGGTACTGGCAATATTGCCGCAGGTTTTGGCGGAATACTATCATCTTTACGCTCACACAAACAAAGCATAATGTCATCTTTTTCATTCTCAAAAAAATCCCAAATTTCTTGCTCCTCATCAAGCTCAGATTCGCCATACTTTAAAGAATAGCGGGATGGATTAGATCTTTCCCTGCAAAGTTTCAAGACACATCTTTCGCGAAAATCTTTAACAGTTTCATCGCGTCGAAAACCTAAAACTAAGCTTTTTTCACCATATTTGATTGTTGCGATTCCTCTAGTGGCATTGCTCTCTGGTTGTTCCGGAGGCAAACCAGTAGATCGATCAGATCGATTGGCGTTAGCAGTGGATAAATCCGATTTCTGACCCTTGACAAAATAGTTAAGAGCGATGGCTGAAATTATGGCGATGCCACCAGCACCGACCCAAGTAGTATACGAGCGCCATTTGCTATTGCTAGACTTTCTTTTGCTTTCACTAGCTTCAGGGGGCGTTGAAAAAACCGCATGCCCGGAGAACGCAAAGGAGAGTAAAACAGGAAATAAGCTTTTTAAAAAAACTCATAGTTTTTCTTATTTTTCGGTTGCATCTGCCATCACCTCAAACATTAAAGATTGGTAACCAGCTCTAATCAAATCCGAAACGTGATTTCCTAATAAATTTTGACACTTTTTGTTTATCTTTTATTTTATGTGAAAATAAATTTCCAGTTTTGTTATTATTTTTTTACATATTGATCACAAATAACAAAAATTGTAATAGGTTTTTTCAAGATATATGAAAATTTGATCGTATGAAAAGTACCTTTTGATTTGCCGTCCCAAATTGCCAAAATACGATCAGCTGCCTTAACGATTTGTTTATTTCTTAAAATAGGAGCAATCTTCCCGAAAGCAAAATAATTTGGCTTAAAAATTCGAATCGGCAAATTATGTTCTCTGGCAAAATTTTCAGCAGCTGTGTCTATCCCTAACGCTCCCCCGCTTACTATCGCTTTAACGCCTTGCGGGACAAAACCTGTTATGTTTATATTCAAACTTCTTGAACCCACAATAGCCAATATCATAAGCGCTCGCCCTGCTTTTAAAGTAGACCTACCCTAAAACCAATTCTTTCATGTTAACTTCGGGAGCGTCCGGATCTTTTTGAATACAAGCCTCCTGCAATGCTACGTCTGAAAGAATTAGAGAAAAATTTACAAGAACCTCACAAAATAAAAACTATGTAAATTTTTAAGATTTTATCTCACTAACATTAAAACCAGAAACAGCCCATCGCTTTATTTTTATTTTTTCAGTTCCGCTTTCAATAACAATCGAATCACCATCACTGCGTAAACTCACTATTTTGCCAATAATCCCACCTACTGTAATAATTTCATCGCCTATTTTTAAACTCTTACGCATCTCTTCTTCGTTTTTTCTTTTTTTACTTTGCGAACGTGAAAAGAATATAAATGTTGCACCGATTACAGCGGAACATATTAAATTCATAACTAAACTTTGATTAATTTGCATTTTTTCCTCCTAAAATATTTAAACAGCGAACAAAACAAAAGAACATCATCTGTTAGTAACAAACCCACAAATTTTAAAACTAGGCAACATTCATAAACAAGTGCTAAAGAAACTTTACTTTTTAATTCAGTTCATGTCAAGACTTTAACTCTTACATAAAAATCCAATTTATAAATGCGCAAAACAATGCTGAAAAAACTAAATGTGCAGCATTAAAACACAAGATTAAATCAAAGCTTCTTTTAAAACTGTATCTAAATTGTCGGCCATAACAAAATTTATCGCTTTTTTAACCGCTACATCAACACTTACAAGATCGCTTTCATTACCTGAAGGTATTATAACTGTCTTTACGCCCGCTCGATAAGCGGCCATTGTTTTCTCTTTCAGACCTCCGATTGGTAGCACACGCCCTTTTAGCGTAATTTCACCCGTCATCGCCACATCTTGACGCGCAGGAACTGAACTAAGCGCGGAAACAAGCGCAGTCGTCATAGTTACTCCTGCAGAAGGTCCATCTTTAGGAACCGCTCCTTCTGGAGCATGAATATGGATATCCATCGTGCTATAAAAATCGTTACTAATTCCTAATTTTTCGGAGTTACTTCTTATATAGCTTACCGCAAGTTTAGCGGATTCTTTCATAACGTCACCTAATGACCCCGTAATGTGCAATTTCCCTTTGCCTTTCATTAAAGAAACTTCAATCGGCATAGTTTCCCCTCCGACGGCCGTCCATGCAAGCCCGCGTACAATACCGATTTCCCCATTTTCTTTAGCCTCGTCCTCTCTTTTGAATTTCTTGGGTCCGAGCATTTTTTTAAGGTTATTTTCGTCTATCTTAATCTTTTTTTCTTTTCCCATTACAATAAGTTTAGCAGTTTTTCTCATCAGTGAAGCTATTTTCCTTTCAAGTTCACGCACGCCCGCTTCACGTGTATAGCCATCTATAAGAACGCGAAGTGCAGAATCTTCAATCACAAAATTTCTCACGTTAAGACCATTTTTTTTCAATTGTTTCGGAATTAAATGCCTCGTAGCTATATTAAATTTTTCTTCATGAGTATAACTATAAAGATTAATAATCTCCATTCGGTCGGCAAGCGGATCAGGTATCTTAGATTTGTCGTTGGCCGTAGCAACAAAAAAAGTTTCGCTAAGATCAAAATCTAAATCAACAAAATGATCACAAAACGCTTTGTTTTGCTCCGGATCTAATGTTTCAAGAAGAGCGGCGCCAGGATCCCCGTGATAATCTTTTGAAAGTTTATCGATTTCATCGAGCAAAATCAGCGGATTTCTTACTCTAACTTTTTTTACCGCTGAAATTATGCACCCAGGCATCGCGCCGATATAAGTTTTGCGATGGCCTCTAATCTCAGCTTCGTCGCGTACTCCCCCCAATGAAATTCTTGCGTATTTTCTCCCTATCGCGCGTGCCAGCGATTCTGCAATGGAAGTTTTTCCTATTCCAGGAGGACCTACGAGACATAAAATTTGACTGCTTGGAATTTTAGCCAACTTACGTGCCGCAAGAAACTCGATAATTCTTTCTTTAACATCTTCAAGACCATAATGATCTTTTGCTAGAATAGACTCCGCTTTTTCTATATCCCAATTCTCCTTGGAGAGTTTATTCCAAGGCAAAGAAATACAAAAATCAAGATAATTACGAATCATTCCGGATTCACCCGAAACAGTCGGAATACGTGCAAATCTCTCAACTTCTTCATACAACTTATTTGAATTTTCTTTTTTTAATTTCAAAGATTTTATTTTCTTAATATATTTTTCCGAGTCACTACGCGGATCCTCCTCCTCACCAAGCTCTTCTGAGATCACCTTCATTTGCTCTCTGAGAAAATACTCCTTTTGGCGTTTATCGATGCTATCTTTAAGCTGTACGGCTAAATCATTTTCAATTTTTAAAATATCAAACTCTTTCGCAAGATAAACTATAGTCATCTCTAATCGCGAATCTTCATTTAATTCCTCAAGAATTCTTTGTTTATCTTCAAAATCAAGAGGAATGTTAGAAGCGATAAAATCGGCCAGCTGTCCGGTATCTTTAATGGCATGAATACCTATAACCAAATCCGGAGGCATCCGCGGCGAGAGATTTAAATATTCAACAAACATATCTTTGATCTTTCTTGCCAAAGCTTTGCAAGGCACGCTCTTGCGACCTTTTATCTCTTCGAGAACCTTTATTTTTGCCTTCATAAAAGGTTTTCCAGCAATAATTTCAGCAACCTGAGATCTATTGCAGCCCTCAACAAGAGCTCTTGCCACACCTCCAGGCTGATGTATTATTTGTCTGACTTTCGCACCAACGCCTACATCATAGATATCCCCGGTATCGGGATCATCAATTTTAACATCCTTTTGGGCCGTTATAAAAATGTCTTGACCATTTTTCATAGCGTCTTCAAGCGCTAAGATCGATTTTCTCCTGCCGATATCAAAATGTAGCATCATCCCAGGAAACATAACCATCCCACGCAATGCCACAATCGGCACTATTCTATCTGAATATATTTCGTATTCATTTATTTTACCAGCTTCTTCTTTGATAGCTTTTTCAATAATTTCCATAAAACTACCCCCTTTTTACGAAAACAAATTCCACAGTTTATTTTACTCTTTTTTGAGAAAAAATTCCAGATTAAATTTTTGAAAGCCAAATAATCATATTATTTAACATAAAAATAGCTTTATTAAATTAAGAAATAATTAATTCTTGATATAAAATTTCATATTGCGCTAACTTATTAAGAACTCGTTCTCACAGATTCTTAATAATACATCCATTTCGGTTTAAAAAATTCGAATTTTTAGAAAACAAATCTTGACAATTTAAATAAAAAATTGTAAAATAAAAATAGTGACGTATTTTACACATAAGTTAAAAAAAATATGAAAAATTTATTATTTAAAAAACTTATCTCGAGTACTATGGCTGCCCTTGTTTTATTTCCAACAATGGGCAATCGCGTAGCTGCTGATCCTGGGCCTAAAACCTATAAGGTTGTAATTGTAGGCGACTCAGGGGTTGGAAAAACATTAATTGTTAATAAAGTGCATTTCGGGGACAAAGTGGATACTCAAAGTATTGAAGCCACGATTGGTGCAGATTTTTTTCGTGAACCTGTAGGAAATCATCAATTAAACATTTGGGACACAGCCGGACTAGAGATGTACAGATCCATTTCTGTGGCTTATGCTGCAAATTCTCGAATATTTGTGATAACTGCTAATTTAAAACAAACAAGTGTTAAAGCAATCGAAGAATGGCTTGAAATACGGAGAAGAAATTGCCCCCTAGCAAAAGTTGTTTTTGTGATAAATGAATATGCGCCGCCTTGCTGTAGCGCTACTGATAAATTTGGTTCCGGAGAAGAAGTGGAGCGTGGAATTAGAGGATTGTATGAAAATAGGGGTCTCGGAGAACTTAATATTTGCCATGTCGATCTGTCGAAAAGAGGCGCATGCGACCAACTATTGGCTAAACTAGGTGATTTGGCTTCGCAGTGCGCGGAATAAGACAAAACGCAAGCGACGAGTTCATTAGAAACGCCTGACGTTCTCCCTAGTTTCACTGAACCAGCTTCTATCGGTTCGCCGAATACTCCTGTCATTGCCGGTGCAGCATTGTCTATTGCCGTCTTATTGACAGTTTTCACTTTCTTTGTTAGAAGGGAATCTGATAAGCGAAAGAATGTACAACCCGACCAGAAATATGAAACAGGGTGATTTTGAAGAACTTGGGAACCTACTTTCATAAACTGTGAATATAGTTTTAAAGATTTTCTGAATTATTATTCTTTTTCTCTTCGCGTTTATGTTTTATCGATGCGCTGATTTTGTTGAATATATCTGGAGCCATAGCAATAAGCCTATCGAATGCACCGCTAAAAGACTCAATTTGCAAGAAACTTACTATGCCATTATTTATAACCAAAAATCCAACGGGTGTAATCGTAATTCCGCTTCCCGCTCCTCCGCCGAATAGGTCTCTATTGTTTGGGTTCTTATTCGAAAAATCCGTACCACCTGAAGCAAAAGCATAAGAGATTTTAGAAACTGGTATGACGGAGACATTTTCGCTTATTTTTACCTCGTTTCCTACAACGGCATCCACATCGGCCAGAGCCTTTATCTTGTCTGTGGTGACTTCCATCAAATTTTCAACATTATTAGACAACTAAAACACTCCAAATAAAATTTTTATTAATTGTTCTTGCAATATTGGTGCCGGCGATCGGACTCGAACCGATACAGCATTTCTGCCGAGGGATTTTAAGTCCCTTGTGTCTGCCAATTCCACCACGCCGACCCTAGGAGCCGGCTAGATTAAATACGCAAACCTAAAAGCTCCTTTTTACAAAATTTTTACAGAAAACAAACCCAACGTTTTTCTAATTCTTTATCAAACTAAACAATTTTTAAAATTTTAACTATTTATCCACAGATGTTACCACACCTGATCCAACAGTATGACCGCCCTCGCGGATAGCAAAACGCAGACCTTCTTCTATTGCAATAGGGGTAATAAGTTCGACATCTATTACGACGTTATCGCCAGGTATACACATCTCTACGTCTTTAGGAAGAGAGACAACTCCCGTAACATCGGTAGTTCTAAAATAAAACTGGGGTCTATAATTGTTAAAGAACGGAGTATGTCTTCCACCTTCATCTTTAGTTAAAACATAAACCTGACCTTTGAATTTCGTATGAGGATTTATCGTTCCTGGTTTGGATAAAACTTGACCGCGTTCTATATCACTACGTTCTACACCGCGCAAAAGAACACCGACATTGTCGCCAGCTTCTGCATAATCAAGAATTTTTCTAAACATTTCGATTCCAGTGACGACAACCTTCTTCCGTTCTTGAGCCAAACCTACAATTTCAACTTCTTCCGAAACCTTAAGCTGACCGCGTTCCACCCTGCCTGTAGCAACGGTTCCGCGACCGGTAATAGTAAAAACATCTTCTACCGGCATTAAAAACGGCTGATCCGCTTTGCGTTCCGGAGTAGGAATAAAACTATCGATCGCCTCCATAAGTTCATGAATACATTTGTACTCATCCGACGAAGGATCTTTAGAATCAGATTCCAAAGCTTTCAGCGCCGAACCTTTAACAATGGGAATATCTCCCCCAGGGAATTCATATTCTGAAAGCAAATCGCGAATTTCCATTTCGACTAAATCCAAAAGTTCAGAATCATCGACTTGGTCAACTTTATTCATGAAAACAACAATATGCGGAACGCCTACCTGGCGTGCGAGTAAAATATGCTCGCGAGTTTGCGGCATTGGACCGTCCGCGGCTGAAACGACTAAAACTGCGCCGTCCATTTGCGCTGCTCCTGTTATCATATTTTTGACATAATCTGCGTGTCCAGGGCAATCAACATGAGCATAATGACGTGCATCAGTTTGATATTCAACGTGAGTCGTACTGATTGTAATGCCGCGTTCACGTTCTTCCGGAGCATTATCGATATTGGCGTAATCAACGAAACTCGCTCCGCCTTTCATGCTTAAAACCTTCGTAATCGCAGCCGTTAATGTAGTTTTGCCGTGATCAACATGCCCGATTGTTCCAATGTTAACATGCGGTTTATTTCTTTCGAATTTTTCCTTTGCCATAGATTTCCTCCTGAAGTCAACTCACAAAGGAGGACAGCCTCCCTGTTTTGTGCCGTGTTATTTTATCAATAAAATAAGTATTCGTCAAGTAATAATCTAGTGATAAAAATTTCTCGGAAGTTTTTTTGATTTGGTTGCAAAAAATACACTTAACATAACTAAAAAATAAAAATTTATTTTCATAAACCATAGAATACCATTGTTTGATTTTATGTTTCACTAATAAAACCAAACCACTTTCGTTTTCATCCAAAAATGGCTTTAAATTTACTAAATTAATCAACCGTATCTTTTTAGCACGCCTCTCTGAATAAGAAGCCTCATTACAATTAACCACTGGTAGTGTCGAGAGATCACTATGATCCTGCTTCTGGAGCATCTGGTGCTGGTGCATCTTCTGCTGGAGCATCTGGTGCTGGTGCATCTTCTGCTGGAGCATCTGGTGCTGGAGCATCTGGAGCATCTGGTGCTGGTGCATCTTCTGCTGGAGCATCTGGTGCTGGAGCATCTGGAGCATCTGGTGCTGGAGCATCTGGTGCTGGTGCATCTTCTGCTGGAGCATCTGGTGCTGGAGCATCTGGAGCATCTGGTGCTGGAGCATCTGGTGCATCTGGTGCTGGTGCATCTTCTGCTGGAGCATCTGGTGCATCTGGTGCTGGTGCATCTTCTGCTGGAGCATCTGGTGCATCTGGTGCTGGTGCTCGCACTGTCATAGGCTGAAAGTCAGGTTGGTCAGGTTTAGATGCTCCACCACCAGCAAACGCTAAAGAACTTCCATAAAATTTATCAACAAGTTCTAAAAATTCATTTATTGCGTCTTCACTGGTTCTATTACTATCAAGCAAAGTACCAATTCCAGCTAAAAAATCATTATAATTAGTAGCATATCTTACGGATCTTTCTGACGCTGAATCACTAAGATCTCTAATTTGATTAACCATACTTCTCGCTATTTGAAATTTATCTCGTAAAAACCTAAAGAAACTATTGCGCCATATCTCATCCGATTTTAACAAAATAAGAACAAAACGAAGACCATATGCTTTTTCCGCAACTGACGAAAAATGACCAACATTTCCCTCTGTAAAAATTACTCCTTCTTCCCCAGCCGAATTAGCGATATCTCCTATTGTTTTCATAATAGTAAACAAACTTAACAAATTTGGACCAAAAGGCAAAACAAAAGTATCGCTATCATAATCTGCAGGAGGACGAAAATTGCCCGAAACATCATCAGGAGTTTGCCTAGAAGGAGTAGGGGCAGGCTCAGGAGTACGCTTAGGAGTAGGATCAGGAGTGGATTTTCCACCAAAAAATTGAAAAAGCTTTAAAAGACCTACGCCAGTAAAAATTCCTAAACCAAAATTTAAAAAAAATTTGCTACGTCGACGACTATGTTTGGGCAAAGCACCATTAGAAAAAGAAGAAACCTCCAAAGAATCTTCTGCTTTTGACTCTTGTTCTTGTTTACCTGCAACCGACTCATCGTCTGCTTTTAGCTCTTGTTTTTGTTCGCTTGTAGCTTCATATTCTGTTTCTGATTCTTGGTCGCTTCTTTGGTCGCTTGTAATTTCGCCTTCGGCGAAAACATTTAAATTATTATCAACAATCGGCGCAATTGAAAGTGCAGCCAAACCTGCCGCAAGAATTTTAGAAAACACCTTACTCTTTTTTGAACCAAATTTGCTATTTTCAATTTTTTCAGCCTTGTTTAAAATCTTCTCCATGCAATCATCAAACTCTTCTTTTGAATAACCGCCTTCGATAGAAAGACAATACCTATAGATTTCGCCAGAATCTTTCAAACCTATAAAATACGCCAGTTTCTCTTCGTCACTTGTGATTTTATTCATAACTCTTTTTATAATTTCTTTCATATCCAAGATCAATCTCCTTAAATTTAACAATACGGAATATTAACCCCAGATTTATTCTATCAACATAATAAATGTTTGTCAAGCAATAGACCTCTTTCGAAACTCATGATGTAACAGAATTAATGTCAAAACATGAAGAAATAAAAGGTTTAAAACCTGAAGAATTCCGGAGACTAACCGGAGCAAAACCGAAAACTTTTTAAAAAATGCTCGAAATACTCGTAGCTGCAGACAGAATAAAAAAAGCTCATGGAGGTCTTAAAAATATTTCTATCAAAGACATGCTATTAATGACGCTTGAATATTTGCGCGAGTACCAGAACATATTTCCATATCGCAAAAAGCTATGGAACTACTGAATCTAATGCTTATAAAAACATAAGATGGATCTAGACGTGTTAATAAAAGACGGCACGTTTAGCTTGCCGGGAATTAAGAACCTGTATTCAAAAGGATCAAAATACCCAATTTTCAATAATTTTTTTCAAAATTTTGTCAAAAATGCTCAGAATACATCAAGTATTCATTGCGCTTTTTTCCTTATTTTGGAGAAA
>JAISBW010000031.1 GCA_031265995.1 Oscillospiraceae bacterium
ACATGGTATAAAGTTCCGGGTGATAAATATGGCAAATCCATTGTCAAAAGATTTGAGAGAAAAAATTGTAAAACATAAGCAAAGTGGAGAAAAAGACAGCAATATTTCAAAATGGTTGCTGGTATCACTGAATTCAGTCAAAAGAATATGGACAAAATTTTGTGAATCTGGAAACACAGATCACAGACCATTAAACCGTGGCAGAAAACCAATGGTAACAATTAAATTGAGAAAAATCTGGTAATTATGTGAAAGAAATTTTGGCTCTTGCGCTTGAAAATGGTGATATTTTAGTGCTTGACAATCTCTCGGTTCACAAAGTTAAAGGCGTTCTTGACCCTCTTTTTGAAAAAGGTGTAAAAGTATGGTTTTTGCCACCATACAGCTTTGATTTTAACCCGATTGAAAATGCTTGGTCAAAAATCAAATCTATTCTCAGGAAACTTAAGGCTCGCACTTTTGATGATTTAAAATCTGCTATTTCTATAGCACTGAATTCCTTATCTTTAAATGATATTTTAAGATGGTTAAAACACTGTGGATATAGCCTACAATAAGTCAAAGTGCTATATTTTCTCTTGACGTGCAATTGCACGAATTCCCGCGCCATCTGCAGACCATGCTAGAACTCTTTTTCTGACCTCATATTTACAAGCATTGTATACATAATTATCATAAAAAGTTTTACGCTTACATTCTATATTTTTACAAATATAACGTTGTTTTCCATTAATTTTTCCGTTTTTTGTATACTTTTTTGCTGCCGCAATGAGGGCAAGTAATAATTTTTGTAACCATATTCTTTATTATCTTCGAATTAGTTATTGTTTGTCAATAGTTTTGAGACATGACCGGCGTGCCTTATGTTGCGCCGTGAATCTTTTTTGGCCTCTGATTCACGTTTATCGTATGTTTTTTTCCTTTGCAAAGCCCTAACTCTAGTTTAACCCATTTTCTTTTAAAATAAGATGAAACAAGAATTAACGAAAAACCTTGACGCCTGACTACGTATATCAAAGTCTTGGGAACATAATCACGACTATTAAAAGTTAAAATGCTATATCAGACAGGCTCTAAGGAATGTAGAACCCTAATTTTAAGGAATACTCACCGTGGTAGCTGGAGTACTGTTTATCTGAACCATTCCCCCCATTACACACTGAATTTTGCTGGTGTTGTTAAGCATTGGTTGACCTCCTAGCATGCAAGTAACGCAGCCAGGAGTCCAAGGTCCTGGAAAAGTAGGCGTGCAAGGGGCTGGAACAAACATTGGGGTTCCCATTGCGGCTGCAGTAGCGGCGTTGCTTGCCGCAATTACAGCGGGATTGGTTTGGGATTGGCAAGAATTACTAGGCGGGAAAACAACTTTACCGTTGGTGTCCATTATATTTGCCGCAGGAGCGCCGCCCGCCATAACTTTATTTGCAGGTGGAACCATTAATTGACCAGGAGCTCCCGGAGGGAAAGACGGAGCTTTAGGCGCGGGAGCTCCCGGCGGCAATGAACAAGACATATTACACATAATAAGTGATGCGTTAACAACTGGATTTGCGCTTCCCATTATTTATACCTTTTTTATAACTTGAAAAAAAATATTAATTTAAAAATTTGCTTTCCCAACAAGAGCAAAAACAGTATCAAGTTTAATTTTATTAGCGCAATTTATGACATCTGATTTATTCACATTAGAAATTTCTTCTAAAAATTCATTCGGAGTTTTAGTTTTGCCAAAAGGTGTTTGAGAAACATACCAATAAGCTATGGTCGAGATGCTATCTTCTATACTTGATATTTTTTGAATAATATACCTTTTAGTGTCTTCGATTTCCGATTCGACAAAATCACCAGATTTAATAACTTCAAGCTGATTAATAATCTCTTCTTTCGCTTTGTTTAAATTTTCAATTGAAACTCCGCTTTCAACAAATAAATTCCCAGTTGATTTTTCATATTTTGAACTGCAATAATAGCATAAATTCATTTTCTCTCTTACATTCAAGAAGAGCCTGGATGTCGGCACACCACCAAAAAAGGCCGAAGTTAAAATCATTCCGTTTGTTTGACACGGCTCTGCAATTCCGGTTCTAAATCCCATAACCAGTTTACATTGCTCGGCTTCTATTTTCTCGTGCCTTTCACAAATTTTATTAACATTTGAAATAATTTCTGTTTTAAAACTAAAATTTAGATTCCTTTTTATTTTTATAATATTTTCTTTGAATATTTCATATATTTTTTCATAATTTGAATTGCCTAATACCATTATTTCAATTCGGGATTCACTAAGAAGTTTTTCATAAAATTTATAAAGTTTTTCGGGAGTTATTTTTTTGATATCGGATATTTTGCCGTACTTTGGAATTCCACATTTTTGTCTGGAGCACATATATTCTTCGCATTTAAGCAACGCCCAGGTACGTTTATCTGATTTTTCAGATTCAATTAGCTCAATTAGTTGACGTTTTTCTTGTTCAAAAACTTTACTTTCAAATTCTTTGCCATTGACTAAAGGATTAAACATAACTTCGCAAAGTAGTTGTGCCGATTCATAGACATTTCTCGAATTATCTGCAATAAACTTGTCGTCAAGTAAACATATCGACAAATTTAAAACTTGGTAATCCCCTTCTTTTGAAGAACCGCTACAAAGCTCGGCGCCATAAAGTTCTTCAAGGCGTTTGTTCAAAAGCCTATAAGTCGGGAATTTTTTGCAACAAGCTCCCATTACGTTAATTAGAAGCGCGTATTCCGAAACTGTTTCTTTTTCTATTGGCAAAAAAAACGTAACCGATATTTGCGATGTTTTAAATTTAGAACAATGAATATACGAAAAGTTTATTCCTTCAGATATTTCTAACTTCATTCATCAAAAACCTCAAAATATATTTTTAGAACTTAGAACCTGTATTTAAAAAGACCAAAATTCCCAATTTTCAATAATTTTCTTTAAAATTTTGCCAAAAATGCTCAGAATACATAAATTATTCATTGCGCTTTTTTTATCATTACTGAAGAAAAATTCTTCGAAAACTTGAAATTTGTTCTTTTGAATACAGATTCTTAACTTTTGAATCTAAATAATTATATACTAAAAATTTTAAACTTTCTTTTTGTTTTTTTAGAAATCTTGTTTTTATTTTTAGGCAAAAACATAAAAACCAATCCGCCAACGGATATTGAAGTCAAAGCTATTCCGGCGTAAAGAATCCAATTATCGGAATTTATATTTGATTTTATGAAATCAAACACGTTTTCATCTTCGTTTTCCTCACTAGTTTGAGCTTTGCAAATATCTATAGCCGGCAAAATAATAGGTGAAGAAGTCAAAAAAAATAGTAACAAAAAAGAAACAAAATTATCTTTCATCGGTGGCCTTTATAATAGCAATTTTTAACTCTAAAACTTTGTATTAACAATATAATTAAAATTTATTTCTTTTAAAACATAAATCGCATTCGGCGGAGCGGCTATATCGCCTGAAGCGAATTTATCAAAATTATAATCTCCTGAAGATAATATATTAAGATCATTAATATGAGATACGCAGCCAATGTTGTCTATCCTACCGAAAATATCACCGTAACGCAATATTGAACCCATTTTTTTGTTTAGATTTTCTACAAATTTTTTGACTTCATTTTCAATGTCGCGATTTTCAGCTTTAAAAGAAGAATTTACTGAAATTTTGCCATGAAACGATATTTCCAGCGGTTTTGGTCCTATTACGTTTATTTTTGTTCCAATTAATCTATATTTTTCAAGTCTATTTACAATCGTTTTGCGGCAACTTTCAGAAAGCGAAAAAGAATCCCCACATTGAACGGCTACAGTCACAGAAACCTGGTGATCAAGGCTTTTATTCGAAAAAACAGATATATTTTTAAAAGCCATACCCGGAGTGCCAAGAACTACCTTTCGATAATCATCAAGCGTTACTGCCCGTTTGATTTTATGAAACACTTCGGAAACGTACCTGAGCGCATCTCTCACACTCGCGCCGTCCCTTCCGCCGCATGCCTCAGTTATTTGTCTTACCCATGTTCTCTTAAGCGTTATGTTATCGCTTTCTACTGTGTTTATCATGCCTTTTTTTATGTTAGAAAGCGATCCGGAAGTAAACGCCAAATTGCACAATATTATATTGTTTTCTTCCGCATCAGGCGAAACTCCATGCGTATGATCGCCAAACGCCAGCGAACCCATATTTTCTTCGTAAATAAAATGTTTGTCAAATTTTTGAGAAGAAAAGAAATCATCTACTCTTTTCCATATGTCAAAAAAAATTTCAGAATCTTTTCTTTTCCCTACTATCAATTTAAAACTATCATAAAGCGAAGTTCTTTCGAAATTTATATCAAATGTTTGCGGTGAAAAATTGGTTCCGCTACCTATAATTATTTTGTCTTTAAATTTTTTATCATAAAAAACTAACATTACTGCTTTTTCAAGATCAACCAGATTATCAATAAAGCTGATATTTTTAATCTTTATATAAACAAATCCTAATTCTGGTTTTTTTTCTAAAATAAAATTTTGTTCAAAAATCCATGACTTATTTTTCTTTAAATAAACTAAAGTTTCGCCGTAAATTGCCAGGTGATCCGAACATTCGATTAAAGCGGTTCCGTCTTCTAAGATTTTTATTTCATTTTTTTTGAAAAAAGTCTGATGGCAAACTGTATCCTTTTGTTCAACCTCAAAAACATTGGTTAGTACTTTTGTTATTCTTGGCGGAAAATCATAATCTGAACTTAAAAGACGCACTCTTATAGTATAAATCCCGTTTTGCTGTTCATGTTTTCCATTTATTACAAAATCAATTATACCAGAAAAAAGAAAATTATAAGTCTTGTCTTTAACTTTAATCTCGTGCCATCCTGTTTTACCATTGTTTAGACCCCAATATTCCCAAATGATTTTCGCGTTGGGAATAAAATCATTTCTTGAAATCGGATTACGCACAACCCCTTCAGGATTAAAAATTTCAAAATAAAGATTTATTTTTTTATTTGAAGGCAGCGGAGAATCAAAATTTATTACAAACTCGCATTCTTCTTTTTGGTTTTGTTTTTTGCCAAATAAATAAAATTTTCTTATTCCATCTAATTTGTAGAATTCAATTTTTTCACTTAAATCAGAATTTTTAAACTCTAAGCTTAAAATTCTTGCGCAAATCAGATAATGTTTTTTGTTATTTTCAAAAACTAGATCATCAGCTTTCCACTTTGTATTTTTCGGAACAAAAACATCTTTTTCTATCTCGGCTATTTCAAGTAGCGCACGGGAACCTCGATTTTTTTTTAAAGATATACCCAATAATTTTAAAAATTTAATCGTTATCATTGGGGAAATTTTATTTAAATATTCATGCTGAACAAATTTAAGCCAACAAAAAAGCTCAATTAAAGTTATGCCAGGATCAGATTCGCCTTGATAGGTCCACTCAGGATTTAAATAAGCAATTTTGCTTTTCGCTTCATTAACAATTTCTTTAAGATCCTGATTATGGAAATTTTCAAAATCAATCATATTTCACTTCTCAAATATCAAGATATATCTCTGCACCACCAAATACCGGTACATTAAAATTAAGTTTGCTTAGTTCTTCAGAAGGAATATCAATTTTCCCTTTTTCAGTAATCATTTTTGAAAAAATATTTATCTCTTTTATCCATTCAATGCCAAGAACAGATTTTATGCAGCACCTTATATCATTTTCTCTTGGAAAATCACTTATCTTCCAGCCGTTGCCCGAGAAATTTCCGCTTACTGGATTTAAAAATTTTTCTATACGATCAAAAATTTCTTTATGAACTTCTTGATATACACTTAAATTTTTAATAACCGCTTTTAAACGAACTGCGGTTTCAACATAAAAAACTTCAAAGATATTTACATGTGAATTTTCAAAAATTGTAAATGGAGCTCTTTCGTTTAAAAGAGAAAAAATTCTTTTTTTTATCGCGGTAAATTTTTCGTATCCGCACGGAAACTGCTCAGGCAGAACTGAAATGCTTATTTGCCCTATATCGGGTTCGCTAAATCTATTAAAATGAGGCAGACATCTAATTGAGTGAATATTTTGATCACATGCAATAATCGCATGTTCGAGATCTGCAACCGAAACAAGCCGATCGCCACCTTGTATTTTTGTAAAAATTCTATAAGAAGCATATTCAAGCGCCTCTGTGTCAAGTCCATCTGAAAGCGGCTTAGGATTATATATTTTAGATGCTCCAGGAACCACTGAAACAAAATCTTTAATTCCGTATGAATCTACATTTCCGTTTTTTCCATTGCAAACGGAATATTCTATTTTAATGCTTTCGCCGTATTGCTCGGGCGGTATCATTCCATTTTTGCCGTCGCCAAAAGTAACTTTTGAATCAGAAAAATTTACTTCGCAAACTCTATCATAAGGTCCACATGATAATAAACTATTTACTTGGTGCCATTTAATCCAAATATTTTCAATTTTACCTAAACCGTTATATTCAACGATAGCGTCATTATTTTCTGCAGAAAGAAGTTTTTCCTGATCTTTTAAAGAAATTTTACCTGTTTCATTAACCCAAACTGAAATATTCGATGCACCTTTTCTTGAAAGCGAACAAATTTTATTTTTTTGGCCTTTTTCTATTTCAAAAAATTCTGGAAGACAAGTTTCATTTTGGAGAACTTTTACAGAGTTAAACTTAATATCCCGTAGCATTGGTAGCGATTTCGTTCTTGCTTTTAAAGATTCTTTACAAATATCGGTAATTTTTAAAAAATACCCTTCTAAACCAAAGAAAATACCTTTAGCAAAATCATTTTTTCCAACAATAGACACTGATTCACTATGGGTAAAGCCGTCGGTCATATCAATTACGTTTAAGTATTTCCATCCAAATTTCCTATCAGAAAATCTAGCCCAATATTCCCATCTTGTTGAAAATTTATTTTTATATACTCCTTCTTCTATTTCAAAAAAAATATTAACCACTCCTTCAGAAATTGGGTTTGAAAGGCACAAATACATACAGGGTTTTTCTGAAATTATATTTTTCATTAAAATTATTGGAGTTTCGCATTCGGCAGGGATTTCGATTTTATAAGTTTGTAAATTTGAAGTTGAAAAAATTTCTTTTATCTCTTTTGGGTTATCATATGAACAATTTATTTGTAAACTGCTAATACAAGGGGTTATATAATTTGCCATAACATCAAATTGATTGTTGATTTTGCTTACACGCGCGCGAACAAACATTCCTTCGTACGCGCCGACTGAACGCTCCTTTATGTCTTCCGGACAAATAAACTTAATCGTTCTTTCTTCTTTTTCGTTCGCTGCTTTAAAAATTTTTTCGGAATTTTCGTTTAAAAAACTGATCTTAGCCCAGCCTTTTCCGTTCCAATATTCCCAATTTACACGCTCAATTGTTATGTCAGAGGGGGTCATGTCGGCAAAATCAATGTCGCTCATTATCATTTTGTATTTTATCGTTGGATTTTTTGTATCAGTTTTTATTTTTACAAAACTTATATTAATCTTAATTTCTATTTTTGCACCGATTTTACTAAAAATTTCATCAGATTTTATATAAAAACAATCGTATATCATATATTTTTCATCAAATGGAAGAAATTCTTTTTTTTCAAGTTGATCTTCGCCTTTTAAAAACTCTTCGGCTTGCGATACTACGGGCGATGGATAGCACGTAATTCTTGTCAGATCAACTTCGGAAACATTTAAAATAACTCGTATAAAACGCGCTGTTTCATTTAACAATTGGGTCATTTGAGGCTTTGAATCAAATTTAATGTTAATTCCTCTATTTTCGGTTTCGGTTACTTCTATGGCTTCTTTCCATTCATTTCCGTCAAAACATTGCCATTTAGACATTAAGAAAATACCTAAAATTTCTTTTTCGGTTTTTTCAGAGGATCGATTTTCAAAACGAAAAGTCAGATCGGTTTTTGAAAAATTAAAAATAACATCATTTTTAAAATATATTGCGTGAAATTGTAGATTTACACCGGCAGAGCAATCATAAATGTGAAAGGGTTTAAAATCGTTTGAAGAATCATAAACAATTGTTATCCTGTCGTTTTCAAAATCAGTCATAATAATTTTTTCAATTGAATTGTCGGCTATAAATAAATCTTCTTGTGTTTCAAAAATAACACTTTCGCCATTAACCATACTTTCTGCGGTTATTTTTGATCTCTTTTTAACATAAGAACCTTTAGAATTTTTAACGGCATCCGCGATAACGATTCCTTTTGCGGGAACGGCGGGATTTGGTGATAAACCCATTAGCTGAAGAAAGGTTAAATAAAGATTGTATAAACTGCCGTTTAAGCGTTCAATCGTATTTTCTTGCATTTCGCAAAATATTTTAGCCAAAGCAACGCCAAAATCTTTGCTTTGTTCTTCAAAATTCCATCCTGGGGTGTATTCGCGTGCCATTTTTTTAAAATCTTCGATTAGATTTTCGTATGTCCTATGATCGATTTTTGGATATTTATTTGCAAATAATTTCATTTATATTTATTGCTCCATTTTATTACTTTGTATCACTCATACTTATTCTTTTTGTAACTCTTTCAATTTCTGGGCTTATATCGGTTGTATATTCAACTTCAGCCTCAACTCTTGAAACCGGGCCTCCGGCGGCGCGAACGCCTATTTTTATTGTTTTTACATGGTCTTCCCATTTTTCTATTGCTGTTTTAATTGATTTTTTAAAAGAAGAAATATAATTTGAATCAACTATTCCAAACATAAAAGAACGAAGTTCGGAGCCATAAAACGAAACAACTTTTCTTTCCATAATTTGTGTTTTTAATATCATATTTACCGATTGTTTTACGGTTTCGTTATCACAAACCGTTTCTATTCTGCCGGTTTTTTTATTAATGTCTATTGGAAATTTCCATCCTTTTATTATTGGCATTTTTACCACCTTTAATTAATTTGCGTCATACTTCCTTTAAGCACCAAATTCGCCCCGGACTGAACCTCGGCACCCCCGTTGCCTTTGGCACTAAATTTGCTCTGCGCCTCAAATGCTACTTCGCTTACTTTAGCGGCGAGTTTACCTCCGCTACTTGAAAATTCCCAGCCTTTTCCGTCTTCAAAAATCATTGTGTCTTGTTCACCTTTTATTGTAATTTTTTTGGCATTAATAATAATTTCACCGTTTTTAAAATCAATGCTAAAGAGTGTTTTTTCGTCTTTACTTGAAATTTTCCAAAGTTCATTTTCGTCATCTATAAAAAATTGATGTTCTTTTTTAGTCTTAAATGTAATGGTTTGTTTATCAGGTTCATTCATAAGCAAAACCGAAAATCCACCGCGGCTTATAAATGTTTCTTGTTTGTTTTCTTTATCAAGCGCTAAAGGTGTTACGTTTTTTTTATCAAAAACGAAACCCAGTATTACAGGAAAATAAGGAGATCCATCAATGAACGCAACAATTGCTGTTTCTCCCGCGTTTGGATAGCTCGCCAAACCAAAATTATTTCCAGCACATGGGCTTAAAACATGTGCCCAATATTCTGAATTATCTTCGGCAAAAGAAACAAGAATACGATTTTCGTTATCAGGATCTTCCAGCGATTTAACCACCCCCATTTTTATCGGAATCGAAGGCGGAAGATTGCTGGATTTATTAAAAATTAAGTTTTCATTCATAATTTATACCATTTTTTAAATTCTAAAAGGTGATTTCGGTGTAAAACTGTCACTTTGAAGTGTTAAAAAAGTAAAAAAATCGCTGTGTTCGCCATCGTATACATGACGGATACCAGTCGTAAGATAATTGTTATCAAACGGATCGCCGAACTTTTTTAATTTCGTGCCTGTTCCAAGTTCAGCGCCGACAAAAAAATCGGTTTTCACAACGCATTTAACAAAAAAAGAACGAAGGATCATTTTGCTTTCCGCCAAAAATTTCGCTTCGCCAGGAGTGGTCGAATAATTACTCACCATACTTATTACGTTAGGAGCCGAAATATTGCTTGAAAGGCTTTGTGCAGTTTGGCCACTTCCAATTGAGCTTGAAGGCTGCGCTTTTGATATTTCCGCTTGCGAGATATCTTCTTTTTTGATAGCTTTAACTTCCACTTCTTTGGGCACGCCAAATAAATTTGCGTAAAATTTTACACTTTTTACTCCTACACAAGGGGCGATATTTAATTTTACAGATTTATTAACACTTGGAGATGTAAAAAATAATTTTCCGAGAAATACATAAAAAAACGAACCGGTAGTATTTGCAAGACGGCATAAAAACTCAAAATCACTTTCATCCCGCTGATATATTGGAGAAGTTAATTCAGGTTCGCCTTTTATACTAACACTCGTTCCGCCTGAAAATTTTCCGGAATATTTAGTCGTTATTTCAGAAACAATTTCCGAAAATTTTTTTTTATCTTTTTTCATTTCAGTAATTTTACTTGACATCATCCAGATTTTGCCATCCATACCCGAAACTTCGAGAAATGTATAATTATTCTCAATTTCTGCACCGATCGAATAAACATAACCTTCAAAAATAGTGTCAACCGAACTGGAATTAGACTTAATATATCCTGATTCAACTTTTAATTTAACGCCAATTTTAGCGCTGGCAAAGTCTTTATGAAGATCGAATCCGTCAAGTAGTGCACAGCGATATCTTAAGACACATACACTTGCTTCCGACCATACGCTACCTTCAAATTCCAAGCTTTGAAGAAATAGATGATCAGAATTAAATTTAGAACCGTTTATGTAAACAGTCACCGCATGATTCAGCCTTGTTCCGTAATCTTCAAGAATGCCTTCTAAATCCGCCACTGCAAACTCCCACTTTTGATTTTCTTCATTATTTTTTACTTTATATGCAAAATTAAACCTCTATTCTTTATTTAATAAAAATTTAATTATAATTTCAAAATTATTTATTAAAACTCTCCTTCAAAAACTTTTACCGCCTCGCCTGTCATGATTACATTGTCATTTTTATAGTCCACTAAAATTTCTCCGCCTTTTAAGATAACTTTAATTTGATCTTCTTTTTGGGAAAGATTATTTAATACAGAAGCAATTGCGGCCGCGCATGCTCCGGTACCGCAAGCTGATGTTTCGCCGCTCCCTCTTTCCCATACACGCATACTTAAAACATTTTTTCTTTCTATTTTAACAAATTCTACATTCATTCCTTCAGGAAATTTTTTGCAGTTTTGAAATGCGGTTCCTATTTTTTTTATGTCGAGTTTTTCTAAATTATCGGCATTATCGGCAAAAATCACACAATGGGGATTTCCCATAGAAATGCATGTAATATTATATTTTTCTTTTAAAATATTAAAAGGAACATTTATAATATTTTCAGAATTAAAATCAGCTGGAATCTTATAAGGAATAAATTCGGGTTTTCCCATATCTACGCTTACGACTGAAAAATTTTTATTTGTTTTTAAAATTCTCGCGTTTTTAATCCCTGAAAGCGTTTCTATTTTAATATTTTCTTTTTTAATATTCATTTCATCATAAAGATATTTTGCTGTACATCTAATTCCATTGCCACACATTTTCGCTTCGCCACCATCGGAATTAAAAATACGCATTTTAGCATCTGCAACATCAGAAGGGCAAATCATAATGAGCCCATCTGAACCAATTCCAAATCGGCGTTTGGAGATTTTCTTAGATAAATTCCCAGGATCTTCAATAAAATTCTCAAAACAATCTATATAAACATAGTCGTTCCCGCAGGCGTGATATTTAAAAAATTTCAATTACTAAACACCTCGATTCTAATAATTATTTTATTTCAAAAAAATTTATTATAGTCAAAAAGTTTTTTATATAGCATTTTAACTTATTGTAGAACATAACCACAGTGTTTTAACCATCCTAAAATATCATTTAAAGATAAGGAATTCAGTGCTATAGAAATAGCAGATTTTAAATCATCAAAAGTGCGAGCCTTAAGTTTCCTGCAGAATAGATTTGA
>JAISBW010000032.1 GCA_031265995.1 Oscillospiraceae bacterium
ACATGGTATAAAGTTCCGGGTGATAAATATGGCAAATCCATTGTCAAAAGATTTGAGAGAAAAAATTGTAAAACATAAGCAAAGTGGAGAAAAAGACAGCAATATTTCAAAATGGTTGCCGATATCACTTAAGAACCTGTATTCAAAAGGGCAAATTCCAAATTTTTGAAGAATTTCTCTTCAGCAATGATAAAAAAGCGCAATGAATACTTTATGTATTCTGAGTATTTTTGATAAAATTTTGAAAAAAATTATTGAAAATTGGGTATTTTGATCCTTTTGAATACAGGTTCTTAGTGATATCAACAACCATTTTGGAATATTGCTGTATTTTTCTCCACTTTGCTTATGTTTTTACATTTTTTTCTCTCAAATCTTTTGACAATGGATTTGCCATTTTTATCACCCGGAACTTTATACCATGTTATCTGCAATAAGTCAGAGCGCTATAGTGGGCAAGTCTAATATTTCACACAAACACTGTTGTTTTTTGACAAAAAAATATAAAATTAGTATAATATAAACGTCTTGATTGTAAGTGTAGGGGGGATGATAACATTGGAGGGGAGTTTCTTTTTAAAAATTAAAAGTGGAAGCTTAGCACTATTAATATTGTTTCAAATTTTAAAACAAGATTCGTGTAACGCAAAACGAAAACACGACACTTTACCAGTAAATTTACCAGTAAGCGAAATAATTCAAATTGCGAGAAAAGATAAGGCCGGTACGTGGTCTTTTGGAAGCAAGTGTGCAGTAATTTCAGTTTTTATGGCCGTAGGGCTGGGGTTGGCTGCAAAGAGTCTTTTGACAGAAAAAGGAAATCTTGCAGATACTACCACAGAGTCAAAGACAGAAGCAAATCATGAGATCGTTATCGTAGAAAAGCCCGGAATTTGGTCTGTGGAAAACGGATATGATCCACACGGCTTATCCGGAGGTCTAATTCCGATTGAGTTCGGTGGAGGATTTTTTGGTAACGATTGGTATAACGGTAGATATACCGGTTATTGTTTAAAGATTACTATTTTTTCGTCCCGGCTTAAAATTGGTGATCAAGAGAACGAATATACATGCTGGAATGGATTAGCTGGTGCTGTTTTTGAAGAACTACAGAAAAGGGGAAAATCCAAAGGTTTTAGAATTCCTGAAATATTGAGTATGAGAAAATACACCGGCAATGCTGAGGTCATCTATTCAGACCTGGAAACTCAAAATAAAGAGAAAAAACATGTGCACGAAACAAACTTTCGTGAATTTTTATACAAAAATGTTAAAACACTCATAAATAATGGTAAAGTTACGAATATAAAAAGTGATGAGGCTACACAACTTGCTTTAGATGTTGTGCGGGGTTGGAATCCTATAATAAATTTCAGAAACGTACCTTATGAATATGGAATAGTAGATGGTTATTGGCAAAGAAATTAGAGCCTGCCTAATACCTCTAAGTAGTACAGATTTTATGATAAAATTTTTAAAATTTAAATTGCGAGAAAGGCGAATACTGGCGTATTTAATTAACGAGCAATGCAAAATTTTAAAATTTTAACTAGAATATGTGCTATTTCGGAGATATTAGACAGGTTCTTAGAATCTTATTAAAAATATTAATTTTAAAATTCTTATTTTTTTTCTTAAGAAATTACTTTACAAACAGTTTTAATTATGGTAGAATAAAATAAAAATATATTTGTTGTATCGCCAACAAAGTTTAATTTTATAAGGAGATCTTATATGCTAGGGTTGGATAACGCAAGATTTTTGACTATGCTCACTGGTATTATTATGCTTTCTTTATCTGCAATGTTGACAGGCTTTTTCCCCCAAAAAGCTTATCAATTTGCAAATTGGTGGGGAATTCAACATAAATCCATTGATTTTAGAGATTATTTCGGGATTATTGAAAAACTTAAGGAGGGTTTCGCAGAGATGAGGGGGCAAGAAAAACCAAAAATAAAATTGATGAAAGAAGCTTGCTCTTGGCTAGCAGCTAGACATCTTGGCTTAGGCTCTGGACGCGGAAAAGTGTTGATTTTTAACGGACCGCCAGGAAGCGGAAAAACTATGGCAGCACATATAATTTCTAAAGCTTTAGGTCTTAGGTTAACAAGTATTGAATTCTCTTCCATTGATATAAACGATCCAAGATCTTGTGTTCGCCAGATTTTCTATGAAAAGCCAGCCACTTTTGGTCAAGTTGGTATTGAAAAAGAAAGAAAAGAAATTGTACAGTTAAGGAACAACCCTAGAGTCGTTCTTTTAATAGATGAATTGGACAAGCTAAATAGCAGGACATCTAGCGGAAGCGGAGGAGTCAAAGACGAAAGTTTGTTAAATTTTTTGTGGAGCGTTATGGATTACGGCATGGCGAAAGTATCGGATCAAAATTTAAATCTAAGCGAAACACTTATTATTGGCACAACTAATTCGTTAGAGAATTTTTCTGAAGTATTTAAAAATCGCGTAACAGTGATTGATTTCGAGAAATTATCGCAAGAGGACTACTACGGTATAATCCTAGATGGACTTATTCCGGTGTTGGAGAAATTTAAAGCTAGAGGAATAAATATCAGAGTTGATCATAATGCTTTGAAAAAAGTTGCCAAAATTTCGCAAAAAGGTGATAAAGGCACAAGATTCGCTAAAGATCAAGCAGATCATATTTCGGCTGCAGTTTTAAACTTTTCAAAAGATAACCCGGAAGTAAAATTTCTTTGGGTAACATATGACTTTGAAAAAGAAATGTTTAAAGTTTGCAAGACAACCGAAAGAAAACCGCACCAACCTATTAAGAGAATAAGGAGAAAACACGAAAACCCCCGAAGAATAGCGTCTTGAGCAAGCCGCATGAGTCTTCCCCCAATTCAGTGCAAAACTCCGAAAGATGTAGATTAAAGATACACTAAGAATCTGTATTTAAAAGGGCAAATTCCAAATTTTTGAAGAATTTTTCTTCAGTAATGATAAAAAAAGCGCAATGAATACTTTATGTATTCTGAGCATTTTTGGCAAAATTTTGAAAAAAATTATTGAAAATTGGGTATTTTGATCCTTTTGAATACAGGTTCTAAGTTCTAAGTCTACCAGAATTTCAATCCACATATACTTAAAGGGTGGAAAGCAAGCGTGCCGAAAGAAAAACATAAATTACTTAATTCTTTATTTACTGCGTCGGTAAAGCTTGCCTGCGTTTCCTCTCATATTGAAATTAACAACAATCGAGAGGCTCGTATTGAAGGATGCAGAAAAATTCTTGAATACGGGGAATTAAAAATTAAAATTTTACTAAAATCAACGTCCGTGGTATTTGCCGGAAGGAATTTAAAAATCAAATGCCTTACGTCAGATGCACTTCTAATCGAAGGTTTTATTAAGTCAGTAGAATTTTTTAATTAAAATTTGAATACAGGTTCTAAATATCCGGAGTAAATTTTGTTAAAATTAATAAGATGGATTTTTGGTTATATAATTTTTACTATTGAAGGAAAAAATTCTCTTAATTTTATAAATTCGTCGTCTAAATCAGGAATTAATTTATGGGATATAACCAAAATAGATAAGATTTTATTTGCGCGTTCCGCCTCAAGTGAATATGAAAATTTATTAAAAACTGCAAAATTAAATAATTTAAAATTAAAAATAATAGAAAGGCGTGGGTTCCCATTTTTTTGTCTTGAAAGAAAAAATCGCAAAGGTTTGGCGGTTGGGTTAATTTTATTTTTATTAATAATTCAAATCCTGTCTCTTTACATATGGAATATAAATGTAAATGATTTGAAAAATATAAATAAAAACGAAATAATTTCAGCTGCCGAAAAATTTGGAATTCGTAAAGGCACTTTAAAAAAAACAATTGATGCTCAGCTTGTTAACCAAAAAATTATGTCGGAAATACCTGATATCGCTTGGATTTCAGTTAATATAGACGGCTGTGGTGCAAATATTTCAGTTAAAGAAAAAATTGAAACTCCTGAAATAATTTCTTCTGAATCTTTGCCTAGGGCAATGAAAGCATCAAAAGATGGCCAAGTTGTGCACATAGAAACTTATAAAGGAAATCCGGTGATATCTGCCGGCGACGCAGTTATAACTGGGCAGATTTTGATTAATTCAGATTCTAATATTCCAAATGACGAAAAAGCTTGCGCAGATGGCAAAGTGTGGGCAAAAACATTTTATAACATAACCGAAAGAGTAAGTTTAAAAAAAACTATAAAAGAGAAAACTGGAAAGGAAAACCAAATTTATAAATTGTGGTTGTTAGGCAAGGAAATTCCAATTAATTTTTGGGTTAAACCCAATGAAAACTGGGAAAAATCCGAAATAAATAATTTTTTTAAAATTAAAAATTTTGAAATTCCTTTTTCTTTTAAAAAAGAAATTTATACAGAAATAAATGAAGTTCAAATTCAAATAACACCTGAAGAAGCACTATCTTGTGCGGAATCCCTTGCTAAATCTAAACTTTTTGAAGAAATAAATAATAAAGAAGTTCTAAGTCAAGAATACGAAACAAAATTAGAGAATGACGAAGCTTTTTTTATAATTCATTTAAGATGTATGGAAAACATAGCCGTACCAGAGAACAGTTAAGTTTAACATAATGAAGTATTTAAAAATATTAAAAAATTTATTTTTAGCATTAATAACTATTCTTGCAATATTAGTTATAATTTTATTCCCCGAAGCGTCTAGTGCGGGGGCGCTTTCTGGAATGCATTTTTGTGCTGATATGTTAATTCCCGCTGTTTTTCCTTTTGTGTTTCTTTCTTCATGGATAGTAAATTCGGGTCTTGCCAAAAAATTAAATAAATTGTGTTCTAAAATCTGTTCGCTGATGTTTTTTTTGCCAGGCTCTGCCGCCGCCGTAATAGTCATGGGATTAATCGGCGGATATCCCGCGGGCGCGAAAGGAATCGGCGATTTATTTGAAAACAAATTAATAGATAAAAACGAAGCCCAAAGAATGTCTTTTTTTTTATTCGGAGCAGGTCCGGCTTTTATTATAAACATAATAGGCATTAAATTTTTAAAAAATGAACCGTTTGCGTATCAAATCCTTTTGGCACAAACATTGTCTTCGATTTTAATTGGAATTTTCCTTGGAATTTATTCCAGAACACAAAAACAAACCAATTTTAAGAATTTGAATAAAAAAATAAAGCTTCCAAACTACGAAAAACAAGAAAATATGGAATTAACAATAAGTGAAGCCATTACAAAATCTTGTGAAAGCACGGCAGTCGTTGTTATTAATATGTGCGCGCTTGTTGTTCTTTTTAGCATTATTATATCTTTTATAAACAAACTTAATTTTGAAAACAATTGTCAAGCGTTTGTTGGTGCAATTTTAGAAGTAACACAAGGATGTGCCGCTATATCAAAAATCGGCGGAACACCTGCGCTTATTTCGGTTTTTATTGCATTTGGGGGTTTTTGTGTTCACTGTCAAATACTTTCAATTCTTAAAAAAATTAAAATTTCATACTTTAAATTTTTGTTAGCACGTTTGGCCCACAGTGCTATCGCATTTTTTACTACGTTTTTATTAACTCAAAACACTAGAATCCAACCTGTGATAAACATTCAAACCGATTTAAAACTCTCGGCGCATATATGCGGAAGCTTGGCACTTTTTTTATGCTGCGTATATTTATTATATTTGCGTTTGCCCGAAAGAAAAGCTGTAGGTTAAGAATTTATTACAATAAAATAACCGATTCGATTTTCAACCATTTTCGTCTAAAGATAGTCACTGCTAAACATGGAAATATTTCAAAAACTTACGATGCATAAACAACAAAACAGAATTTTCAATCATCTCTAAACTTTTTGACCAACAATATGTTCTTCTAATAAATCTTGCCAGATAGTGTCTCAATAATCTGTTTGCCCGTTCAACTGTATAAGTATGAGACTTTCCGACAATATGTTTGTTCGGATCAATTAAGTTGTGTAGTCATTCAAAATAAAAAAATCATCCTATATAACATTACACAAAATTTAGGATATACTCAATATTTCAAAATTACGAAATTTTTTTAAATTCTATAAAATTAAATTTCTTTGAAGCAATATCTATAATTTTTTGAGTTTCTTTCGATTCAGAAAAATCTAGACAAATTAATTGAGATTTGCTGTATTTTGAATCCCATGAATGACAAACTCCTAGGCTTCGAATTATAAATTCTGCTTCATTCGGGGTTGATATTTTGGTTTTTTCTTTTTTAAAAATTTTAAGTAAAATAAATTTCATAATATCTACTATCCCTAAAATTGCAAAAAACAAGATTAAAATTATTGAAAATATTCTCAAAATTATCACCTTGTATAATTTATTCAGATATGCAAACGAACGTTTCTATGAATACTCAAAAGAGCAAAAGATAAGCTTTTCTTCTGATTTTGCCAAGGAAAAAACTGAAATTAAAAGAAGAATAAGAATTTATCAGATTATTCGGTAGCGAAGATATTTTCATAGACGGCACGGAACGCCCTAATTTTGTTAATGTCATCGTCATTTACCATAAGATATTTTTACGCCTTTTGATAAATTGTGTCAATAAATTTAGAACACTACCCAAATTTTCGAAGAATTTTTCTTCAAAATGAGAAAAAAATCACCATTAATACTTTATGTATTCTGAGCATTTTTGACAAAATTTTGAAAAAAATTATTGAAAATTAGGTATTTTAATCCTTTTAAAGACAGGTTCTAAATTATTCTTCACTTAAAATCAGGTTTTTTATTAATAAAAATAAAATAAAAGAAAAAACTGTGATATAGAACTAATTTTCTTCATATTAATTCATAAGCCACAATGAAATAACATCAAAATTTGTACAAAATGAATATTTATTCGGCTGATTTTTAAAAATTTATTGGGAACCATAAAATTTTTTTAAATAAAATAAAAAAAACGAAATTTTTTATTAATTCTGTTTTGAGAAGTTTAAAATTTCGTAAGTTTTTTTTGTATTAAAAAAAATAATTCAATAATTTTTAAGTTAAAAATATTTTGACGTTTTGAAATATTGTATTTAATCAATATTTTTATAAATTCTATTTTATACGAACATATCTTTAATTTGCGCAATAAATTAACCGTTTTTGAAATAGTTATTGTTTTATAGTTAATTAAACCAATAATTAATAGCTTAATTTTGATCGGAGGAAAAATTGAACCGATTAGTTGAAGAACGTGCAGTTGAACTTGGAAATTACATAATTAAAACTAAAACAACGGTTCGAAACGCCGCTAAAATTTTTGGAATAAGCAAAAGTACGGTTCATAAAGACGTTTCAGAAAGATTGAAAAATATAAATTCAAAACTTTATTCTGATGTTAAAGTTATATTAAAGATTAATAAATCACAGCGCCATATCAGAGGCGGCCTCGCTACTAAAAACAAATACGCTATGGCAAAAAGTAAGAACTCGTCTTCATAAACCCAGAATGTCAATTTTAAAGAAAATTTTGAATAATTTTTATTGAAAATTACGTAGCTTAGCTGATTTCAAGCAAGGAATTTGAAAAGAAAATTAGCAAAATTTATTTAAAAATGGCATTTCATAGTCTATGAAAACAAGTTCTAAAATAAAAAGTATGTCTGCAAATAAATATTCATCTTAAATTAAGGTTTAAATTTTATGAAAATTTTTATATTAACTCGCAAAAGATTAATTATAATCTTTTCCTCGTTATTATCTTCAGCGCTGGTGTTTGTTTTATTTTTAGGAGGGACGTTCCCATTTGCCGCTGAAGAACGCAAATTGCCAATTTATCGGGTTGAAACTGACAAAAAAATGGTAAGTCTTTCGTTTGATGCAGCATGGGGCAATGAACAAACCTCAGAAATTTTAAATGTTCTTGACTCACACGATGTTAAAAGTACATTTTTTCTTGTGGGATTTTGGGCAGATAAATATCCGGAGTCGGTTAAAGAAATTTCAGACAGAGGGCATGACGTGGCAAATCACTCAAATACACATCCTCATTTAACAAAAATGAAATGCGAAGAAATAAAAAAACAAATTGATGATTGCAATAATAAGATAGAAAAAATTATTGGGAAAAAACCTATATTGTTCAGACCCCCGTACGGGGATTATAATAATGACGTCGTGGAAAAAACAAATGAATTAAATATGCATTGCATCCAGTGGAATATAGACAGCTTGGACTGGAAAGATTACAATTGTAAAAAGATGAAAAAGAGAATTATTCCAAAACTTAAACCAGGTTCAATAATATTAATGCATAACGGGGCAAAATACACACCTAGTTCTTTACCAGAAATTATAACATCGATAAAAGAAAAAGGATATGAAATAGTTCCTATATCAGAAATTATATATAAAGAAAACTATACAATAGGACATGATGGCGCTCAAATTCAAAATAAAAATGAAGCTAATAAAATTAATGAGACTAACAAAATTTAGGCAATAATTTAAGAACCTGTATTTAAAAGGACAAATTCCAAATTTTTGAAGAATTTTTCTTCAAAGTGAGAAAAAGCACAATGAATATTTTATGTATTCTGAGTATTTTTGACAAAATTTCGAAAAAATCATTGAAAATCAGGTATTTTGATCCTTTTGAATACAGGTTCTAAGAATATGTTTTCATAAACTATACAGACTCCTTCTAAATTTATAATACTAGGGTGAATTTTATTCAAAACATAGAAAAACTGCAAAACATTATTAATAGCTTAAATATGATTAAAAACACAACTGAAAAATCAAATACGAAAAATACCGAAAATATTAAAGAAAACAAAAACTTTAATATCAATAATTTGATTGAAAATAATCAAATCAAGAATATTTTTTCTCTAAAACATAAAATCAATAGTAATAATAGCGGTGGCGAAAACGATTTATCGGGAATAATTAAGCCTTTATTGAATAACAAGGATAGAAAAAAGATAGAGAAAATCGAAAACTTAATCAAACTATCTAATTTTATTAAAAAACAATGACAGAACAAAACCTGCTCTCAAGATGTCGTAAAACCAATCTCAAAGAAAACTTTAAACAATTCCCAATCAAATGAAAGCAGTATCCCATAGTCTGCGAGAAAAGGTTCTTAACAAACATTTCAATTCTGCGGCAACGAACCCCCGGAACCTGTATTCAAAAGGATCAAAACACCTAATTCTCAATAATTTTTTTCAAAACTCCGTCAAAAACATCCAGAATACATAAAGTATTCATTGCGCTTTTTTATCATTGCCGAAGAAAAATTCTTAAAAAATCTGGAACTTGCCCTTTTGAATACAGGTCCTTAAAACTTTATATCTAAATTCGTCGTTCTTTAATACATTCCACCCATACCAGGATCCATCGGAGGTGCAGATGCCGCGACAGGCGGTTCTTTTTTCTCAGCAACAAGAGATTCAGTTGTCAAAACCATACCCGCGACCGAAGCGGCATTTTGAAGTGCACTACGTGTAACTTTAGTAGGATCAACAATACCCGCTGAAATCATATCGCCGTACTCATTTAAAAGTGCATTAAAACCATACCCAATTTTATTGGATTTTTTAACGTTATCCACTATAACCGAACCTTCAAGGCCGGCATTTTCCGCTATACGGCGAATCGGAGTTTCAAGCGATTTAAGAACAATCATCGCGCCTGTTTTTTCGTCACCATCATTACGATTTATCACTTCTTCGACAGCAGGGATAGCATTAAGTAAGGCAACGCCTCCTCCTGGAACTATACCCTCTTCGACGGCAGCTTTTGTCGCGGCAAGGGCATCCTCAATACGAAGCTTCTTTTCTTTCATTTCGACCTCTGTGGCTGCCCCAACTTTTATAACCGCAACCCCGCCGGTAAGCTTTGCTAAACGCTCTTGCAATTTTTCTTTGTCAAAATCAGACGTGGAATCTTCGATTTGATTTCTTATTTGCGCAATACGCGAATTTATTTCTTCTTTTGATCCCGAACCGTCAACAATTATAGTGCGTTCCTTTTCCACTTTAATTTGGCGAGCACGGCCCAATTGCTCGACTTTCGCTTCTTTGAGTTCAAAACCAAGTTCTTCGGAAATCACTTGACCACCGGTAAGAACCGCAATATCACGAAGCATTTCCTTGCGTCTGTCCCCAAACCCTGGAGCTTTTACACCGACACACTTAAACGTGCCTTTCAAATTATTTACAATAAGCGTCGCGAGGGCATCACCTTCTATGTCTTCGGCTATAATGGCGAGTTTCTTTCCGAGCCTAACGACTTGTTCTAAAAGAGGTAATAATTCTTGAATACTCGAAACTTTTTTATCTGTGATAAGCAAATAAGCATCGTCAATTACTGCAAGCATTTTGTCACTATCTGTAACCATGTACGGAGTAACATAACCTCTATCAAACATCATACCTTCAACGACTTCGGAATAAGTCTCGGCAGTCTTGGATTCTTCAACCGTAATAACACCGTCTGAACTTACTTTTTCCATTGCCTCGGCGATAAGCTTTCCTATAAACGAATCCCCGGCGGAAATCGTTGCTACTCGCTCGATATCTTTAGGACCATCAATTTTTTTTGAATTTTTCTTTATTGCTTCAACAGACGCATCAATCGCATCGTTTATGCCTTTTTTAAGCATTATGGGATTAGCTCCCGCCGCAACATTCTTCATACCTTCGTGAACCAAACTTTGCGCCAAAAGCGTAGCCGTGGTAGTGCCATCACCCGCCACATCGTTAGTTTTTGTAGCAACCTCTTTCACTAGTTGCGCTCCCATATTTTCAAACGCGCACTCAAATTCGATTTCCCTTGCGATAGTTACACCGTCGTTTGTAATCGAAGGAGAACCGTATTTTTTATCAAGAACAACGTTTCTTCCCTTGGGACCTAAAGTTACACCAACAGTATCAGCTAACTTGTCAATCCCGCGACGCAGAGCTTTTCTTGCGTCTTCGCCGAAAATTATGTCTTTTGCCATAAACTAAACCTCCAACATAAATAATAAAATTGAAACTAAACAGTTGATAACCCTAACCAACAAACGCTAATATGTCACGTTGACTTAAAATCGTGTATTCTTCGCCTTTGTAACTTATCTCAGTACCGGAATATTTATTTATAATAACCTTATCTCCGGATTCGACATACATCTTGACTTCTTTGCCATCAATCATCCCACCAGGACCTCTTGCAATTACTGTGGCTATAATCGGTTGATCCTTAGATTTCCCTGCCACAATTATTCCCGCACGCGTAGTTTCCTCCGGTTTCTCAAGCTTGACCAGAACTTTGTCTAACAAAGGTTTAATTTCTGCCATGTTTAGATTCCCCCTCCTGAAAATTTTGGCACTTAGCAGCGCCGAGTGCTAACATAGTATATCAAAACCCATTTAAAATCAATATATTTTGATAAAATCAGTTAAATATACATAATAATTTAAACTAATCAATTTTTTTTATGTAAAAAACCAATTATTCTTTTTTAACCACATTTCCCGCGCCTTTCATTATGTAACCGCTTTCAACTACGCCTCGAACCATAGACAGCGGATAAACTACACTTGATTTGCCCACAATTGTTCCAGGGTTGATCACCGCATTGCACCCAACTTCTGAAAAATCACCTAAAGCTGCGCCGAATTTCTTAAGATTAGTTTCTATTTTTGTTTGGCCAAAATTTATTGAAACATCGCTTTTGTCAGATTTCAAATTAGAAATAATCACGCCTGCACCAATGTGAGATTTAAAACCCAAAATCGAATCGCCTATGTAATTAAAATGCGGAGCCTGTGCGTTATCAAAAAGTATACAATTTTTAAGTTCAGTTGAATTCCCCACTATAGAGTTTTTTCCAACAATTACATTTCCTCTTATAAATGCCCCGAACCTAATTTCCGCACTGCTTTCAATTATTGTAGGACCACTTATTTCTGCGTGCTCAGAAATAAAAGCGTTTTTAGAAACCCACACTTTTTCTTTTATTTCTTCAAATTCATTTTTAGAAAGCGTATTTGACAGTTCAGATATAAATTCACTTATTCTAGGGACAACAAGCCAAGGAAACTCAAATTCTTTGAAAAAATCACCAGCTATAGTGTGTGAAAGATCAAAAAGATTTTTTGTTTTTATTCTTTCCATAAAATCCAAATTTCTAAACTTTGCTAATTTTCTTTTCAAATTCCCTGACTGGAAATCAGTCATGAAAACAGATTCTGAAAATTTATTTGTCTGCGCTCTCGTCCCGAGGAATACAAATAGTAAATTTACTTCCTTTTCCAATTTTGCTTTCTAACATGATCTTTCCTCCGTGCGAAGTAACAATTTCCTTCACATTGGAAAGACCTAAACCGAAACCGCAAACATCTGAATTTTCTCTAAAACCACGTTCAAATACATTATTTATATTCTCAGGGCTAATACCTGTTCCGGAATCTTTAACAACCACAGAAATAAAATCACCGTTTTGAAACAATTTTACATCTATTGCCCCGCCGTGTTTATTATGCTTTACCGAATTTTCCAAAACATTAGAAACTACACGATAAAACGCGATTTCGCTCATCTTAGCGTGCAGATCACTTCCTATATCAAGTTTTATTTTAATGTCTTTTTTATTTGCGGAAAACACTAAGTTCTTGCAAATAAAATTAATAACTTTCGAGCAATCCGCAACGCTTTTATTTTCAACACCTTCTGAAACATCCGACAAAGTCTCGCTTATCATAAGCAAAACTTTCTCAGCTTCAGATTGAATAATCTTGAGAAACTCCAAGCGAACATCTTCGCTTCGCTCGGGATTTTCAAGAAGCTGAGAATAACCCAGAATTGAAGTAATAGGGGTTTTGAAATCGTGAAAAACAGAAAAAAGCTTCTCTTTTTGTTTTTTGTTTTGAGTCTTAATTTTTTTTTTAAAATAAACTCTCGCAAGAATAAAAATTAAAACCTGCAAAATCAAAAACAAACCAATCAAAACCCATAGAAACGAACTAACATAACTCATTCAAACAAATACCGCAAAAAAAATATTAGAACCTGTATTCAAAAGGATCAAAATACCCAATTTTAAATAATTTTTTTCAAAATTTTGTCAAAAACGCTCAGAATACATAAAGTATTCATTGCGCTTTTTTATCATTGCTGAAGAAAAATTCTTCAAAAATCTGGAACTTGCCCTTTTGGATACAGGTTCTTAAACTATAAGTCACTATCAAAATTCTTAACCTGCTAATTCTTCAAGGGAAGCGATTCTATAACCAATGCCGCGAACAGTTCTGACATAAACTGGGGATTCAGGTCTGTTTTCTATTTTTTGTCTCAAATAACGAATATGCACATCAACAGTTCGCGCGTCACCTGAGAATTCCGCAGACCAAACACGACTCATCAATTGCTCCCGAGTCATAACCTTACTGCGTTCATTAATCAAATTGACTAGCAAATCAAACTCTTTCATTGTTAAATTTAAGAATTTACCTGATTTAACGACGGTACGATTTGCAACATTAATCTTGAGATCACCGATTTCAAAAATTTCATCTTTAATCGGAGCAGGATTAACATACTCTTTGCGCCGAAGCATAGCTTTAACCCTTGTAACTAACTCTTTAACGCTGAATGGCTTTTTGAGGTAGTCATCGGCACCTATCTCAAGACCTAAAATACAATCATCTTCCTCCGTTTTCGCGGTAAGAATAATAACTGGAACCGCTTTTGTGTCTTTTTCCAACTTAAGTCTTCCACATACGGCCAGGCCATCCATATTTGGCATCATCCAATCTAGAATTACTAAATCCGGAAGTTTTCTCTTGACGCCATCAAGCAAATCCTCACCGCTGGCAAACTCATGAACTTCAAACCCGTTTTCCTTAAGGGCTACGGCCACCAGTTTTCTAACATTCGCGTCGTCATCAACGACATAAACCAATCCAAAAGGTTTTTTTTCCGTCATTTTTACACACTCCTAATAAAATAAATTCTTTTTGTCCGCTGTTAAAAGGGACATGTTCTCATCAAAGAAAAAACATTCTTACCAAACTCTCTTTAACATGAACATATCTCTTTTAAAATAAACTTTCTAGAAAAAATATCTCCCTTGAACTTATTATAACCTAATTTTTTAAAATTAAAAGCAATTTCAACACTAATCTTCTAACTAATAGTTACCATATTATCACTCATTCCTAAAAAAAATACAAGTGTCAAAACTACCTAACAAATATTCTTTGTTTATTTTATGAAATATAAAGCTGATTTATACATTTTTTTCTATTCATTGGAATAAAAATCAAAAAATTTTTATTTTTTTATAAAATATATTAGAATCATCCTAAAACGCCATTTTGTCAATTTTGCAAAACTACTTAGAGATATTAGACAGGCTTTTAATACGAGCCAAATTTTTACTGTGTTCATTAAATTTTTTTGCATAAAAAATATTCCCTTTTTCGTCATTGCAAAAATAAAAATATTCAGTGTTTTCAGGATGTAAAGCCGATTTTATAAATTCTAAACTTGGTGAACAAACCGCCCCGGCAGGAAGTCCGTGAATAGAATATGTATCGTAATTACTTTCAAAACCAACGGGGGCTTCTGATCTATTTTTGTAAGGATACCAAACTGTAGAATCCAATTGAAGAAAATTCATCCCAAATTCACCAAATTTGCTAATCCCACCATTTTTTTTCGTATGGATTCTATTATAAATAACCGATGCAACTCTGGCAGCATCCTTTGGGTTGCTCTCAAGTTGCAAAACTGAAGCAATTGTGATAACGTTGTCTAAATTGGTTTCGCTTTGTAAATCTAAATTTTTGGTTTTTTCTTCAAAATTTTTTAGAAATTTGTCTAAAACCGAATCTGCATCTTCGTTGCTAAAAAAATAATAAGTGTCGGGATATAAATAGCCCTCAAGTACATAGTATCTCCCTTTTCTACAATTTTTTGGCAGAAACCAGTAGTTAGAGAATTTAGCTGGAAGATTGCAAGTTTTAAGAAATTCGTCTTTAGGAACTATGCCGTTATCCTCTAGTATTGAAGCAACTTCGATTATGTTCAGACCTTCTTTGAATGTAACTTTTATTGTATTAACGACCGGCTGGCAGCTTCTTCTTTGCGTTTTTTTTACAAAAAATATAAAGACGATAAAAAACAAAAATAATAAAACTAAATAAAATTTATGTTTAATAATGTGTTTTGTTTTATAGATTTTCATGTCTAGATCCTTAAAGATTTACAATTCAGATAATTTTATCGTATTTGGATGTTTTTGTAAATATAAATTATTTATAATAGATAAGGTATAAGTAAGGATATTTCTTATCAACTGAATAGATTTTGCATAAAAAATTTATTCTAAAGTAGATCTGATGATTAACTAAACATTTGGAGAAATCATGAAAAAAATGAGAGTTTTGATAGACGCCTTCGGAGGGGACAAAGCGCCCGAAGAGATTATCAAAGGTTCGAGAATGGCGGCCGATGAATTTGAAGTAGAAATAACACTTTTCGGAAACGAAAATAAAATTAAAAAAACTTCAGATGAATTAGGAGTGTCTCTCGAAGGAATCAAAATTGTAAATACAAATGAAATTATTTTGCCAGAAGACGAAGCGATCGAAATTATAAAATCTAAAAAAGACAGCTCTATGGCTTGCGGTCTTAAAGCTTTAGCTTTAGGAGAAGGTGACGTTTTTATTTCCGCAGGAAATAGCGGAGCTCTTTTGGCAGGTGCGAGCCTAATAGTGAAGCGAAAAAAAAACATAAGACGCATCGCCTTTGCACCCCTAGTCCCGAGATTAAAAGGTTCTTTTATCCTGATTGACGGCGGAGCGAACGCTTCATGCACGCCTGAGATTCTTTTGCAGTTCGGAATCATGGGGTTCGACTATGCTAAAAATAAGCTAAAAATTGAAAATCCACGGGTAGGGCTTTTAAATATAGGAACTGAACCGACTAAGGGCGACGCTTTAAGAAAAGACGCTTTTGAGTTATTTTGCAAAGAGAAAGATATCAATTTTATAGGTAATATAGAGGCGCGCGAGGCAATAACAAAGGATACAGTAGATGTAGTTGTCTCAGATGGGTTTACAGGTAACATTTTTGTCAAACTTTATGAAGGTATGGCGGAGTTTCTTATTAAAAAATTCAATAAAGTATTATTAGAAAGTATAAAATCTGATATATCTGAGATTTCTGAAAAAATAAAAAAAATTAAAAAAGAAATAGATTACAGCGAACACGGCGGCGCCCCGCTCCTCGGCGTCTTAAGACCGGTGTTTAAAGCGCATGGTAATTCCGACGCTAAGACTATAAAAAATGCCATAAAGATGGCTTTATTAAATGCCACGTAGTAAGAACCTGCATTCGAAAGGAACAAAATACCCAATTTTCAATAATTTTTTTCAAAATTTTGTAAAAAATGCTCAGAATACATCAAGTATTTGTTGCGCTTTTTTCCTCATTTTGAGGAAAA
>JAISBW010000020.1 GCA_031265995.1 Oscillospiraceae bacterium
ACTGCATTTACACGAAATTCTTGTGTATAACTTCTTTGCATTTTGAATTTCACCTTTCCTTAATTTTATTTGATTTATTTGGCGAAATTCATTGTAACTTTTTTTGTACCAGATCAAAAATTCTAAAATTTTCGTCTTGCTAGGACTACGCGATCTACCCCCGAGAGGTCTTTTTTTGTTTTAACGAAATCAAATTTTGATTTTTCAAACATTTTTGCAACTTTTTCAGCTTGATTAAAACCAACTTCAAATGCCATTACTCCATTAATTTTTAGCTTATTAGCCCATTTGTCGATTATTTTATAGTAAAAATCAAGTCCTTCTATACCACCATGAAGCGCCATTTTAGGTTCAAAATTTATTTCTTTCGATAAAGACCACATGTCGTTTGATGCAATATAAGGAGGATTTGAAATAATCATATCAAAATTTAAATCAGGAAAATTATCATAAAATTTAAATATATCCGCCAAAATTGTGTTTATTTCAAGATTATTGCGTTTTATATTTTTGCACAAAAATTTGAATGCTTGCGGAGATTTTTCTATTGCGGTTATTTCGGAATTATTAAAATTTTTCTTAATCAGAATAGCTATCGCACCGGAACCTGAGCATAAATCTATTATTTTTGGCTTAAGCTTTGGCAAATTAAATTCTTTTTTTAATATATTAACACAAGTCTTCACAAGAATTTCTGTATCTTTTCTGGGAATAAAAACACCTTCGCCGACTTTTAATTTAATACCGCAAAAATATTCGCTTTCTAAAATGTACTGCAAAGGATAACCTGATTTTCTTAAATTGATAGTTTTTAAAAAAAGTTCTTTTTTATAATCTTCAGCTTTTTCTTTCCCGTGTATTACAAGTTCTAACCTATTTAAACCAAATATTTTTTCGAATATTGCTAATAAGTCAGATTCATATTTTTTAAAATCGTGACCAAAAAAAAATTTACCATATTTCCAAATTTCTTTTAATTTCAATTTTATCCAATTTAAAAATTTATAAAAAAAATTGACAATCAGAAAGTATTGTACTATAATAATAAGACAGTAGAAATTATTTCTGAGTTTATTTATATTGGTGGACATTGAAATGAGGTTTTGCGCTAAAAATTGTTTTCTAGTCGCTTTGAGTTTCTTAGTGGCTCGGTCGGGTTGTTCAAACGGTGCTGATAGGGTGACTCTGAGTAGACTTGTCGATCCGAAAAAGGTTCAAGTGGTAAAGCGGCCTGAGACTAAAGCGAAAGATATTTTACTCGCTCTTCTTTTTCCGCGATTTAATATACTTATAAATAATAATTCACTTGGATCTAAAGTTGGTGCGGTAATCGGTGCATTGTCGAGCACCCCCTTTGTAGCATTAGATCTTACTTTCTTTGCGACAGTTGTTTTAGGGATTTATTCACTTTATCATCCAGAATTTTTAATGAGAAAATGGACGCAATTACAAGCGCGAATGCAAGAAGATTTACCGGGTTTTTTACTGAATTTTAATGATAGATTAAAAGGTTCTACCGCCAAATTTGTTTTTACAAGCGAGAATCTTTTGGAGCTTAGTGAGCTTATTGGAAATTTACGAGAAAGTGGTTATGATCTAGATAAAGTTCAAATTGGAGCTGTTCTTTCGGCATTGCAAGACCATCGATTTGCAATTAACTACTTCGTTGTTAAATATGAAGAAAGCGGAGAAATTAAATATGGCGGAATTAAAGGAGGAGAAATGAAATATGATATCGGTATAGCGGACGGTTTTGATCTTCTTAGTGGAGAAACACATATTTTCTGGATGAGAGGGACAGAATTCACTAAAAAAGGCTCGGAATTAGAAGAGATTCCCATGAATTAACGTCAATAATCGAGTGCGCACTACTATAATTTTATAATTTATTCTCACACTGGTTTTTGGGTTTTACACAAAATTTGGGATATACTCATCTTAAATTTTCAATTCAAATTTTCTTTTAAGGCGCGCCTTATGTTGCGCTGTGAGTCTTTTTTAGCCTCTGATTCGCGTTTATCGTATATTTTTTTCCCTTTGCAAAGCCCTAACTTTAGTTTCGCCCATTTTCCTTTAAAATAAGCTGAAATAGGAATTAACGAAAAACCTTGACGCTTGACTGCACCACAAAGATGAGAAATTTCTTTTTTATGAGCAAGAAGTTTTCGAGAACGAACAGGATCTACATTAAAAATATTTCCTTTTTCATAATGGCTTATATGCATGTTGTTTACTGTTAATTGTTCGTAGTCCGCTGAACACCATGAGTCTTTCAAATTGATTCTTCCCGAACGTACTGATTTAACTTCGGTTCCATAAAGTTCTATTCCCACCTCTAAACTCTCGATCACAAAATAGTTATATAATGCCTTTTTATTTTGAGCAATCATTTTTATATTTTGCACAATTCCTCACCTCTAAGAACCTGTCTAATATCTCTAAAATAGTACACGTTTTAGTTAAAATTTTAAAATTTTGCATCGCTCGCTAGTATTTGCCTTTTTCGTGCTTTAAATTTTAAAAATTTTATCATAAAATCTGCACTATTTAGAGATATCAAACAAACCCAGAATCGCGCCATTTGACTATCGTCAAACAAGGAATTTAAAAAGAAAATTAGCAAATTTATCTGAAAATAGTGCTTTACAGTTTATTAGAACACGTTTACTAAGAATTGATTTCGCACGACTTAGCATTAAAATTTGGAATAAATCCCGCATCCATACCTTGGCGCGAATAAAAATCGGACACTGCGGCTTTTATTGCTTGTTCGGCCAAAACAGAACAGTGAAGCTTTATAGGAGGCAGACCGCCCAATTTTTCTGCTACTTCTTTGTTTGTAATACATAAGGCTTCGTCTAATTTCTTGCCTATTATAAGTGTCGTCGCTACAGAACTTGTTGCTATCGCGGCGGCACAACCAAAGGTTTTGAACTTGGCGTCGAATATTTTTCCATTTTTTATCTTTAAAAATATTTTTAACACATCACCACACCGCAGATTACCAACTTCGCCAACCCCATCGGCATCCTTTATCTCTCCAACATTCCGTGGATTCATAAAATGATCCATTACTTCATCAGTATAAAACATCGTTCCTCTATTTTGTTAAAAATTCCTCAATATCCCTAACACCCCAAATACCGGCAAAACGCCCGCGCGCTTTCATAACGACTATTTTAAAACTTTTGTCCGTTAATCAATTGTTTCGCCACAAACATACCTTTTAAAAAAATCAATATTTAAAAAAGTATTAACAGATTTGGCAAAATTATAAACATAATTTTTAATGTTAACAGAAGGATCTTTAATTAAAGGCTGTTCTAAAAGACAATTATCTTCATAAAATTTCCTTATTTTGTTTTCTACGATTCTTTGAATAACATTTTCGGGTTTTTCTTCTCTTATAGCCTGAGATCTGTAAGTGTCTCGTTCATGCGAAATGACAGAATCTCCAATAATGCCCGCATTCAAATAAGATGGGGCAGCGGCAGCGACATGCATAGCAACATCCCTCGACATTACTTTGAAATCTTGATTATCAGCAAGCGGCAAATCACCTGAAAATCCGACCAAAACTGCTATTTTACCCTTTGCATGTATATATGAGGAAGTCAAGCCCCTAAATTTATAAAACCTTCGAATTCTTATATTTTCACCAACCTTCGAAATTTTATCATTGAGAATATCTTCTAATAAATTACCGGAAGATGTTTTGATTTTGAGAATTTCTCCAACATCGTTTTCATTTTCAACTTCGTTATTCAAAATAACTTCCAGGCACAACTCAACAAATTCTCTAAACTCACCGGTATTCGCAACGAAGTCAGTTTCACAGTTAACCTCTACGATCGCTCCGCAATCCCTTCTTGAAGCAGAAAAAGTCAACCCTTGTGACGTGACACGCCCAGATTTTTTTAGCACAAGATTAGACTTCGTCTCTCGTAAATTATCAACCGCTAAATTGAAATCTCCTTTGGCAACTGTTAAAGCTTTTTTGCAATCCATCATGCCGCATCCAGTTTTTTCGCGCAATTTCTGAACATCACCAACTGTAAAATCAGACAAATTAAACCCCTATTAAAATTTAATGATTTTCATATGAATTGCTTATATAACAGAACTAGCAAATCGTCTCATCCTTATTAGTATTTTTTATTTCAGAAAACTCCAACTCTTTTGGCACTTCCACGACGGGCACTTTCGCGGCATCCTCTTCAGGTGGCTTAAGTGGCTCTTCAAAATCTGACTTCTGGTCAGAATCAAAACTTGTTATATTAAAAACTTCATCTGCAACTTCACCTTCGCGACCTTCTATAATTGCGTCTGAGATTGCGGAACACAAAAGTCTTATCGAACGGACGGCATCATCGTTTGCAGGAATTACTTTTGTTATATCGTCAGGATTGCAATTTGTATCAACAATTGCAACAACAGGAATCCCTAATTTATTTGCTTCAGCGACGGCAATTCGTTCATTTTTTGGATCTATTACAAAAAGCGCGCCAGGCAAGCCCTTCATGTCTTTAATGCCGCCCAAAAACTTTTCAAGTCTACTGATCTCAAGATTAAGCTTTGTTACCTCTTTTTTTGTCATAAGATCAAAAGTTCCATCTTCGCTCATGACTCTAAGTTGCTTTAAACGTACTATACTTTTGCGTATTGTTACATGATTAGTGAGAGTTCCACCGAGCCAGCGGGAATTAACATAAGGCGAACCCGCACGTTCTGCCTCTTCCTTGACCGAATCCCGAGCTTGTTTTTTTGTACCGATGAAAAGCACTTCTTTATCTTCCGAAGAAACGTCCTTCACAAAACCATAAGCTTCGTCAAGCATTTTAGAAGTTTTTTGCAAATCGATTATATGAACCCCATTTCGATGGGTATAAATAAACCTCGACATCTTAGGATTCCAACGCCGAGTTTGATGACCGAAATGTACCCCAGCTTCAAGTAATTTTTTCATTTGAACTATTGGCAACAATAACCCCCTTGCATAACACCCTACGGCTCGCGACCTCAACATCAAGACTTTGATTTATCGGTAGCGCAACGTTCTGCAGAATAGTATCAAGTACTGAATATTTTGTCAAATAAATAATTTTAACGGAATAATATTTATGAAGCAAAAGTTAATGGTAAAATTAAGAATCTATATTTAAAGGACTCAAAATACCCATTTTTCAATAATTTTTTTAAAAAATATTGGAATTTGTTCTTTGTGGTCGCGTAGACGACATGAGAGCCGTAAAACTCTCGTCGCCCCGCACAGAACCGTACTTGCGATTTTCCCGCATACGGCTCTTCGAATTAATATCAACAATTCCCTCGCTCGCTTTGCAATTTCGCCAGTTAATATCTTGTATCTGTACTTTGTTATCCAGACAACGTGATATTTTATGTCATGAATTATATGCTTGCTATGTAAGTATTCTGCCATTTTTATTACCTTAGCCTCATCATACACGCTGAAGCTGCCCGTCTGAAGATGAAAGTAGTTTAATTCTCAAATAGGGAGCTACAGAACTCACACTGAACATGTCAATTCCCATATAAAACGTTTTAAAATGTTAAAATACAGATACCGCAATAAATAGAAAAAACATCTACTGCGAATTAAGGTTTAAGAACAGATCTATTATTGCCTAGATCATGTTCGCTTATTGTAGCATATTTTTTTTGTTTTATATAAGTTTAGGACATGACTCGTGTTTTGAGCATTTTTGACAAAATTTTGAAAAAAAATTATTAAAAATAATGCAATTGCAATAAAATTAGCTAAAAACAACTCTGTCATGCACCAAAGTTTTAAGAGTTTCTATAGCTTTTGGTGATTTACCGAAGTAAGGAATGTGACCGCGTTTAAATTCAAGTTTTTCAACTTTTTTAAAGCCTATCTTTTTTGCTTCTATATCTAATTTAGTTTCACTTAATGCGAGAAAGTCCCCTCTTTCTGTTTTTCCGCTTATAAAAATTATTCGTATATTCGCATGTTTTTCATAAAGATGTTTCAGATGCTCAATTACATCCATTTTCGACGCCGTAAAAAACCTATTAACTGGCGCAAGGAGACGACCTAAAACTTTTGGAAAATTAGTTGTATTAACAGATTTTATTGTAGCTCCGCTTATGCTATCTATTGAACTTTGAAAACACAAACCAAGAATTTTCTCATTTTTTTCCGCCGCTTTTGAAGCAACGTATGCAGCTGACGCCCCGCCCAATGAAAATCCGTAAAGTATGACATTTTCCGGTTTAACTTTCTTTTTATCAACCATATACCTATATATATTCCAAGAATCTTCAAATATAGTGTTTTCGCCTATAACCAAACCTTTAGATTCGTTTTTTCCTTGGCCGCGTCTATCTATTAATACGGTGTCAGCGCCATTTTCTAAGAAAAATTTAGCGGTGCTTTGAGAATCTAGTGATTGTTCCGCGTCCATCGCCCTTCCTGGATAGACAATGATCGTTTTTCCTTTAAATTTTAAATCTTCAGATACATTTTTATACCTATAAATTCTGCCTATTAAATTTTCTGTTTTAATTTTCTCTATACTACATTGTTTTGTGAAATCCTTATATTTGCCTTGATTATATCCTCCAAACGTTGCTTCTCTTGCAAAATTATTGCTGTTTCTCCAAAAATACAGAATTCCGGGCATAACCGAAGCCAATGCTAACAAGAAACGTTTTGGTAATGTATTAGTAAGACTTGCAGAAACAAACTGTAAAACAATGCCTAAAGGCACTGGCGCAATTAAAGCTGATTTTAGAATTATATCTGATTTCGAATCCTGTTGACTTAAGTCATGAACATCAGAAACAAAATCTTTTTTTTCTAAAATCAAATTTTGATTTTTTCCTTCCGCTGCTGATGTACCCTTGTTCAGCGAAGCATAACATGAGTTTGTGAAATTATAAAGTAAAGCAATTGTTAAACCTAAAGACGTTAATTTTTTCATTTTGTACCTCCTTTTAAAATGAACTATTGCATAAATTCATTATACAATTTTTATAGATGTTATGCAATAATCAAAGAATCACAAAATTAAAAAAACAAAAATACAAATTAGGATATGTTATCATAGGTTTGAAATGTTATCGTTATGCGTCTTGAAAAAAGTTCATAATAGCCTCCTAAATAGCTTTGAAATTGCGTGAATAAACGTGTTGATTATATTTAAAATATTCTTTTAATAAAATTTTTATACAATTTCCATTTTATCTAGTTCAGCAGGCATAGTTAATTTTCCCAAGATATCGACAAATCTAAGTTTTTGTTCATCCAATTTTTTAACTCCGGTTAAATTCTTTGCCGTATTTGATATTTTTTCTTTTAATCTACCAAACCATTCGTCATTTTCAGTTTTTTTCTCTTTTAAATCTTTATACTTTGCAGCTTCGATTTTACATTTAACTATAAAACTGTTAGCACTTGAGATATATTTTTTGAATTCAATCTCATGCGAACGGAATATCTTAATGAACTGTCTTATCTGAGAGGTTGCTTCGGATAATTGCCTGTAAGTATTCATAATCACTTCATACTCATCTTCACTATTAAGCCTAAGTTTTTCTTTAGTTTTTCTTTTTTCAAGATATAATTTTATGCTTGTTGTAATACTTACAATCGCTATGATCGTCATACCTGCGGCATAAACACCGACCCCGGTTGACATCGATGTTAAACTTCTTGCTATAGATCCAGCAATCGTCATTTCTGTAACACCAGCACCACCACCGCCTACATCTACCCCGCATATGATTCCGTATCCCATTGATCTTATACTGTTTGTTTTTTTAATCTCTTCTTCGATTTGATTCTTTAATTCGGTATCCTTATCAAAAAGAACAATGATAGAATTAAGATGTTTGACCCATAACTTCGCTAAATTTTTAAAACGATCTAAATTTTTATTATCTTGCGGAAGATTATCTATCAATGTTTCTAATTTCATAGCTTGATAAGGCGGCAATAAATTTCGGAATAGAAAATAAAAATCACCACCGTGCGAAGTCATTGTTGCGTTCGCTAGCTGTCGCATTACGCCTCCCTTCCCGAAAAGCAGTTTACCGTTTTCCGGGGTCAATGGAAGTTTATTTTCTTCGATCTTAATTTTATTCATTATTTTTTCCGCATTTTTTGCATTAAAAAGATACCATTTTGTATGCTTTGCATTGGTTGTTTCTTTGCTCATAGCGTTCACCTTCCTTTGTTTTTTATATTGCAATATGTACAATTTATACATAATTATTATTTTTATGATAACATTTTAAAGTGAAAATGTCAAATTATTTACTCGATATATCATGATTTTTAACTTTTTCTTGCTTTGCCAGTTTATGTTTTTTAGTTTTCTTTCTCGGAATTTTTGAGTTTCCATGAAATTTTTGAATGCTTTGGTATCTCGTGTCTAAGAGCCCGTATTCAGTGAAATTGCATAATAATATATATTTGAAAGCGTAAGAAAAATCTTTCAAATGATTTACACTATAGACAGGTTCTTAGAATACGCAAAGTATTCATTGCGCTTTTTTATCATTACTGAAGAAAAATTCTTCGAAAATTTGGAATTTGCCCTTTTGAATACAAGATCTAATAAAATTCAATTTTTAGATTGTAATGATTATGATTAATTAATTTAAAAAATATTTTCTCCAAGCATTCTTTTCATTCTTAATTTCTTATGATAATTAATTGCAAATCTATGGGTTTCTTCTTGTATTTCACAAATCAATTTAAATATTTCATCATTATTTTTAATTTCTATGATTTTATCCTCGGAAGCAAGCGCTCGAGTTTTGTGTTTTTCGTTTTTAACCATTCCGAAAATCGGAATATTTAACCCATTTTTTTTCACTATTTCAGAAATAATTCTAGCGTGAACCATTCCGCCATCGATTAAAATTATGTCGGGAATTTTTCTAAAATATTCATCATATTTGCCGTTTTTGAAACGGTTTATACGGCGTCCAAGTAGCTCGGAAATCGAAGCGTAATCATTCGGAAAATCTTTTTTTATTTTGAATTTTCTATAAGCGTGTTTTAAAGGAATTCCGTTTTTGAAAACGACCATGACCCCAACATTATCAGTTCCGCAAATATTGGATATATCATAACTTTCTATGTATTTTGGAATTTTATTTATATTTAAAATTTTTGCCAAATTTTGCAAAATTTTTTCGTTATTTTTAATTCCAAAAGATTGGTTATCAAACGAATTATTAAGAATACTTTCAGCGTTTTCTTTACAAAGTTTTATTAAGTTTAATTGCTCTCCTTTTTTGGGAATTGAAATTTTGATTTTTTTATTAAATTTTTCAGACAATAATTTTTCAATCAATTTGTGATCTTGAATTTCACCGTCAATTGTTATTTGGACAGGCGCAAAATTTTGGTAATAAGTTTTTATAAATTCAGATCTTATAAAAGACAAGCTTTCGGAATTTTCAAAGAAAAAATTTTCAGATATAAACAAATTTCCTTTATGAAATTTAAAGACCTCAACACAAATTTTTTCGTCGCCACAAACAAACGATATAACATCTTGTTCTTTGATTTTATTTGAAATAACGCTTTGATTTTGATGTGATTTTTCAAGTGCAAATATTGTATTTCTTATTTTTGCTGCTCTTTCGAATTGCATTTCTGAAGATGCTAGAATCATATCATTTTTTAATTTGTTTAAGATGTTTTCATCGCCATTTTCTATAAAATTTAGTGCGTTTTTAAAATTATTTTCATAATCTTCTATAGAAATTTCACCTGCACATGGCGCACTGCAGCGATTTATATGAAAATTTAAACATGGTTTTGATTTAGAATCAAAACTTTTGCTACACACGGCAATTTTAAAAATTCCGCAAGCTTCTTCAATCATTCGTTTTGCACTAAAATAGCTCATATAAGGACCAAAATACATAGAATTATCATTTTCTTTTCTAGAAACTAAGCGTAAACGACGCCATTTTTCATTTGTGGCTTTTATATAATGATAACCTTTAGCGTCTTTAAGAAGAATATTATATTTCGGGCGATGAATTTTAATTAAACTGCATTCAAGAACCAAAGCTTCGTATTCACTATTTGTTATAATATAATCAAAATTTTCAATTTGGATCACCATTTTAAGCGTTTTTACCGAATTATATTTACTTTTATTTTCAAAAATTTCCGGACAAAAATATTGTAAAAGACGATTTGGTAAAATTTTTGCTTTCCCGATGTAAATTATTTTATCCTGGAAATCTTTCATGATATATACACCAGGTTTTTTGGGAATTTTCTTAGTGATTTCTTTTAATTTTTTTAATTTTAAAATCATATCCATGATATTGCTCTCGTCATATAAATTATCGAACAAACAATTGGATAATTAGCCTCAAAAACTTGAACATTGAAAATTTTTCTCGAATTGATATACTTACCACGGGCTTTTTCACAGATGTTTAGGTTAGTTCGTTTTGTTATTTTACCATGTTTTCCAAGTACAAATGGTGGATATAGCTCAGTTGGTTAGAGCGCCGGATTGTGACTCCGGAGGTCGTCGGTTCAATTCCGATTATCCACCCCACGATTGGTCAGTTTTGATGGTCGCTCGGGGTCTGGCAATTTTTAGTTGTATTTGATAAAAAATTTGATAATATAAGAATTTTTTAGTATGATATCTCTGATGTGACGTCCGTCAAATAAAATATGAGGAAGTGATTGTTGATGGTTAAAAAAGTGAAAAACAATAAAAACGAGGAATATTGGGGAATTTACGACAATGACACTCACAAGCTTATTACGGTTGTTTTTATCAGTTCAGACGATAAAGAAGATTTGGTTAATTTTAAATTAGTAGGAAAAATTGATGCAGATTGGCACAAGATGCCTCGAGAAGCTAGACAACGGCATCCTGGTATTGCCGGTTTTGTATAAACCCTAGATTTCGTTAAGTCTATTTATTTCATCCCTAATGGAAGCGGCCTCTTCAAATTCAAGATGAGATGCCGCTTCTTTCATCTCTTTTTTTAATTTTTTTATTAATTTTATTTTTGCCGCTTTATTGATTTTGTCTGGATTTTCGCTCACTTTTCTGCTTTTGCATGAAATTTCCAAAACTTCGGCGATTTCTTTTTTTACGGTTTGTGGAATTATGTTATATTCTTTATTATAATTTAATTGAATTTCGCGCCTTCTATTAGTTTCATCGATAGCTTTTCTCATAGATCCGGTTATTGCATCCGCATACATAACGACTTCGCCGCTGGAATTCCGTGCCGCACGCCCGATAGTTTGGATAAGCGAACGATGGGTACGGAGAAATCCTTCTTTATCGGCATCTAAAATTGCGACAAGCGATACCTCTGGAATATCAAGCCCCTCGCGAAGCAAATTTATGCCAACGAGTATATCGATTTCACCGAGGCGCAATTTTTTTATTATTTTCATCCTATCCGACGTATTCGTTTCAGAGTGCATATACGCCGCTTTAAAGCCTTCTTTTTCCAAAAATTCCGTCAAATGTTCTGCCATTTTTTTGGTAAGAGTTATAATTAAAACGCGTTCTTTTTTGGTTATTCTTTCATTTATTCTTGTTTTTAAATCATCAATCTGACCGGCGATCGGGTGTATATGTATTTTTGGATCCACTAGCCCAGTTGGACGTATTATTTGCTCGACAACTTGTCCGGAAACCTTTGATTCAAAATCCCCGGGTGTTGCGCTTACGAATATTACCTTATTAATTTTTTCATAGAATTCGTTATACGTCATCGGACGATTATCCAGCGCGGACGGAAGCCTGAATCCATAATCGACCAAATTAATCTTGCGAGCGCGATCTCCCGCATACATTGCCCTGACTTGGGGTAAAGTAACATGAGATTCATCGACAAACATCAAAAAATCTTTCGGAAAAAAATCAAAAAGCGTAAAAGGTGGGCTGCCAGGTTCGCCGCTCGCTAAAATTTTTGAATAATTTTCAATACCTTTGCAAAATCCGATTTCTTCAAGCATTTCCATATCATAGCGTGTACGCTGTTCAATTCTTTGGGCTTCAACTATTTTTCCTAAATTTTCAAAATATTCAATGCGTTCAAACATTTCGTATTCAATTTTTTTAAGTGACTTTTTAATTTTTTCTTTCGGCACAATATAATGGGAAGCCGGATAAACGGCCGCATGCTTGAGAATAGATCCAATAAGCCCGGTTATCGGATTAATCTCGCTTACGCGTTCTATTTCATCTTTAAAAAATTTAACTCTTAGGCATCTTGCTGATGATTCAACAGGAAAAATGTCAATAACATCCCCACTGACCCTGAAATTTCCTCTTTCGAATATTGCATCATTTCGCTTATATTGAATTTCAGTTAATTTTGAGACAAGCTCATCGCGTTTTTTAATCATTCCGGGCCTGAGCGAGACCGTCATTGTTTTGTAATCATAAGGATTTCCAAGATTATATATGCAAGAAACACTCGCCACCACGATAACATCGTTTCTTTCGGCAAGAGAAGAAGTTGCCGAATGCCTTAATTTATCAATTTCATCATTAATAGCCGAGTCTTTTTCAATATAAGTATCAGTTGATGCAATATACGCTTCGGGCCGATAATAATCATAATAACTCACAAAAAATTCCACGGCATTATTAGGGAAAAAACTCTTAAATTCAGAACAAAGCTGAGCCGCTAAAGTTTTATTGTGAGCTAAAACCAGTGTCGGCTTATTTATTTTTTCGATAATTCCAGCCATAGAAAACGTTTTCCCAGAGCCGGTTACACCCATTAATGTTTGTTCTCTAAAATTTTTTGATATACCTTCAGAAATTAAGTTTACCGCTTTTTCTTGATCTCCTTTGAATTTAAATTCTGATTCAATTTTGAAATCCATAATTATGTTTGACCTTTAAAAAACAATTGACAAAAATTAAAAAACAGCTAAAATTAGAATACATTTCCCAATTCTAGCATATATCAGACACATAGCTCGTCTATTCTAAGACAATGCAGTATAGAAGTCAATTTTGATATTTTTTTCAATTTCTGATTAAGAGCCTGTCTAATATTTCTAAGTAGTGCAGATTTAAGGCGAGTACTAGCGTGTTTAACTAACGAGCAATGCAAAATTTTAAAATTTTAACTAAAATATATGCTATTTCGGAGATATTAGATAGACTCTAAGGTTAAATTAGATTGATTTACGAGATAATTAAAAAAATATGCAAGCCTCTTTTGAAATTATTTTTTCCATTTGAGGTAGTGGGTGAAGATAATTTAAAAATAGCAGGAAAAAGATTTATATTATGTTCAAATCACATTTCAAACATAGATGCAATATTTTTGGCAGTCATCTGCAAAGAAAAAATTCACTTTTTGGCAAAAAAAGAACTTTTTAAAAATAAATTTTTTGAATTTTTTCTCGCTAAATTCGGTGCAATCAAAGTTCTCCGTGGCGGAGCCGGCATTGCGGCTATTTATGAATCAAAAAAAGTTTTAAACTCAGGAAAATCATTAGGTGTTTTTATTGAAGGGCATAGGTCTAAAACCGGAAAATTTTTAAAGCCGCGTTCGGGCGCGGTAGTAATAGCGCTCTCGACCGGCGCTTCTATTGTTCCTGTTTGTATTGTCCCGCAAAAATCTAAAAGAATTAAGATTTTTAAAAAAACTAAAATTACGTTTGGAGTCCCTTTTGAGTTAAAAGAAAAAACCAATGAACGCGAAAAAATCTATAAAATAACTGAAAATTTAATGGAGACTATAAAAAGTTTGAAATAATAATCTGTTCTCATAGGCTTGGAATGCCAGAACCTGTATTCAAAAGGATTAAAATACCTAATTTTCAATAATTTTTTTCAAAATTTTGTCAAAAAGTCGTTTTTGCCTATAAAAAGAGGCTAAAAAGCTGCCAAATCATAAATAAACTATCCAAAAACCCAAATCCCCATTTTCGGGGTGTTTAGAAAAGTTTATTCCGTAAAACCTTCTCGATCCCATATTTACCATTGCGATAGTCTGATTAGGGTTAAATTTATCTGGAATTCCTAAAATGTAAACAATCTTTTTTTTTCCTAAATATCTTCCAAATGTTAAAAATCCATATATTTTAATGCTATTAACAATAAAATTTATAAGATTTTGCCTTAAGCAAGTTAAGTTTAAATCTTCAAATGTTTTTCGGTCAATCTTTACTAAATCTAAATTATTTATTTTTTCTAAAAATGGATTATATTTAGGTTCTGAATCGATGATTTTATCAAATTTTTCATTTTTTATATATTCGTTTTTATCTCCATTTTTTATTACCTGTTCGTAATCAAATTTTTCTCCTCTAAATCCTTCCAAATTTTCATCCCGATCCTGCGGTATAAAAACAATACATGAAATGTTCGCAAAACTTTCCAGTGATTGCTTGGTATTTTTTTGGGTAAATCTAATTGTGTCATTAAGTTTTCCAAATTTGTTTGTGATAATATAGGCTTTCTGATTGCCGTCTTCACCGTTTTCACCAAATAAAAAATAAAGATCATATTTGTAATTTGCTGGAAGTTCCGAAACCGAAATATGAACTAAAACAATATCCCGCATAGTTTTTATATCAACTCTGCCTACTTTTAATTTATCATTTTTAAGGATATTTATAGAAAAAAAACTGGCTTTCTCCATTTGTTTCACCCTTAAATTTATATTTACACGGAAATAAAAGTAGACCTATCTCAATAGATCTGTTCTAGGGTTAGGTTTTTTTCAATTTCGCAAAATGGTGAGCGAAGAAATACGATTTATTAAATTAAGTTTGACAATTTAAAAAAAGTTAGCTACAATATTAACCGAAACCTTGCGTAGCTAGGTTTTTATTTTAATCAAGGAGTTTTCAAAATGAGTTTTTTTAGAAAGGTCATTGGCTTAACTTGTGCTTCGATTTTTTGTCTTGGTTTTTTTGCAAAGCAAGATAGTTTCGCAATCCCCGGAGAAACAAGTCTTGTAAAGGAAAGCACTCTTGTACGCGTTAATTTCTCAAAAAGTTGTTTCACTGAATTTGATTCAGAATTAGGAAAAGTTGCGGTTTGTAAATTTTCGCAAAGTTTGTTGATTCAGAAAGCAGGTGAAAATGGGGGGCCACTGTCAAAAAGTATGTTAGGTATTTATTTTGATTTTTTTAACAATCATCGTGATGAAATAACCAAATTTGCTGCGGGAGAACGTTTGTTTATTAGAACCATAGAAGGGGTTTTTGCCATTATAAATGTAATTGCCGAAGATGATCAGGGAAAATCAATTGCCGGTGCTAAAACTCTTTATACATCTCCCGGTGAATTTTCATTATTATTCTTTAAAGAAAAGAATTCATTACCTAAGAATATTAACCTTGAGTTCACTTGTGAATTAAGAAATGAAGATGCGGTTAGCGAATTGCTTTCGAGCCATCCAAATAGAGATAGGATTTTAGCACAGCGTCCCGTTCAACAATAAAACAAACTAATCCTGTTTGATTGTTTTCGAAAACATGACAAAATTGTTATTCAAGTTCTTATTTTGATAAAACAAATTTTTGGCTCTCATAAATATAATTGAGAGTCAAATTTCTTTATTATAGTTAATTTTTCGGTCATGTCTAAACTTTTTATTTGTAAGTCTTCACTTTATAAAAATTATATTTAATTTTAAAATAATAAATTTTGGAAATTTGACAATTTAAATAGAAAATTGTAAAATAGAACAACGGTGAGTTTTGTACAGGAGTAATAAAAAATATGAAAGACTTGTTATTTAAAAAATTTGTTTCGAACATCATGGCTATTCTCGGCTTATTTCCAATATTTAATAATTATGCGGTTGCCAATCCACCTGCTCCAAAAATCAAAGTTGTACTTATAGGTGAAACAGGAGCGGGCAAAACGTCATTCTTAAGAAGATTAAACGGAAATCCCCCTCCATTTTCTGATTCTCCGAAAGTTTTAAAAAAACAGAACAAAAAAGTAAATAAAGGGGGAAGAGAGACGATATTGGAAATTTATGACACAAGTGGGAAAGAAGAATTTCTGCCATCCTCTTTGGAACAAATGCTTGATTCCAAGGTAGTTGCAGTATTTCTCAAACCAAAAAAATTTTGTGAATTGGCGGGAGATTACGCAGTGGAAAATTGTAAGAGCTTAGTTGATTATTGGGCTTATGAATGTAAAAGTATAAACCCCGGGGCAAAGACTGTTTTTGTGTTAAGCGATTTTGGGTCATTGTATTTTGAAGGGGGGGAAAGGTTTTTCAAAGAAAATTATTCAGAACAAACCATTTATACGTTAGATCTAAGTCTAGATCCAAATGAAACAAATGGGTGCAATGCACTGTTACAAAGAATTGCAGATTTGGCTATTCCTGACGTAATGCCTGACACGATAATACAGCCAGATGTTCTTCAAAATGGTAACACCGAAGATAGTGAATCTTCTGATCGTTTCGATTTTTGGGAAAATCGATATTTTATAGGGGCAGGAATATTTGTTGCTTCAGTCTTCGCTGCTGTTGCCGGGGGTGTTTTGGTAAAAAACCAAGAGGCAAACAAAAAAGATTATCCGAAGCTAAGAAAGAGATATTTTAAGTTAAAAAGTGCAACAACATAGTAACACAGTTTAATGACTAAGAACCTGTATTCAAAATGGCAAATTCCAAATTTTCGAAGAATTTTTCTTCAAAATGAGGAAAAAAGCGCAATGAATACTTTACGTATTATAAGCATTTTTGACAAAATTTTTAAAAAAATATTGAAAATTTAGTGTTTTAATCCTTTTGGATACAGATTCTAGAATCACTGTTTATTAAAACTTATAAAATTTTTAAAGAAAACACCCACTGGAGCATCACAATTTATTTCTCCTTTTTGCATAAAGATAACCCGATCGGCCGTGGATTTGGCAAAATTCATATCGTGAGTCACGGTGATTGTGGTTATTTCGTTTTCGTAATTAAGTTTTTTTAAAATTAATGAAATTTCACTAGTTTTTTCGGGATCAAGAGCAGAGGTGGGTTCGTCTATAAGTAATACCTTAGGATTTAATGCCACAGCTCTCATAATTGCGACACGCTGTTTTTCTCCGCCTGAGAGTTTTGCAGGATAAAAATTAATTTTTTCACCAAGACTTACACTTTCAAGCAATTCCATCGCTTGAATTTCGCAATCTTTCTTAGATTTTATACCAAGTTTTTCGGGTGCTAGCATCAAATTTTGCTTAACAGTCATATGAGGAAAAAGGTTAAAATTTTGAAAAATCATGCCTATTTTTTGTCTTAATCTAATAATGTTTATTTCAGAAATAGATCTATTTTCAAGAAAAATTTCACCTGAATTAAATTTTTCAAGTAAATTAATACATCTTAAGAGCGTACTTTTTCCCGCGCCTGAATGACCCACTATAAAAACACTTTCGCTTTTCTTTACTTCAAAATTAATATTATTAAGAATCAGATTATTTTTTATTTTTTTAAATAGATTTTTTACAATTATCAATTCTCCGAAACACCTACTATCAATATTTTTATTGCTTAAGAACCTGTATTCAAAAGGATCAAAATACCTAATTTTAAATAATTTTTTTCGAAATTTTGCCAAAAATGCTCAGAATGCATAGAGTATTCATTGTGCTTTTTTATCATTACTGAAGAAAAACTCTTCGAAAATTTGGAATTTGTCCTTTTGAATACAGGTTCTTAATTTTAATCTCTAATTTCAAACATACGAAGTTTTTTCTCGAGTAAATTTACAAAAAAAGTAATCACCCAAATTATTAAAAAATAAATTATCGCTACAGAAGCCAAAGGGATAAGCGGTGAAAGGGTTTGGCTACGTATTATTTCGCCTGCTCGCGCAAGATCTACAACCCCAATAAATCCTGCGACCGAAGTTTCTTTTATGAGCTGAACGAATTCATTGCATAGCGCGGCTATTGAGTTTTTTAATGCTTGGGGAGCGATTACATATTTTGTTATCAAGAAATTACTAAGTCCCAAGGCTTTTCCAGCTTCTGTTTGACCAATATCAACTGAAAGTACCCCAGAACGTATTATTTCAGAAACATAAGCACCTGAATTAATCCCAAAAGCTATAACTGCAGATGTCGTTCTCCCTATTCCCAGCGAAGAAAGAAATACGTAATATATAATAAAAAGTTGGCAAACCACCGGAGTCCCACGAATAATATTTACATAAATTTTGGAAACAAGTTTGGCTGCGCTAACAAAAACATTTTTTCCTGAATACATAGTTGCCCAAGCAGTTAAAGATCCAAGTATTATACCGATTATAAGTGATAAAAAGGTAATTTCTATAGTCAATCCAAGACCGTTTAAAATATTTTTGTATCTCTCTTTATAAATAAGATTGTCGTATATTTGAGAAGTTATTCCATTATCCTTTATTTCATATTGTTTTGAATAACTTTCTATTTTTAAATTAACAAAATTCTCATTTAAAAGTTCTTCAATAACTTCGTTAATAACACTGGCTAAATCGCTTCCTTTGGGCATTGCGGCTTTGTAATCTTCGCTGAACAAAGGCTCGCCAAGAATTCTAATTTTGTCTGAATTCTTTTTCTGAATTTCATTCGCAAGCAAATCATCGATAACAACTACATCAACTTTTTTGTTAATAAGATCGACGGCAGCGTCCATGCCAGTGTTATAAACGTTTGTTTTATATTCTTCGGAACAATAAGCATGCGCGGTGTACCCAATGCACACCCCAACGCACTTTTCTGTTAAGTCTTCTGGCGAAGTAACATCACTGTCGGTTCTAGTCAATATCAACTGTCTCGCGCTGTAATATTTGTTTGAAAAGCTTATATTTTTTTCTCTTTCCTCGGAAGAAGCCATAGCCGCCAAAACCAAATCGCAACTGCCATTTGCGATCTCAAGCGGAAGTGCATCGAAAGAAATGTTGTTAATTTTTAAACTCACACCAAGCTTTTCGGCAATTTTTTGAGCTATATCAATATCGACCCCAACTACTTTTTCGCCTTCTTCAAACTCCCAAGGAGGAAGTTCTGCATTGGTTGCTAAAATTAAACTTCCTCTTTCTTTGATCTTCTGAACTTCCCCTGACGCAAAAATAACAGGATTGAATAGAAACACAAAACAGATAATTAATAATCTTTTTAAAAACACAATTATCATTAATCGGCATTCTAACTTGTTTTTTTAGTGTTGTAAAGAAAAAATTTATAGCTGAACCCCCTTTTTTAAAAAGTCTTAATTATATCGTCGCGTTATAGGGAAATTAGGCACATCGGATTGCGACGATATGGGTTTATTTTTTTTTAATTTAGTTATTTAGCACATAAACGTTGACATTCTGATTTTTATATAGTAAAATTTGTCATAGTTCCCAAATATGCATGTGAAAAAAACATGTAAGTGATCAATTTAAGGAGGCGATTTATTTATGAAGTTAGAAGTTTTGAAGCGTGTTCTTTCCGCCGTGACGGGATTTATGTTTGCGGCGATGATGTCAAGTGCTTCGGTCTGGGCAGGTGGTGGTCTTGCAGGTAGAAATGCGAAAAATCCAAATATTGGGCAGAATTATGGAGAATTTGGCAACATTGAAGATGGTCTAAATTTTAAAGACGAAGCGGAATATTATAGTTATTATAATAGCCTTGAAAGTAATAGTCCCGCCAATCGTTCCGCCATTGGGGATTATAGTAATCCTGAAAACGATAGCTCCCCTAATTTTGCAGCCGGCAATAATGGTGATCTTGCTAGTTTTGCTAACGGCTATAACGCCCCTGTAAACGGCGATTTTGCTAATGGTAATTCTGTTAATGGTAATTCTATTGTTCCTAACACATCGGCATTGCTTGATGAAATAAAAACTAGAGGGAATCCGGAATTTACTGACATTTTTTCTAAAGCTGTTGGAGAGCATGAAGGCGAAATTGAACATTCTGATATAACGTTAATCGGTGGAATTTTCGGTCTAGTAGCAAGCGCTGAAAGCCATGTATTTCAAGAAACCGATGACAGCGTTAGTTTTGCATATGAAAAAAAAGATTATGGGATTAAAATTAAAGGAACAAATGCAGATGGTTTAAGAATTCTTGCTTATGGTGGTATCGGAGACCCAGCTCTTTATGCTTGTAAATTACCAATAGACTCACCTAATTCAATATCAGAAAGCAAACCTTTGGACTTAAAATTCGTTGAATTAGGTTTGCCAGAAGGAACTTATGAATGCGCAGCTTGGGTGATTGACAATAATAGCAAATCGTGCATTTATGAAAAAGCAGCTAAAGGCTGGAATGTCACTGTTTTACCTCCGGTTATTGCTGACACAGGTAATACCGAAGGAGATCCTATCGTATATAACCAAGGCAATAAGGTTACTGAAGACGAATTTTTAGCACTTGTTGGCGCTAAAATTCCTGCAGGACAAACTGGAGGAATTATTAAAACGGACTTTAATAAAAAAGTTAGATTTGATGTTCCCAATTCGACACCGCAGTCCACGCGAGATTCAGAAGAAGTACCGGCATTTTATGAGGTTAGCGTATGGTATGAATCCGGTAATGCTATTTCAGAAATTAAAAAAATCTATGTAAAAGTTAACGCTTTTGAGCCGTCTATTTCATACGATTCTAGCAAGGCAGAGAATTATTCTGTTTCTGTTGGAGATTCGGTTGATCCTGGGAAATTTTCTGAACAAATCGTAGCAAGAATCGATGGAGACGATGAAACGAAAGTAGATGCAAGTTTATTGGGCGTTCCTCTTGAATTCGATAAGGTCGGTGATCAATCAGTAATTTTAAGCGCAAGAGACAAATATGGCCGTGAAGCTTTACCGCAAAAAGTGGATGTTAAAGTCGTAGGCTTCAAACGATTCGAAGATACGGCCAGCGGAGTGTTTATAGAGGCGCCGGAAGGATTATTCGATGAAGAATCTGTGCTTACGGTGAGAACAATCCAATCGGGAACTGATGAATGGAGCAACATAATAAACAATAAGCTCGATGAAAAACACAGAAACAGCATGGAAAACATTAAATTATATGACATTGTCATGAAAGACAAAAACGACGTAAACCAATTGGAAAAAGGTGGCGATAGCATCAACGATAAAACTTTTTGGGTATATATTCCAATTCCAAACGAAGGTTTTGATATAGATGAGGTCTATGCGTTGTATGTTGGCTCAGGAACGAATGACGACGAAGATCAAAAAAGTGAAAGATGGTATGATGAAAGCTCAAAGAGATGGTATTGCAAATTTAAAGCGACGCATTTGAGCCTTTATGGAGCTCTGGATCCATACAGCTTTAAAGATGTAGCAAACATCGGAAATAATACTGGAAACGGAAATAGCGGAAATGAAAGCAATAGCGAAAATTCCGACCCAAGTAACCCGAAAACTGGTGATTCTGACGTCGCTCTAATGGTTTTGGCAGGTCTTGGTATATCTGTAGCAGGTGTAATTATGGTTGACAGAAAAAGACGTGAAAATCAAAAATTAGTGATTTCAAAGAAATAAGTTAGTTTTAAATAACAAAATACCTCGTCAGGGGTATTTTGTTTTATATTTTTACGAAAAATACTAAAGTGTGGATTTTTAGCACTCAGGTATTGACACTGCTAATTTTATAATGTATTATATAAACAGGTTTGTTCTTGAAACTTTAAAAGTGCCCTGTGGGCTCAGTTTTAAAGCAGATTCGACGGAAGCGTTATATACGCGCTTTAATAAATTTGAATTTTGGGGGAATTTTTATGTCTTATTCTTTGCAAAATTGTGATCGCGACTCTTTTCCAAGTTTTTTTGACGCATTTGAATTTCCTTTCAATAGTGATTTTAGGTTTGGTAAAGGCTTTAAAAAAAGCATGAAAGCGGATGTTATCAAAAATAAAGATGGATACGTTATAAAAATTGATCTTCCCGGCATTGATGAAAAGGATGTCAACGTGAGACTTAAAAATGGAATTTTAACAGTTTCTATTGAAAAAAAGAAAGAGAAAGAAGAAAAAAACGATAAAGATGAAATAATTTGCAGTGAACGTTCTGAATTTCACAGTTCCAGGAGTTTTCAAGTAGGTAAAAATGTAAAATCTGGTGATATTAGTGCCGCACTCAAAAACGGTGTTCTTACGATTAATGTAAAAACGCCTGAACAAAAAGAAGAAGAAGAAAAAGTTATTCGTATTCAAGCTTAATCTGTGATTATTGCAAAGGGTGGCGGGCATGTTTGGCAGACTTGAAGATGCGGAAAGGCGTTTCGAGGAAATAAATAGTCTTTTGTGCTACGCCGACCCTTCGAAGGATTATAAAAATTATAAAAAATTGATGCAGGAGCTTAAGAATTTAACTCCTGTTATTGGGGAGTATAGGAAATTAAAGATTAAAAAAAAGGAACTTGCCGATTCTGAAGAAATTATTTCGGAAGCCGGCGTCGATACAGAACTAAAAAAAATGGCCGAAGAAGAAGTTTATAATATAAAAATAGAAATTGAAAAAATTTCAGATGAACTTAAGATTTTGCTTTTGCCAAAAGATTTGAATGATAATAGAAATGTAATAATTGAAATTCGAGGAGGTGCCGGAGGAGAAGAGGCCGCGCTTTTTGCCGAGCGTCTTTTAAGGATGTATGGTATGTACGCGCAGCAGCGTGGCTGGTCGGTTGAACTTATTAATACTAATGAGACTGGATTAGGAGGATTCAAAGAGGTTAGTTTTATGGTTTCCGGAGAAGGAGCATACTCAAGGTTTAAGTTTGAAAGCGGCGTTCATCGTGTTCAGCGTGTTCCGGAAACAGAATCTCAGGGTAGGGTTCATACTTCCACAGTTACAGTGGCTGTTTTGCCTGAAGCTGAAGATGTCGAAGTTGAGATAAACCCTTCTGATTTGCAAATAGACACTTTCAGAGCTGGAGGAGCAGGAGGCCAGCATGTTAATAAGACTGAGTCGGCAATAAGGATTACTCATGTTCCCACCGGAATTGTAGTTGAATGTCAAGACGAGAGGAGTCAGTATAAAAATAAAGATAAAGCGCTTAAGGTTTTAAGGTCACGTTTGCTTGAGGCCAAACGTGAGGAACAAACCGAAAATATTGCACAGAATCGCCGTGTACAGGTGGGTACCGGCGACAGATCGGAAAGGATAAGAACCTATAATTTTCCTCAAAATAGAATTACCGATCATCGCATAAACATTACGCTTTATCGTCTTGAAGAGGTAATGAACGGGAATATTGACGAAATTATAGACGCTTTAACAATGGCCGAACAAGCCGCGATGCTAGCTATGAGTTCTGGTACTTAAAATTAATAGACATGTCATTAAACCTATTTTTAAAGTTATAGTTAAAAATGGGTTTTTTTATTTTTTATTCTTTGGAATTAACGATAAAAAGTATTGACAATGTAGATTTATTTTGTTTTAATCATACAAGTTTTTGAAAAATGCTTTTTGAAAAAAGAGGATGTGGTATTTAATGTTTTTTTGTTTTAAGAATTTTAGAAAATCAAATTTTATTAAAGTTATCAATAAAATAGTTTGTTTTTTAACTATTTTTTTATTTTTAATTCCAAACGGTCTTATTTCAAAAATATACACAGCCAATAATTTTGATCAAGTATTTTCCGATGAAGCTTCTTTAAATATTGAGATGGAATCAGACGATGGCTATTGGGAAAAATCGGAAGATGGTTCATGGGTATGCTCAGATGTAGATTATAATGTAACTTATGAAAGAGAATGTTCCGTTCTTGTGTCTAAAGAAATCATTGTTAAAAGCCCTTCGGTTTTATCGTTCTCATGGTCTTTAAATTCAGTATCCGAAGAAGATAAATTAAATTATTGGGTTGAAAATTTGAGTGACAAAAGCATAATTCCCGGAGGGTCAATTTCCGACAGTTCAGAAGAAAAAGAAGTTAATACAGATTTAAATCCAAATTCATATAAAATATATTTTTCTTATGAACAAAAAAAACCTACTGAAGAATCCACAGATCCATGGCAAGAGCCTACTGAATTGCCTACAGAAGAACCAACCGAAGAACCACCTAGCGAGAAGCCATCAGAAGAACCTACTGAAGCGCCTGACGAAGAACCTACAGAAGAACCATCAGAAGAACCTACGGAAGAAACTACGGAAGAAACTACTACTGAGGAGCCCGCTGAAGAGCCTTCTATATTAAGCAAATTAGCCAGATCGGATTTAGCTAAAACCGGGGCAACAATAAAAAATTTAAAATTAGAACTTCAAGAATCAGAAATAAAACTTAATTTTGACCAATGGTCAAACGGCGTGCGCGTTGTCGCCGATGAAGGGAATTTTCCGGCTGATTCAACGCTTGATGTCAAAGTTTTGCATAACGATCCCAAATATATCGCAATAATTAAAGAAAATTTGGATAATTACGATGAAGTTGAACGATTTAATGCTTATGAAATAAACGTAATTGATCCAGATGGAAATAAAATCTCAAATTTTGATTCTGCAGAAATATGGATTAAGACTCCTAATGATTTTGATATAGAAGATTTATACGCATCTTTTGTGACTCCAGATATCGATCAAATTTTTAACGGAAAGACAGAAATTTTTGATGGAAATAAGTATTTTGTTTTCAATACAGATCATTTTAGCCCCTATGTTTTAATAGATAAGAAAACAGAAAAAAAATTTGACCAATGGTCAAACGGCGTGCGCGTTGTTGCCGATGAAGGAAATTTTCCGGCTGATTCAACACTTGATGTCAAAGTTTTGCGTAACGATCCCAAATATATCGAAATAATTAAAGAAAATTTAGATAATTACGATGAAATCGAACTATTTAACGCTTATGAAATAGACGTAATCGACCCTGGCGGAAATAAAATCTCAAATTTTGATTCTGCAGAAATATGGATTGAGACTTCCAATGATTTTGATATAAAGGATTTGCATGCACATTTTTTGACTTCAAATATTGATCAAATTTTTAACAAAAAAATAAAATTTTTTAATAAAAATAAATACTTTGTTTTTAACACAAATCGCTTTAGCCCATATGTTCTAATAGACAAGCTGAAAGAAAAAAATTCGGTTCCAAATCCTAAAACAGGTGTGAATTATCAAATTTTAATATTTTCCTCCGTATTAATTTTAAGTTTATTTATTTTTATTATTATCAAAAAACAAAAAGAATTAGAAGGTTTTTACGCATAGACTTTGCGGCTTGGGCACAATTTATTGCGTTTTCTTTTACGGTGCTCTGAATTTTTAAATTTAAAATATATAAAATTTTAAAAGAGGTGTTTCCATGAATAGTTTTAAAAAAAATAAAAACTTAAAAAATAAAATTATCTTGTTTTGCTTAATTTTAATAAATTGTCTATTATTTTTATTTCCTAGTTTTATAAAAGCCGATCACGTAAAAAACGATCATATCTCGAAAATATTGACAAATAATAATGAACCCGAAGGTGACCAAAAAAATACTGAGATCCCGGTTGTTTTTGCCACGGATAATAATTATGTTTATCCAACTATTGTGGCTATTAATTCAATGGTTTTAAATAAAAACGAAGACACAATTTGTGATGTTCATGTGTTAACAGACGAAACCGTAACAGAAGAAAATAAAGAAAAATTGATGTCTCTAAAGCAAGAAAAAGTTAACATAAAAATTGTCGATATGGGAAATTTATACGATGGATTTTACACAGGCGTAATAAAAAGCAAAGTCGTTTATTATAGATTAAAACTTGCAAGTGCCCTATCGGATATAAATAAATGCATATTTTTAGACAGTGATGTTTTAGTTTTAAAAGATTTATCCGAAATGTTTAACATTGATATTAAAGATTACTACGTAGCGGGGGTAGCGGAAAATTCAAAAAAAATTGATATGTTCAAAGAATCTAAGTACATTTATCTCGGCGGGAATATTTTCAATCTTGATAAAATACGCGAAGAAAAAATCGAAGAAAAATTTGATAAATTGATTGAAGAAAATAATTTAAAGAAAAATTATAGATTGGCAGATCAAGATATAATTAATAAAATATGTCACAAAAAAATGCTCAACATTCCAATGAAATATAATGTAATGGCGGCTTTTACAAAATATGCAAACAAAGAAACAAAAATCCCGCGATGTTATTCTTCAGAAGAATGGCACGAAGGCATAACTAGACCAGTGATTTTACATTTTATAAACGACAAGCCTTGGTGCGGTTTCAAAGTACCTTGCCAAAGGGCGTGGTTCAGATACGCCGAAAAAACAAAATTTTTCGATGAAATTTTTAAATTTTGTTTGGAAAAAACAAAAGAAAGATTTAACAAAATTATAAATAATAGAGACAAATTAGCCCCTAAAGATGTTGATTTTGGAAATTGTGGCTATATAGAACCAAAAGACGATGCGGCGTAAATAAACTATCTATTGCGCAGGATAAGGATTCATAACAATTATTTTGCAGTTTTCAGAAGTATTTGCATCAAAATCTATTTCATAAGCCCTGTAAAGATAGTTATCTATTTTAATCCTTATTTCTTTTTTGCCTTGTTTACCGCTGAAAGAAAAAACTTTCTTATCACTAGAGGAAGGATCGACTGTTACAGTTTTGCTGGAATCTAAAGTTCCATCGATATAAACCTTTAAAGTAATATCAGATGCAATAAGAGGAAGATCAACCGGTATTTCTATTATTTTATCTTTTTTAATTCCCGAACTTGCCGTAACTTTAACTAAAGAGCCTAAATTTATCGTAACCCCTGGAAGCGGATCGCTTGTAAGAATTGTGTCTTTAGGTTTATCGCTGTTTTCATAGGTTACGTCCGTTGAAAATTTAAATCCTTTGTTAATTATTTCTTGTTTTGCCTCATTAAGACTCATTCCTAAAATATCAGGAACTTGAGCGGTCGGCGTTTCCGCACCTTTGCTTACATAAAGCCTGACTGTTGATTCAGTGGCGGTTTTGCTCCCTTCCGGCGGATCAGAGTACTTTACCCTGCCGGCAGGAACTGTGTCGTCCGCAATCATTAGAGTTTCAGATTTTAATCCGGCATTCAAAAGCCTGGATTTAGCTATTTCCTCACTCAACCCTGTGATTTGAGGAACGGTGGCGAGTATTCCTGAACTGTTAACTTTTAATAAAATTTGGGCGTTAGATTTAATTTTTTTTGATCCAGGTTCAGGCTCTTGACCTAAAATAATTCCTTCGGGTTTGGAAGAATCATAAACTGGTTCGATTTTCCAATTAAATTTGTAATTGTCTTGTATATCAGATATTTTTATTCCCACAAAATTAGGAACATCAACATCGCGAGCCGATCCACCATATGACGTAAACATTGTCATAAACATAAAGGCTAACGCAAAAAGCACAACGACAACGGCTATACCGCTTACAGCTAAAACAGCGCGCCCTCTTTTTTGATCGGTATCGTCCCGATCATTGTAAACATCTATAACTGTCGTTTGGTCATTGCCGGCAAGAAAAGTGTAATTAAATTTTAAATTATTATCTTTTTCAAATTTTTCTATGTCACAGAGCATTTCATCGGCGGAAAGAAACCTATCTGAGGGTTTTTTTTGCATAGCCTTAAGTATAATTTCTTCTATCCCTTCGGGAATAAACGAAACTACCGAACTTGGTTTTTCCGGTGACATTTGCATTTGCATTATCGCCACGGAAACAGCATTTTCGGCATCAAAGGGTAACTTTCCGGCAATCATTTCATAAAGTATAACACCAATGGAATAAATATCGGATTTTTCATCCGTTTTTGCCCCCTTTGCTTGTTCTGGCGATATATAGTGCACCGATCCAATCGTTCGGTCGGTTATAGTTTGAGTTTCGTTTTTAAAAAAACGCGCAATTCCAAAATCTGTTACTTTTACCGTTCCATCTTCCAAAACCATTATATTTTGGGGTTTTATATCCCTGTGAATTATACCTTTTGAATGGGCATGAGAAAGCGCGCTTAATATTTGTTTTATTAACACTAAAGCTTCTTTCCAATGTATTGCGTCGTTTGAATTGGAATTCTGTAAAAATTTATTTATATATTCTTTTAAAGTAAGACCTGAAATATATTCCATGACAATATATTGAATTTTTGTTCCGAAACTTACGTCAAAAACTTTTACAATATTTGAATGAGAAAGCACGGCGACCGCCTTTGATTCATTTCTAAAACGGCGGGTAAACTCAGAATTATTAATAAATTCGTCCTTAAGGATTTTAACAGCGACATTGATTTCTTCAATAATATCATAGGCTTTATAAACAAGAGCCATCCCGCCCACGCCGATCAGTTCATGAATTTCATACCTAGCGTCAAGCCTTTTGCCTGTATATTTATCCAAGGTCGACCTCTATATTTTAAAATCTTCATTCTAATTTAAAATCACAGTAACTGTGACATTATCCTTGCCTCCGCCGGATTTTGCTTCTTCTATAAGATCTTCCGCAATAGACTTTATATCCTTGTTTAAAGATAAAATTTCCTTTATTTTTATATCGTCAACATAATTTGTTAAACCATCGGTACACAAAAGGATTTTTTCTCCCTTTTTAATTTCTGTTTGAATAAAATCAGGATTAATGTTTTGCATTCCGAGCGCCTGAGTTATGATATTCTTATTTATTGATTTTTTCGCCTCGTCTTCGCTAAGCTGATTTTTTGAAATAAGCTCCTGAACAATCGAATGATCAACCGTTAGTTGTTTTAAATTGTCGTCTTTAAGCATATAAGCCCGGCTATCCCCCGCATGTGCTATGCTTAATTTATTTTTAAAAATCACAGCGGCGACCACTGTTGTGCTAAGACCTGAAAGTTCGGGCTGTTCTAGACCGATTTTCAAAATTTTACCGCTAGTTCCAGCAAGGACCCCTAAAAGAAAAGGCTTAATCTCAAAAACAAAATTTGTTTTTGAATTTTTTTGCTTAAAACTGTCACTGTTAACCAAATTTTTTGGAACTTGCTCGATAACCTCGACATCGTCTTTATTTAATAGCATTGACATCATTTCTTCGGTGGCCTGGCAAATATCAAGCGATGCTATCCGGCTTGCAACACCACCACCCGATATTCCGCCAACTCCATCGCATACGACTGCAATGACACAATTTTTGCCCAAAATCCTGAATTCGGACCAATCTTGATTGGTTTCGCGGGTCAACCCAATGTCGCTTTTACTATAAATTTCCAAAATAAATGCCTCCATTAAAGACACAAACAGCATTTCTGTATAGACTTGATTATAACATTTTGCGATGTATAAACCTTTAATAAAACTGGCGATAACATTCACAAACTAAGAGAACGCGCACGAAGCTGCCCGCAAGACGCTCCTATATCAGCGCCCAGCGTTCTTCGCACCGTAGTTCTCAAGCCTAGTTTTAAAAGAGTTTTAGCAAATTTTTCAATTTTTTCAGCAGAACTCGGTTTTATATGTTTTTTAAACGAATCAATCTCCAAATTGTTTGCGGGTATTAAATTAACGTGCGCGATCATTCCGCGAAGTAAATCCGAAATTTTTAGCGCATCACGCTTTGAATCGTTAACTCCATCTAAAAGCATATATTCAAAAGATATTCTTCTGCTAGTTTTTAAAATATAATAACGGCAGAACTTCATGAGGCAATCTAGGTTATATTTTCGGTTAATTGGCATTAAATAATCCCTGGAACAATCATCAGCGGCATGAAGTGAAACTGAAAGAGTTGTGCCTAATCTTTCATCGGCAAATTCTTTAATTTTTTCCGCGATACCACAAGTAGAGATAGAAACTCGCCTCGCACCTATATTCATCCCTTTCGGCAGAGAGGCGATTTTCAAAAATTTAACCACGTTTTCATAATTATCCATGGGTTCCCCTATTCCCATAAGCGTAATATTCGAAACTTTAATGTTTTCGCTTTTTTGAACGACTTCTATTTGAGATATAATCTCTGAAACTTCGAGATTTCTGCAAAACCTTCCCGTAGAGCTTGCGCAAAACCTACAACCCATTCTGCACCCTACTTGTGTTGAAACGCATATGGCACATCCGTATTTATATTTCATTAAAACAGATTCAACACAATTACCATCTGGCAATTCTAAAAGGAATTTAGTCGTACCATCCGGAGATACATGTTTTTTTGCAATTTTTGAATTGATAATCTTATAATTTTGCTTTAAATAAACTCTTAACTCTTTTGGTAAATCTGTCATCTCATCAAAACTCAAAGATCCAGAAGCAAGCCACGAAATAACCTGAAAAACACGGTAACGCTTCAATCCGACGAGTTCAAATTCTTTTTCTAACTCCTCGGGCATCATAGACTTTATATCCTTTTTACCGTTTTTTTCTTTTGTCAATAAGGTCTAAATCCAATAAAATGTTTACCAACAATTTCGGATTTTATCAAATTCAAAAAAAAATGTCAACAAACTTATTAAGATGGAAATTGCCCAAATTAAAACCGGTTCTCACAAATTTGGAATGCCATTTTTAAAGAAAATTTTGAAAAATTTTGATTAAAAAACACATCACTTGGCTAACGTCAAGCAGGGGATTTGAAAAGAAAATTATTAGAATTTATTAATTTTGTGAAATAAAAAACGCAAAACACAACAGGCATCTACGCCGAGAATATGTGCTCCGAACGCTGTAGATTGTTGTTATATTCTTCAATTCTCATTTAGTTCCGACGCAAAATGTTCATTTTTTATTTTCTTATTGATTTCGCTTGTATTCCGAAATTCCGAATTAGAATTCAAATCATTTTTAAAAATTGTTTGAAGACCGCCTGCTATAGAACTTAGTTCTTTATCATCAATAATCTCTTTCATAACATTACCTCTTTTCTAAAAGTAATATATATGGGGCATAATGTTTATGATATACAAAAATCAATTCCTTTGTCAACTAAAAATATACTTTTCTTCAAATTTTATCACATAATTCAGAATTTGTTTTGACAGATTTTTAAATGTTAGAACCTGTATTCAAAAGGGCAAATTCCAAATTTTTGAAGAATTTTTCTTCAAAATGAGGAAAAAAGCGCAATGAATACTTTATGTATTCTAAGCATTTTTGATAAAATTTTGAAAAAAAATTATTGAAAATTAGGTATTTTGATCCTTTTGAATACAGGTTCTTAGTTTTAAGAATTTGTTCTCACAAGCTCGAAACGCTCATCTTCAAATAAATTTTGATAATTTTCTTTTCAAATTCCTTGCTTGGTGTTAGCCATGCGGAGTAATTTTCAATAAAAATTATTCAAAATTTTCTTTAAAATTAGCATTTCAAGTCTGAGAGAACGGATTCTAAGAATTGACATTTAATTCTTGTGAAGATACAATGGCAACAAGGTTGTTGTGTAAAACTTTGGTATTTATAATTTTTGGTTCAACTATAAACCTGTCCTAGAGTCAAATTGTTTTTGGCGATTTAACGAGGAACACGGAAACGTGTAGCGTTTCGGATTTCGAGCGCTTAGAGCACTGCCGTTGACAAAGAAATTAACAAAAAGAATTGGTTTTAGGGCAGGTCTTATATGGCTCGATCGATGTATTAAGGACCTGTATTCAAGAGAGCAAATTCCAAATTTTTGAAGAATTTTTCTTCGGTAATGATAAAAAAAGCGCAATGAATACTTTATGTATTCTGAGCATTTTTGGCAAAATTTTGAAAAAAATTATTGAAAATTGGGTATTTTGATCCCTTTGAATACAGGTTCTAAGGTTTAAAATTGGAAGAACTTCTGAAATTAGACGAAATTTGTAAAAAAGTAAGGAGAGATATCATACTGCAGATCGGCATGCTTGGCGTCGGTCATGCTGGCGGGTCGCTTTCTGTTGTGGAATTGCTAGTTGTGCTTTACAAGAAATATATGAGGGTCGATCCAAAAAATCCCAAGAAAGCTGGCAGGGACAGGCTGTTTGTTTCAAAGGGTCATAGTGGCCCCGCTGTTTACGCGGTTCTTTGCGATATGGGCTTTTTCGATCATAGTTGGCTCGAAACACTAAATAAACCGGGTACTCGTTTGCCAAGTCACTGCGATATGAATCTGACGCCTGGAATTGACATGACTACAGGTTCATTGGGTCAAGGTTTGTCGTGCGCGATAGGCGCTTGCTTGGGTTCGCGTCTTAACGAAGATCACGCAAAGATTTATTCGATTTTAGGTGACGGCGAGCTCCAAGAAGGGCAAATTTGGGAAGCCGCAATGTTTGCTTCACATCAAAAACTTAGTAATCTTATGGTTTTTATCGATTATAATAAAGCTCAAATTGACGGGCTTGTTTCCGATGTTTGCGGAATAGAGCCTCTTGCTTTGAAATGGCGCGCTTTCGGTTGGGATGTTTTAGAAGTTAGAGATGGTAATTCTTGCTCAGAAATTGACGCCACGATTTCAGGTGCCATAAAATCTGAAAAGCCTTGTGCGGTTATCCTTAATACTATTAAGGGTTTTGGGGTTTCGTTCGTAGAAGAATTAGAGGTCGAAAATCATAGCATGTATATTACAAACGAGCAAATGAAAGAAGCTGTGAAGGAATTAGGTTTTTAAATGGAAATGCGAAGCGTTTTGGTTCAAAAATTAAAGCAAATTATGGATTGCAACGAAAAAATCGTCATAATAAATGCCGATTTGGCGAAAGCGGCAGGTTTGGCGGAGATTATTTCGCGTTTTCCTAAAAGATGCTTCAATGTCGGGGTTGCTGAACAAAACATGACTGGCGTTGCGGCTGGAATTTCAAGTTATGGATTTGTGCCGCTTATTTTTACGTTCGCGCCGTTTGCGACTCGAAGGATTTGTGATCAGTTAGCCGTTTCAGTTTGCTATGCACGCCAAAATGTTAAGGTTTTTGGCTTAGATCCAGGAATATCAGCTGAATATAATGGCGGCACTCACATGAGTTTTGAAGATATTGGAGTTTTGCGAAGTATACCTGAATTTGTAATTTTTGAGCCGTGCGATACAATACAACTCGAAAAGTCACTTGACTCTGTTGTAAATCACAATGGCGCAGTGTACATAAGAATGTTTAGAAAAGAAACGCCTAAAATCTTTTGCGAAGATTACGATTTTGATCTTTTTGGTTCCGATTTATTAAAAGTCGGACGCGATATTACTATTTTTTGCACTGGAATTATGGTCGAGGAATCTTTGGCGGCGGGAAAAATTCTTGAAAATATCGGAATTAGTGCGGAAATTATTAATATTCACACAATAAAACCAATTGATAAAAAAACGATTATTAATTCTGCAAAAAAAACAAAACACATTGTAACGGCGGAAAATCATAACGTTTTCGGAGGGTTGTTTTCCGCGGTAAGCGAGGTTTTATCTGAAAACTATCCTGTGCCGATAGGCGCCATAGGAATTTGCGATAAATTTGGACAAGTAGGGAAAATGCCGTTTTTAAAAAAGTATTACAAATTAACATCAGAAGATATTGCAAAAAAAGCTAAGGAAGTTTTGGCAAGATGACATTAAAATCAAGTAGGAATTTTATTTTGATTTTGGTTTTGTCTTTTTTTTTCGTTTTTTTTGCAAAAAAAATCTTTGAGTATGTGTTTTTAAGTGTAAGAACCGAAGAAGCAAAATTCGTTTCTTTAGATGAGTTCATAGATGCCGAAGCAATAGTTTTTAGAGAAGAAACCGTGCTCACTTCTGAGTTTGGTTTTGTGCAAACTACCGTAAAAGAAGGCTGCCGTGCGGCTCAAGGCGAGGTAATTGCACTTGGTTTTGATGTAGTACCAGAGTATAACTATGAGTATAATTTTGAAATTGATGAATTTGAGAATTTGTGGAATATCAAAAATTTAATAAGAAAAATTTCTGAAGAGATTAGAAAAATTAAATTAAACCAAAATTTAAACCAAAAAAACTTAAATAAAATTTCAAGTTTAATTTATCAAAAAGAAAAAAAATTAGGGAATTTTACTAATTTGGCAAATAAAAATAAAGATAAAAGTAAAATTTTAAATTGTGAGAAGATTAAAACTTCCCATGCCGGGTATTTTAGTTGTTTTACTGACGGTATGGAGAGTTTTGCTTGCGACGAAAACGTATTCGATCTTGATTTAAATAAAATAACATCATCGCCAAAAGCTTTTGGAAAACTTGTAACTTCCTCTGATTGTAGAATTTTGTGCAAATTATCAAATGAAAAAGATTTTGATAAAATTTGTGAGAACAATCCAATTCTTATTAAGTTTAATTTAGACAGCAAATTGATCAATTGTGAAATTTTATCGACTAATGATAAAATTATAACTTTGTCGGCTTGTTTGAACGATAATTTATTAAAATTAAGACACGAAAAAATTAAAATAAGAGTAAAACATGTTGAAGGCTTTAAAATTAAAAAAACAGCTATTAAAAAAAACGAGGAAGTCGCTGGAGTTTTTATAAAACATCATAAAAGTTTAAATTTTAAAAAAGTTGATATTTTATATGAAAAAGATGGTTTTGCAGTTTGTTCAGACTCGAGCGAAATTGTTTCAGGAGATGAAATAGTGATTTCGGGTCTAAATCTTTATGATGGGAAACGTGTAATTTAATCATCAAATCAAAAGGAAAAAATGATAAATACAATTTCAGTACTCGGTAGCACAGGTTCGGTAGGCGTTAAATCTTTGGAAGTCGCACAGAAATTAGGGATCAAAATTTTTGCTCTATCAGCTGGAAGGAATATCTCACTTTTAGAAAAGCAAATTAGCTTATTCTCGCCTAAATTTGTTTGTGTAGAACTTTTCGAAGATGCTAAAAAGCTTTCCTACCGTTTTAAAAATATTAAATTTTTATTCGGAACAAAAGGCCTTCAAGAAATTTCCACATTAATTGAACCCGAGATCGTGGTTAATTCAGTTTCCGGATTTGAGGGAATTTTTCCGGCGTTTTCAGCTATAAACGCGGGGAAAACGCTTGCTTTGGCAAACAAAGAGTCTATCGTTTCTTCCGGTTCAGTATTAACAAAACTTGCACGTGATAAAGGAACGAAAATTCTTCCTCTCGATAGTGAACATAATGCTATTTGGCAATGTCTGCAAACAAATTTAAAAACAGAATCAGTGGTCCCGGGTATTTCAGTTAAAAACGTTAAAAAATTGATTTTAACGGCATCAGGCGGACCTTTTTTGGGAATGAAATGTAGCGAATTAGAAAATGTAACCCCCGAAGAAGCCGTAAAACATCCCGTATGGAACATGGGCGCTAAAATTTCTGTGGATTCCGCAACAATGGTCAATAAGGGACTAGAAATAATAGAGGCCGCTTATCTTTTTGATATCGATCCTTTCAAAATAGACGTCACGATCCACACGGAATGCGTAATACACTCAATGGTGGAATTCAACGATAACTCAGTTTTGGCCCAAATGGCAAATGCTGATATGAAAAGTCCTATTTTTTACGCTCTTGCTTATCCCAAACGAATTCAAAACAACACTAAACCATTGGACTTTTCAAATTTAAATTCCCTCTCTTTTCGCAAACCCGAAAACTCTATTTTAAATTTATGCCGCAAAGCCGCTATCTTAGGAAACGCATCAACCTGCGCAATAAGCGCGTCGAACGAAATGGCGGTCAACGCGTTTTTGCAAAAAAAAATAAAATTTTTAGATATAGAAACCGTAATAGATTACGCAATGGCAAAATGCAAGTTTAAAAACGCCGAAACTCTTGAAGAAATAATTAAGATAGATTCAGAATCAAGATCTATTGCAAAAGAAAAAATTGAGGAAATTTCAAAAAACGAATTCTAGAACCGTTCTCGCAAAAAATGAATTTTGCTAAATTTCTTTAAAGCTGGTTTAAGCGAGATCATTCCAGAAAATCGCGCAGACGTCTACTTCTGCTTGGATGTCGTAATTTTCTCAGAGCTTTCGCCTCGATTTGCCGAATTCTTTCGCGTGTTACGTTGAATTCTTTCCCTACTTCCTCAAGCGTTTTTCCGCGGCCGTCTATTATTCCGAAACGCATTTTTAAAACTTTTTCTTCTCTTGGTGTTAATGTATTCATAACACTAATCAACTCTTTCCGAAGCATTGAGTGTGTAGCCTCTTCAACCGGCGCGGTAACGTTTTCATCGGCGATAGTGTCGCCAAGATGCCTCTCTTCTTCTTCGCCCATCGGGCTCTCCAACGAAAGAGGGTCGTGAGAAACTTTTATCGCTTCTTTAACTTTTTCTACAGATAAATCTAATTCTTTCGCGATTTCATTCGGGGTTGGATTTTGACCGTTATTGTGAAGCAGCAAATTTGAAATACGTTTAATTTTATTGACCGTTTCCGTCATATGAACGGGAACTCTAATTGTGCGCGATTGATCCGCAATTGCACGCGTTATCGCTTGACGAATCCACCATGTGGCATACGTTGAAAATTTAAACCCTCTTGTATAATCGAATTTTTCAACGGCTTTCATAAGACCTATATTACCTTCTTGAATTAAATCCGAAAAGTGCATACCACGCCCCGCGTAACGTTTCGCGACACTTACCACAAGGCGCAAATTTGATTTTAACAATTTTTCTCTTGCTCTTCCATCCCCTTGAGCTATGCGTAAAGCAAGATCAATTTCTTCTTCCGGTGTTAATAATATTCCTCTTCCTATTTCTTTAAGATAAATTTTGACTGGATCATCAGTGCTGTTCAAAGTGTCTAAAGCTACGATTTCCGAATTAATATTTTCAACATTTTTAAAATTTGAAGACATGTTCTTCATACTTGCTTCAGAAATTCTATCATCTATTTCTATTCCGGAATTTTCAATCAGAGCATAAACTTCTTCAATTTGCTCAGGACTGAGATCTAAATTTCCAATGATTTCTAGTATTTGCCCTTCAGAAACACTACCTAAAATTTTGCATTGTTCCAAAATTTTGATTATAATCTCCTCTTTGCTCATTTCAGATTTAACTTTTTCAGAAATATCTTCGTTTTCCAAATCTATATTCACCTCCTAATAAAAGTTGAAAATCTATATAGAGCCGAAATCTAAGCTAGATCAGAAATATTATACAAACGTCTTTGGCAAAACTCTAATCAAAAAATTTCTAAAAACAAACAATTAAATTATACCAAATATATATTATTTTAACTATAATCTACTACTCCGTAGCCTGCCCAAAAAATTAAGAACATCAAAATCAGTTGATTTAGATTCTTTAAAATTCTTGAAATCTTTTTCGTTTTTTAATTCATTCACATAATTTGCAACTTCGTTTTCATCAGCTAGCATTGAAGAATTAACAATTTTAGAAATTTTCCCCTTTTGTTTAAAATCCATATCTTCAGAAATTATGCCAATTTCAATTGATTTATTTTCTTCTGATAATTTTAAAATTTTCTCAAAAATTTTTCTATTAAAATCTGTCACAAAATCACAGGGTTTTAGGTCAAGAATTTTATGATTTAATTTTCCGTTACGTATTATATATGAAATCAGTGATTCTTCAATATATGATGCCCGCAAATTAGTGTTTTTCTCTGTATTAATCTCATCTTTTTCTTTGAGTATTGACAATTTCGCCAATTTAAAATCGTTGCTTTTTTTAGTTTTTATTTTTTTGCTTATTATTTTTTTTATGTAAGAATTCATTGCTTCTCGACCAATTCCGGTTTTACTACAAATCTCAGATATGTAAACATCCCTCTCTATTGGATTACTAACTTCGGCTAAAATTTCCGCGGCGCCTGATAGATAAGAAACTTTCTCTTCCGTACTATCAACGCTACTTTCTATTTCGGAAATTCTATATTTTATATCATTTTTAGAATTCTCTAGTAAATTTTTAAATTTAAAATGCGCTTCATTGCCATGAATCTTTACAAATTCATCGGGATCTTTAGCGCCCAAAATCTTGATAATCTTAACCGAAACACCGAATTCTCTTAAAATTTTCGAAGTTCTTTCCGCTGCTTTTTTCCCGGCATTGTCGGAATCATACGAAATATAGACTTTTTGAGAATATTTTGAAATCAATTTCGCTTGATCGTATGTAAAAGCGGTTCCCAAACCCGCTACTGCGTTTTCAAAACCTATTTGGTGAAGCGCAATGGCGTCCATATACCCTTCGGTTAAAATCAAACCATTTTTTAGATTGTTTTTTGCAAAATTCACAGCAAATAAATTCATGCTTTTTTTAAAAACAGGAGTATCTGAAGTGTTCAAATATTTAGGTTCTGTTTGTTTTAAATTTCTGCCTCCGAAACCTAAAACGTTGCCTTTTAAATCAATAATTGGGAACATAATCCGGGAAACAAATCGATTAAACATATCGCCATCTCTAGAGCAAATTCCAAGATTTGCAGCAATTATTTCTTTGGCGGAGAAACCAAAATTCATCAAAAAAAATACCAAATCAGAACGCGAATTTGAAGAATAACCTATGCCAAAACGTTTTATTGTTTGAATTTTAACGCCGCGGTTCAAAATATAATCAAACGCAAATTTCCCATTAGGGTCAAGTAATTTCCTGTGAAAAAATTTTGCGCTTTCCCTATTGATTTCATAAATAATTTTTTTTTTACAGAAAAACTAGCCTCAGTTTTTTGCGGCAAATTCAATCCAGCTTTTTCCGCCAAAAAACTAACGGACTCAACGTAATCAAATTTTTCAATAAGCATAATAAAAGTTATGACATCGCCGCCTGAGCCGCAACCAAAACAATAGAAAGAATGGCTTTCTGGGTAAACAAAAAAAGAAGGCGTCTTTTCAGCATGAAAGGGGCACAGACCAGAAAAGACTCTCCCTTTCCTCACAAGATTTACATAAAAAGAAACCACATTTTCGATTTCATTTTTATCTTTGACTTCACTCACAAATTCTTCAGAAAACACCATGTTTCCTCGAAAAAACGCGACTATAAATTTACGATTATCGCTAAAATTACCAGTAGGATAGATTATCGCTTTTTAAAACAAAAATGTCAATAAATTTTTTTCACAAAAAAATAAGAAACTGTTCTCATAAACTATGTAACATCATTTTCAATAAAAAATTATTCAAAATTTTCTTTAAAATTAATATTCTAGGTCTATGAGAACAAATTTTTAAATTTACGTGTTTCTGAGATTTGTATCTTGAAATAAACAAATTATCGTGGTACCATACCACCCGTATTACTCAGAATTTTTAGAATCTGTATTCAAAAGGGCAAATTCCAAATTTTCGGAAAATTTTTCTTCAAAATGAGGAAAAAAGCACAATGGATACTTTATGTATTCTGAGCATTTTTAACAAAATTTTGAAAAAAATTATTGAAAATTGGATATTCTGTTCCTTTTGAATACAGGTTCTTGATATTCATATACCGAATGCTTTTTTCTATGGTTGCCGTTTTATTAGAATATTAAGAATACATGAATATTTTTTTATTGATTTTTCCAAGTTTAATTTGTAAAGTTTTTTTGTAAGTAGATTTAGTCACAATTTTCGTTGAATGTTTCGAGGACAATTTGAAATACTTACTTTTTGTTACTGACCCAAAAAAATTAAAGGAAGAACATATAAAGCTTGCTTACGCATTTCAGCTTAAACTTCTATTTTTTGCATTTAAAAGCGAAAATGGAATTTTTAACAGCGAAGAAGCGGCTTTATTTTTGAATTCAAACACACAAGATATTGATGACGCGGCTCAGTTTTGGATTAATTCCGGAATTTTTTCTGTATATAAAAATGAACAAATTGGGATTTTTCAAGATTTTAATAGTGTTGCGTGCGAAAATAAATTGTCCGAAAAATTAGTAATCGATTCAGAATTTAATATTAATAATTTTTGTTCTGAAAATTTGGCGAAAAAAACATTAAATGTTGATTTTAGAAAATTTAAGAAAGCCGATGGTGGCGATTATTTGTCGAAAAGAATTAAAGAATCTGACGAGATTTCGATTCTCTTAAATGAAATTCAAAATATTTTGGGCAGATTGCTTTCCGGCGCTGATATCTCTATGGTTCTATTCTTAAAAGACACTGAAGGTTTACCGTGCGATGTAATTTTAATGCTGGTTCAATATTGCACCGAGATAGGGAAAAATTCTACTAGATATATAGAAAAAGTCGGTGTTACTTGGGCTCAAGAAGGCATTAATTCTATAGAAGCAGTTGAACTTAAAATCGAATCCATGTCAATAATAAAAAAATGCTGGGCTCATTTAGGGAAAATAATAGGCTCATATGATAGATCGCCTACCGCTAAAGAAGAAGAAGCTGCTATTCGTTGGTTCGAAACTTGGAAAATGAGCGATGAATTGGTCAAAGTTGCCTATGATAGCTGTGTTAATAAAAAAGGAAGATATTCTTTAGCTTATATGAATGGAATAATTAAACGCTGGAAGGAAAATGGAATTTCGAATGTTTCCGATATTGAAAACGATAATAAAAAGCGTTTTAAAAGAGTTAAACCTGAAAGAAAACCTTCATATGATTTAGAAGAATACGAAGAGTCGAATTTTTCCCTAGATGCATAATAAATACTCGTTAAGTCGTATTTAAGATAAAAATTAACTTTTATAGATTTGTTTCTTTGGAGTAAGTGTGTGTTTTTTTCTTTAGATATTTGGAAGTTTTTTCCTTTGCTGGTGCTGGCGTCCTATTTTTTCGGGAGTCTTAATTTTTCGATCATATTTTCCAAAGCAATAAATAAAAACGACATAAGAAACTTAGGCAGCAAAAACGCGGGGTTTTCCAATGTTTTAAGGTCAATAGGTGTTTTGCCTGCTGTTTTAACTTTTGTCGGTGATTTTGCCAAAAGTATTTTTGTTATTTATTTCGGAAAGCTAATTCTTGAGCGTTTAGAAATTTCAGCTAAAGAGATGCCAGCAGCACTTTATATATTGGGTCTATTTTGCTTTTTAGGTCATGTCTATCCTTGTTTTTTTGGTTTTAAGGGCGGAAAAGGAATTCTTGCTGGATGGGCGATGAATTTGCTAATAGATTGGCGTGTTTTCGCCGCTTCAATATTAATTTTTTTGATTGTTCTTTTTGTTTTTAAAATGATCTCGCTTGCTTCTATAGTATCTGCAGTATGTTATCCCATCTTTGTTTTTACATCGGCTTTTTTTTATGGGAGCGATTTCGCGCTTCATATCTTAGGAATTGTTTCCATATTGTCATTAATTACAATTTTTAAACATAAATCTAATTTTAAAAGAATAATATCTGGAACTGAAAGTAAAGTTGATGTGCGAAAAAAACAAACACTTTAAAAAATTTTTGCTCGCAAAGAGTCTTGTTTTAAGTCCGGTCTCAATTTTAATGTAGATTTTAAGTTTTGCTCAAGTTTCCATTTTTTAATTTCTTTATGGTTTCCAGATAAAAGCACTTCGGGAACATTTCGATCTCTCCAGACTCGTGGACGCGTATATTGAGGATGTTCAAGCATTCCGTTATAAAAACTCTCTTCTTCAAAACATTTATCTGAAGCCAAAACCCCTTTGATCATACGAACCATAGCGTCAATCATTACCATAGCAGGCAGTTCTCCGCCGGTAAGAACGTAGTCCCCGATTGAGATTTGGTCATCAACTATTTCTTCTATAAGCCTCTCATCAACTGCTTCATATCTTCCACAAAGAAATGCGATATTTTTATTTTCCAGCATATTTTTTGCAATTTTTTGCGTTAAAACTCTGCCTTTCGGAGACATAAAAATAAGCCGAGGTCTAGTTGAACGAACACTACAAATATGTTCAAACGCCCTGAAAATCGGCTCCGCCATCATCACCATACCGTTTCCGCCTCCAAAAGGGGAATCATCCACTTTTTTATGTTTACTTTGGGAAAAATCACGTATTTGATAAAATTTTAAATCAATTATCTTTCCTTTAATAGCGCGTCCAACAACACCTAAATGCATTGTCGATTGGCAAATTTCAGGAAAGAGCGTCATAACGTCGATATTTATTTCAGACATCAAATCAAAACCTAAATAAATTAACATATTTAAAGATTTCGTAACCTGTTCTCATATATTTATTAACTAAATTACGTAGATTTTTTAAAATAAAACAATATACCGTTTTTCGAAACATCTGAAAGGACTTCATTTTCACCAATTATTCTTACATTCGAATCATTAAAACAATACCAATCTTCGCCATATTTTACATATGCAATACAATGGCCTCCCTCTTTATCCCCGTTATGAACTACAGCGCCTTTAAGCCCGAAAACATCATCATCGCCGCACAAATAACCAGATTCTTTTAGGCTTAACTCTTTAGGCACATGAACAATCGAACTATTTTTTTCAATTCTCCCCTCTCCTTCTATACTTTTTATTCTTTTCAAATAGATAATAAATTCATTATATTTGTTGGGCAAGATACGAAAATTATCAAGTACTTTTTCTGCGGTTTTTTGACCTTCGATAAAATCCTCCAGAGATTTAATCCTAAGTTCTCTTTTTTTATCTCTTCCAATTTTATACTTTCACTAGGAAATAAATTATTCTCTAATAAATAAAGAAGCGATTCATATTCACGTGTATGTTTATCAATATTTTCATAAATTGATCCAAATTTCTCATCTTCGGTTTTTTTGTCAAAATCTTCAATATCTCCTGTTTTAAGCCAATATTTTCCTGATATAATGAGTTTTATTTTTCTTCTCATTTTTTTATATTCTTTTTCATTGCTCGGTAAGGCAATTCCTAAATTGCGAGCGTATCTATCTACAGCTTCAGTTATTTCATCTTTTGATGATTTAAAACTTATTTGGTAATTTTCATTCATCATTTCCCTTTTGGGAAATAATTTCTTTTCTAATAAAAATTCTACATTTTGCAAAAAACTAACATCATCTTTTTCAAAAATTATTTTCATTTTTTTAATTCTAAAAAACAATTCCGCTTTTTCTTTTGTGGCCGAGTTTTCAAGGATCCCATCGTACCATTCTTTTATAGGCCACAACTCACCGCACAACAGAGTCTCTAAAGCTTTGCGTCCTCTTTTCGTAATGTTTTCCGGAATTCTAATTCTTAAATTCCTTAAAATATCTAAATATTTATTGATAAGTTCTTCACAATCTATTTTTCCGGTAAATTCTTTAATGTGAGAAAATTCTATTGAATTTTGAAGTTCGAAATTTCCCATCATAGAAGGAATTTCAACCCAAGGAATTTGAATTCTGTACGGAAAAAAATCTGAAACAACTTTCATTAAAAACAGCGCGGAATCGTCTTGTTTTCCAGTATGATTAGATAAATTTGCAAATGCTGTTGCAGTTTTTTTTGAAGGGTTTTCATATAAATTTTTTAAAGCATTCCGTTTATCTTTTTCAGCTTGTTTATCGAAAACTCTAGTTTCAAGAATTCCTTCTCTGAAAGCTTCAGTGCTAAAAAGAAGTTGAACTGCTGCATTCATATAACAGCTATTTCCTATGTTCGGAATACCTTTTCTGGGCGTCAACATGCTACCGGAATCATCGATAATAGGTGATAAAACTCTCTGATCCGCTTTGCTAAGAAAACAATACATGACAGGAATTGCCGCAACAGCACCTAAACCAAGAATTTTCAATAAAAACCGGTATTCTTCGTGTTTCCTTACTGGCGCATCTTCAACATATTCGCATTCGCTTTTGCTTGGAATTGCAAAAACAGATGAAGCAAAGCAAATCGCGGAAAAAAGAGCAATGAATTTATATTTTTTTTTATTTAAATTATTTTTCAAGATAAAACCTCAAAAAGACACAGTTCCCTAGCCGTTTCCTTAACTAAGGACAATTTAATTATATCAAAAAATGGTTTTGATGTCAATATAATTCTATCGCAAACCTACGACAAACGCACAAGACCGCTTGCTGATTAATTAACCATTGAATTGTTAAAAATATCGATTTTAGTTTATTTTAATCTTAACTTAATCTAATCGAATACAGGTTCTAAGCATGTGAAGTTACGGTTATTCTATAGAAACAATAAAATAATAAGCACTTCCGCCGCCATTTATAAGGGTAATCTCAGATGAAGAAAAAAAACTTGATATCAAGTTTTTTAATTCTTCAGCTTTTTCTTCGGTTATTTCTTTGCCGTATATTAAAGTGATAAAAGACATTTCGTTTTTCGCAATTTTTCTTAATAATTTTTCTGCTGCTTTTACTGGGTCATTATCTAGAAATATCAATTTTCCGCCGTCAAAGGCCAATACATCGTCTTTTTTAATTTTAAAGCTATTGAATTCGGCGTCCCGCGCCGCGTATGTTATGCTTCCCGTTCGAATTTTTTCCATAGAAGAAAACATAGCCGATGTATTTTCTTCAAGCGATTTGTCCCTTTCAAAGGCCAGCGCCGCAGCCATACCTTGCGGTATGTTTTTAGAAGGAACCACTATTAGGTTTCGATCTTCAATTAATTTTTTAGCCTGTTCCGCCGCCATTATTATGTTTTTATTATTTGGCAGAACATAAACATTCTTAGCTGGCACGGAACAAACCGCCCCAGCAATTTCTTCAGAACTAGGATTCATAGTTTGGCCGCCGATAACGATCGCCGAACACCCTAGCTCTTTAAATGCCGAAACAAGACCGTCGCCAAAAACTACTGCCACAAGACCGAATTCTTCATTAGGAGTCTCGAATTTAAATCTTTGTTTAGGCTCGATTATTTCTTTGCTTTCTTCAACAGAAGCGGCCTCAAGGGCGATTTTGCGCTGCTCTTCCATGTTTTCTATTTTGACCGTAACTAATTGACCAACTTTTAAACCTGCACCAATAGCTTTATCCGGCAAATTTGTATGAACGTGAACTTTAATAATTTCCTCATCGTCGACAACAACTACACAATCGCCGATTTTTTCAAGGTTATTTCTAAATTTATCAAGGAAAAAAGAAACGCCTATTTGTTTAGATATGATAAATTCAGTGCAATATGTAAAATTAATATCTTCGTTAAAACTTTCCGAGACCGCCCTAAGAGTCTCGTCTTCTTCAAGGCTTATGACCTGAGCTTCTTGGTCAATAATTATATTTTCTTTAAAAACCGAGAGCATTCCTTCAAAAATTAAACATAAACCCTTTCCACCGGCGTCGACAACGCCTGCTTTTTTAAGAACTGGAAGCAAATCCGGGGTTTGTGCTAAAGCTTCGCGGGCGCCAGCGCAAATACTGCCCCAAATTTTTGCACATATTTCGTCAGAAATATCTAAATTTTTATCTTTCTTTTTGCCGCTATTACTACTAAAAGAAATACCGACCGGTTCGTTTTTATTTAAAACGTTCCGCTCGTTTTTCAAAACGGTACTTTTAAACTTTTCAGTTTTTTCAAAAAGTGTTTCGCGCAATCCGTCTATGATGTCTTTGCCTTTTTTTGTAATCAGCCTTCGCGCGTCTTCAATAACATCGCAGTTTTTGGTATTTGTTTCAATTTCATATTTTTTTTCAAATTCAGATAAATCTTCGGTATTTTTCAGTGATTTTTCGGTATTAAATTCCAAAAGGGCTTCATGACCTCTTTCAAAGGCAATTCTTGCAACCGTCAGCATAGTACCTTCTGTTGGCTTTGAAACCGCGGAATAAGCATTTTTTACACCCGCTTCAAGCGCTTTAACTAGGTCCTCGCCGCTGGCGACGTCAAGATTTCCTAAATACTGTGAAAAACCTTTTAAAATCAAAGATAAAATAACGCCCGAGTTACCGCGTGCGCTGCGAAGTGAGGCATAGGCAACCATTTTGGCGACTTCTCCTACAGTCGTATTTAAACAATCAAGATTTTTAATTTTGTCCGCGGCTCCAACTATAGTCATAGACATGTTCGTTCCCGTGTCGCCGTCTGGCACGGGGAAAATATTAAGTTCGTTAATGTGAACACGATTTTTAAATATGTTATTGGCACCCGAAATTATAGCGTCTTTAAATTTAAAGGAATTAATCACGAAACGCCCACCCCTTTTGTAGCTAAGAATCCGTTCTCGTAAACTTAGAATATCAGTTTTAAAGAAAATTTTGAATAATTTTTATTGAAAATTTACGCAGAATGCTCAGAATACACAAAGCATTCATTATGCTTTTTTCCTCATTTTGAAAAAAATTATTGAAAATTCGGAATTTGCCCTTTTGAATAAAAGTTACTATTTAATTATTATTGCTTGAACCGGACAAATATTAACATACTCTTTTGCCTTTTTAGTTTCTATATTTTTGAGTATCAATTTCGATTTACCATCCGAATCAAACTCAAAAACCTCGGGGGCGATAGAGACGCACATACCGCAACCCACGCAAAGAGAAGAATATACACCAATCACCGACAAATCATTTTTGCGCATAACCCACCTCGTCTCGCGTCAATTTTATCATATATTTTATTATATATTGAAAATAAAAACAATTGCTTATTGATTTTCTTTATTCTACACTTTATCCTACAAGTAGAAAAGAATGCTTTTTAGGGTGATTTGTTTATTGTTAAAACGCGTTATTTCGGGCTGTGTTTGTGCGCTAATTTTGTTTGCCACGCTTGTTTTGAGTTCATTCTATCCATTAATATTAAACATAAGCGTCGCGATCATTACGATGATGGCGACGGCTGAAATTTTAGTGCTAAGAAATGAGTTTAAATTTGGTATAATATCCGTTTCTTCAATTGTTTTTGCCCCTTTAAGGTCATTGTTTGGTAGCGTTGGGCGTTTATGGAAGGCTTCGCTTTATATATACATAATCATAGCGCTTCTGCTTTCAATTAATCAGTTTATAACGAATAGAAAACAAGAGGTTCCAAAAAAAACTGTTAATAGTATATGTTTTATCTTTGTTATGACCTATATAATCGCTTTCGCGCTATCAGAGATAATAAAAATAAGAAATTTTGGAGAAAAAAAAGGAATTTTTTACGTGCTTTTAGCCATCGGCATAGCTTGGTCTTGCGATGTGGGCGCTTATTTTTGGGGAAATATTTTTGGAAAAAACAAACTTTGCCCCGATTTAAGTCCGAGTAAAACAATCGAGGGCGCTGTGGGAGGAGCGTTATTTAGTCTTGTTTTCGCGGTTTCTTCCGGTCTTATATTCGAAAATTTTTTTGGAATAAAAAATATAAATTATTTAGCTCTATCGTTCATGTCAATATTTGGCGCCCCAATGGCGATTTTAGGTGATTTATGTTTTTCCTTAATAAAACGTTCGATGGATATTAAAGACTTCGGTGACATAATACCCGGTCATGGCGGAATTCTAGACAGATTTGACAGCGTTATTTTTACAGTTCCTTACGTTTACATTTATTTGCGTTTAGTTTCTTTGTTTTAAAGGTTTTAAAGCTTAGAGTCTGTCTAATATCTCTGAAATAGCACATATTTTAGTTAAAATTTTAAAGTTTTGCATTGCTCGCCAGTTAAATAGGCTCGTATTTGATTTCCCACGCTTTAAATTTTAAAAATTTTATCATAAAATCTGCACTACTTTGGAGATATTAGGCAGACTCTTAGTCGGCGCTATGTGTCCTCCTATTGCTTAATCTCCTAAAAATTAGTAGAATTAACCTATTTTGTATGTGCCGCAGGGGGCTGATTAATCTGGAAAAAGTTTATAATCCAAAACTTGTTGAAAATAGAATTTATGAATTTTGGGAAAACGGCGGTTTTTTTAAGGCAAACGCTAATTCGGGTAAGACGCCATATACGATATTGATGCCTCCTCCGAATATTACCGGAAACTTGCATATGGGGCATGCACTTGACAATACTTTGCAGGATATCATTGCGAGATATAAAAGAATGCAAGGTTTTGAAGTTCTTTGGCTTCCTGGGACGGATCATGCCGCTATCGCGACGGAGGCGAAAATTACGGCGCAAATGCGCGAAGAGGGTGTGTCTAAAAAAGATATCGGGCGCGAAGCTTTTATGAAGCGTGCATATGCCTGGAAAGAAAAATATGGCGGAAATATTTGTTATCAAATTAAAAAGTTAGGATCTTCATGTGATTGGAGCCGCCAGCGTTTTACCATGGATTCGGATTATTCCGCTTCGGTGCGTGAATTTTTCGTTCGCCTGCATAAAAAAAATCTTATTTACCGCGGAAAAAGAATTGTAAATTGGTGTACAAAATGTTTAACTTCGATTTCAGATACGGAAGTAGAATTCGAAGAAGAATGTGGCAGGCTTTGGTATATTAAATATTATTTTAAAGATGAAACTGAATTTATTACCGTTGCCACAACACGTCCAGAGACTATTTTTGGCGACCTGGCACTTGCGATTAATCCTGACGATTCTCGCTGCAAAAAAATAATAGGAAAAACTGTTGTTGTTCCAATTTGTAACCGTGAGATTAAAATTATTGCAGATATAAATGTTGAAAAAGATTTCGGTACTGGTGTTTTGAAGGTTACTCCTGCGCATGATTGCAATGATTTTGAAATTGGAAGAAGGCACGATCTCGAAGAAACCTTTTTGGTAATTGACGAAAAAGGTTTTCTTAACGAAAAATGCGGAAAATATTCAGGTTTAGAGCGTTTCGAAGCACGAAAAATCGTTGTGAATGATCTTAAAAGTTTAAATTTAATAGTGAAAGAAGAAAAAATTGAACATCGAGTCGGCTCTTGTTACAGATGTAACTCAATTATTGAACCATTTGTTTCTGAACAATGGTTTGTAAAAATGGGATCACTTGCCCAATCCGCCACAGAAATTGTTAAATCGGGCAAAATAAAATTCGTACCGGAAAGATTTTCCAAAGTTCATTTAAGCTGGATGGAAAATATCAAAGATTGGTGTATATCGCGTCAGCTTTGGTGGGGTCATAGGATACCCGCTTGGCATTGTGAGGAATGCGGCGGGATAACGATTTCTTCTGATGATGAGCCTGAGAAATGCGAAACTTGCGGATGTAAAAAAATACTGCAAGACGAGGATTCGCTTGATACATGGTTTTCTTCTGCATTGTGGCCGTTTTCGACTCTTGGCTGGCCTGATGAAAAGTCTGAGGATTTGGTATATTTTTATCCGACAGATACGTTGGTAACAGGTTATGATATTATATTTTTCTGGGTTTCTAGAATGATTTTTTCCTCTTTGGAGGTTATGAAAAAAGAGCCGTTTAAACAGGTACTAATTCATGGTCTTGTTAGGGACAGCGAAGGTCGGAAAATGTCTAAATCTTTGGGAAATGGCGTTGATCCAGTCGAAATTATTGAAAAATACGGCGCGGACGCATTGAGGTTTGCTCTTGTCAGTGGAATAACTCCAGGAAACGATACCAGATTTTCAAGCGAAAAACTTGAAGGGAGCAGAAATTTCGTTAATAAACTTTGGAATGCAGCTAGATTTATTAAAATGAATGTATCTTACGCAAGCCCCTTGCATTCAAGTGGTGTTTCTGCTGATTGTTTGCGCAATTCTTTGTGGTCTCGGTGGATTGTAGATAGAGTTAATGATTTATCAAAAGAAGTTTGCGAAAATATGGAAAAATTCGATTTAGGTCTGGCTCTACATAAGATTTACAGTTTTTTTTGGGGGGAATTTTGTGATTGGTATCTTGAAATTTTCAAAATAGAAATTAACGATGAGAAAAAACGTGAAAATTGCAAAATGGTAATTCATTGGGTCTTTGGGCAAATTTTAAGACTGCTTCATCCCTTTGTTCCGTTTGTGACAGAAAAAATATGGGGAATATTTTTTGACGGCGTATTGGCGATATCGAATTATTCGAAATTTGATGCTAATCTGGAAGACAAAAATTCTAAATCCGAAGCGCATGGTGTAATTTCGGTTATAAGCGCCATTAGGACTAAGTGCGCGGAAATGCGTATTCGTCAGGATCAAAAAATAAATGTTTTTATACTACCGGAAACTCAAAATTATGAATTATTTAAAGAAAATCTTGAAATTATAAGAGTCCTTTCCAGAGTAAAAAGCGTGAGCTTTTCTTCAGAATGCCAAAATTCCGAAGTGATTGTGACGGATTTTGCGAAAATATATTTGAAAACCGAAGAAATTTTTGATAAAAAAGAAATAAAGGAGCATCTTGAGACTGAAGGATTACACATTGAAAAGCAAATTAAGAAGAATAAGATTTTGTTTGAAAATCCTGAATTTTTGTCAAAAGCACCTCCAAAAGTAGTTGAAAAAATAAAAACTTTGATTTTTAACCTAGAGGAAAAACAAAAAAAGATTAATAAAGAAATAGAGAATTTTAAGATAGGAGGATGATTAATATTTTAAGAAGAAGAATTGTTCGCACCGAAAAAAATTTAAGATATGAAATTTCGCAAATAATATTAAAACTTAAAGATCCTAGAATTAATAGTGAGTTTATAAATGTTCCGAAAGTCGTTCTTTCAAGTGATGCTTCGTTTTTAAAGGTTTTTGTCAGTTCTTTGGGGAATTTAAATCATACTGCTTCTGTCTGCGAGCTACTGCAGAATGCAGTGGGTTTTTTTCGCTCAAAAATAGGAAAATGCTTAAAAATGCGCATAGTTCCTGAAATTAAATTTACCGCAACCGACTCTTCGGAATATGCCATCAAACTGAACGAACATTTGAAAGAAATTTTAAGGATAAATAGGACATCCGATGACAAACAAACTGAAGGAAATATCTGATTTTCTAATCAGGAAAAATAATTTTCATATTTTGACGCACGTTAATCCCGATGGCGATGCCGTAGGTTCTGCTTTGGCTTTGTGTTTTGGGCTTATAGATATTGGAAAAAACTCTCAAGTGATTTGTTCAGTTCCTGAAAAATTTAAATTTTTGAAAGAAAATTTTCAAGAAATAATTGTTGGTGATCCAGAAGTTATTATTTGTGTTGACACAGCCGATAGAAATTTAATTGTGAATGGCGATAAGTATTCTAAAATTGATATATGTATAGATCATCATGTTTCAAATTCAAATTATTCGGATATTGTTTATAATGACCCAAATGTATCAGCAAATACTGAAAATATTTATAAATTATTAAAATTTATGAAAATAGAAATAGACGCCCAAATAGCCAAATGCATATATACTGGAATAGTTTGCGATACAGGTCGGTTTAAATTTTCAAACGTTACATCGCAAACATTTGCGATTTCTTCTGAAATTTTGCCTAAAATAGACAATTTTGAAAATTTAAACCGAAAAATATTTGATAATAAATCGAAAAATTATATGGCTTTCTTAGGTGAGGTCATAAAGAATTGTGAGTATTATTTTGAAGATAAATGTGCGTTAATATCTGTTTCAATTAATTTGATGAATAAATTTAATTTAATTTATGAAGAAATTGAAGAAATCTCTTCGATTCCTCTTAAAATTTCAGGAATTGAATTTGGTGTCACAATTAAAGAAAAATCTGAAAATTTTTATAAAGTTTCTGTTAGAACTTCGAATAAAAAAGCACTAGAAATTTGCAAAAAATTCGGAGGAGGCGGCCATGAAGATGCAGGCGGGTTTGAAATCTCGGGCAATTTTAGTGAGATTAAAAATAAAATTTTAAATGAAATTAAAAAGATTATAACTAATGCGGGCCAGGTTATTTTCATTTAAAAATTTAGACGCAAGCAAAACCCGAGAAGGCTTGTATGGTTTGTTTGCCTCCTCGAGAGTTCATTCACCCGTAATTACGACGACTAATAAACAAGGTCCTAACTCCACATATTAGCAAAAAACGAGAGTAAACTGGCCAATGCAGCTGCCGCAATAGTGAAAGTAAGTCTTTTTCCATTGCCTTCTCCATTAAAAACCTCCAAAGATGTTTTAACAACTCCAGGGTCAGTAGGAACCAAATCAAATGCATTAGAGACGCGCGCCACAGTAATATAAGACAAAATTAACAAAGAAAATGCACCAGTAACCTTGCTTATAAACCCCAGAGCTCCTCTGCCTGGTTTTTCCATTTTCACAGGTTGCCTAAAGTCAGAGTTACCCTTGCCGCTAGCTAACATATTATTGTTTCCACGCTCATCTCCATCTTCAACCCTATTATCGTCTTCTTCTTCATCTTCTTCTTCATTTCCATCTTCACTCTGCCCGCTATCCAATTTGTCCTCTGATTCATCATCTTCTTCTGCGGCTGAACAAACACCATAATTCATTCTAAGTACATTGCAAAAAATAGGACTTGAAGCCATAACCAACGCTAAAACTAGCGCTCTAAAGCGAAATTTCATAACCAAAACATCCTCCATTAATTTCTTAGCGCATCATATATACGCGCGCCTAACCTAGGTTTTTATCTGCTTTTTTTCTTAACTTTCGAAATAAAACTTAACTTAAGTAAACATTTTATAGCAGAAGTTTTGCAAAGTTTAAACTCACCGATAACTTATCTCACGAATAATAGCCGAAGCTAAAGAAATAAACGGACTGATAACAATCACAACGATCGAACCACCTACTACCAAACCCTCCGCTATTCCAGTTAATTTTAAGTACGAAGAGGAGAGAAAGCCGACAATACCTACAATACCCACTATCGGCCCCAAAAAACTAGTAAATCTGCTTACTTTTTTTAGCCGTTTTTTAGTATCTGGTTGAATTCCTGTCGCCACATTTATTCTCTTCTTTGCTGGGCCACCATTTGAAACTCGAGAAGCTGAATAGACGGGATTCATTTTAAAAACATTGAAAGTAACGGGACTTGAAGTCATAATCAACGCCAAAACTAACGATCTAAAACGAAATTTCATAACTGAACCGTCCTAACTTTGAAATACCAACAACTAACAACACTGGAAATAGGGTACTGGAAAATCACATTTCCTTGGCCTTGAATCCCCAGCACCACAAAACTTACCGATCCAACTCTATGTGATCTATGTTCGCAGAATCAACGCCAGCCCACCATTAGAAGACCAACAATAAAACCTTACAAAGTTTAAATTTCTTAAAAACCTGCAAGTTCAAGACCAAATCCAACTACAGCGAAAGCAACACCAGCAATGCTTAAGATAAGGTTAACCAATCCACGTCCAACAGTGTCATTGGATCCATCATCAACAGTACCTCTTTTTAGTTTGTAATTCATTGCTCCCACACCTTTTACTCCAGGAATTTTATCGGCAAACAAGACAACGGGAAAGGACATCGCTGCCAAACCAAGAGTAATTTTCTTTGTGCACGTTAACACTTTTGCCAAAACACTTGTTTGGTTTTCTGGTGATTCGGGTGTTTCGACCTGGTCGTTTCTTATCTTGATTTTTTTCACTGCTAACTTACCTCTGCTATCTTCATCATTTTTAACTACAACCGCTTCATTCCCATCTCCACCTTCATCATCTCCACCTTCATCATCTTCACCTTCTATAGCTGAACAAACACCACGATCCATCCTTAAAACATTGCAAAGAACAGGACTCGAAGCCATGACCAACGCTAAAACTAACGCTCTAAAACGAAATTTCATAATCTACACTCACTCCAATTTAAAATAAAATAAAACACAGGCTTAATACAAGCACCAATCTTATGATATCATGTTGAAAATAAATTGTCAACAATATTTTTTTTAAAAATTTGAAGGATTATAAAAAATCGAAAACTGATAACAAAACGCTTAAGAACCTGTATTCAAAAGGGCAAATTCCAAATTTTTGAAAAAATTATTGAAAATTGGGTATTTTGATCCTTTTGAATACAGGTTCTAATAATTATTCCGGAAAAAGTCGAGCTAATGAGCGCGATGCCTTGTTGTCGCACCTAGATAAAATTTCATTGATTTTCTTTCGAAAAGCTGTTTCTTCGTCTCTGTTGTAAATTTCGCTAAGCATCTTTTTATTTTGGGTAACCTCGGCTACAGCACTGACTATGTCGTTTTTTGTTTGATCAGAAGATGCCTTGCTAATTACAGCGGTGCCATTAATTTTAATTTTGATTATTGTTTCGTATAATTTTTTGAAAGTTTTTTCAAATTTCTCATAACTAGTTGCAGTTTTACAACTTGAGGCATATTTTTCCACTGAAGCCACTATCACCTTTTCTCTTTTTTTTATTATTTCTTTTTTTCTCAAATTTTTTTCTTCGATACTAGATATAAGTTCAAGCTTTCCTTTCTCGGCGGCTGTTAAATTTTCCATTGTGTATTTAAGATCTTCTTTAATTTTTTTATATTTTTTTTTAATCAACGGAAATTTTTCATATTCTTTTTTTACAGATCTGTAATAATCATATAGATCAAAAAAACTTTTTTTGTATTCAGTGATATTATCACTTTCAAAATCTTTTTCTATTTTAGCACGAAATTTTTCGAGCTTATCAAAACAAATTGCGAAACCGTACATGTCACGTTGTAGAACATCCCTTTCGTTTAAAATAGAGTTTATTTTTGCAACCATTTCTGGTGGTTTTTTTTTAATCGCAGCGATCTCATGCGCAGTAAAGTTTATTTGCTGCGTGAATTCTAGATTTTTTTCTAAAATTTCTGGAACTTCGTCCAAGCTAGCATTTTTATCATAGATTCTAGATAAATTAGAGTTAGATAACTGAACTTGATCTCTAAGCCTTGCAAAAGTTGCATCTAATATTTTTTTCTTTTCTTCCTTTCTTTTTGTAAAAAAACCCATTTTTACCACATCCTTCTTTTAAAATTTGCTGATTTGTTAGATTTATCTCTTTTATATTAACTTTAAAATATGCCATATTTTTTTATACAACATTTTAAATTTTTGGGATTTTAAGCAGTTGCTCTGGAAATATAATATCGCTTGTTAATTTGTTTAAGCTCATTATTTCTTTATATTTTGAACCAGAACCAAGGAATTTTAAAGCAATATCCCATAAAGTGTCATTTTTCTTTACTGTATATTCTAAAAAATTCGGCTTATCTTCTTTTTCAGTATTATTTTCATTCGGCGAGAAACCATTTATTCCTCTTTCTTTCATAATACTTGGATAGTCTTTATAAGCAATATTTAAATCCACATTTCCTTCGATGCCATCAATTTTTCCTGAATCTGTATATTGCCATATTCCGCATTTCACGTTTGGTTCCGAACCGCTCCATTGTGCTATCCAGAAATCATATTTTTTGGATAATTCATCACCGTTTAAATAATTTTTGTACCAATCAACATTACAATAAATCATTGCATAATACCCGGCTTTTTCGATTTCTTCGCAAAAAACAGAAGCAATTTCGGTTCTTTTTGCAGTACTAAGGGTTAACATCGTGCGATCTTCAATATCAAAAACAACAGGAAATTCAAGTTTTTCTTTAGATATATTCTCAAGACAAAACAGTGCTTCTTCACGGGCATCTGAAACAGAATCTGCATAACTGTAATGGTAAACCCCTCTTGGTATTCCAAATAGTTTAGAATTAGCTAAATTATATTTAAACTTACTATCTATTTGACTTGATGACTTTTTACCCCAACCTTCGCGGATTACAGCAAATTCAACATTTGAATTTAATACTCTTTCCCAGTCGATTGCACCTTGCCATTTAGAGACATCAATACCTTTCATGAAAATAAACTCCTTGATTCAAAATTAGCTCATTGCCCATATTAACAATTATGTTTTCGTCAGTTTTATCAGAACAAATTTTAAAACAAAGGAGGCAAAAGTGTTTATTTTTATCAACTGGTCCATTCAAAAGCGTTATAAGATTTTCTGATAAAATCAATTAATTTACTATCAGTTAAATGTTTAATGTATTTTCCATCGCATTTACATTCTTTTGAATTTTTAACGATCATGTTTCCAGCTCCCGCACCTCCACCAAATAAGGCTTTACCGGTCAAAGCGTAAGTGTATTGCCCTTCGATCTTTCCATTGACCAATGCATCGTGGCAACTCGGGAGTTGGGAAAATTTTCCTTGCATTTTCACTTTCCAACTTCCTTTATAACTTTTATACCATGCCTCTGCTTGGGGGTTAGTAAAGTCAACCTTGCCTTCCTCGTTTACCCATTCAGCTTTAATCCCTGTACCTGCGTGAAGAATAAATGTTTTTTTAAGTTCTTTTTCAACGAAATCATTATATTTTGTTTCTTCGCTTTCCAATTTTTCTTTGCATTTTTTACTTTTGTCTTTGCATTCCTTCGTTTGGGTCAAAAGGTCTTCCACGTCTTTTTCAAAATCCTCAATACTTCCAGTTTTTTCCAAAATATCAATTTCTGAAATTTTTTCCACAAAATTTTTTCTACTAAGTAAATACTTTGAAATTGATTCTGATTCTTTTTCGGGGTTATAGTCTCCAGATTCCGTTAATCTTTGATACTCCTTGATTTGTTCTCCAAGATTTTTTACCACCGTTCCCAAAATTTCAAATTCACCTTTAAGTTTTTTTTCATCACTATATTCCTCGTTGTTTATTTTTTTGTATTTTTTATATTCTTTTTTCATTTCTTCAAGCCTCAATCCCAATTCTGTTGCTTGTTTACTAAGTTCTTCTGCATTTTTATTCTCTGGTGTGCAATCAATTTTTGGTGTTTTTTCTTTGAATTCTTTTCTCAATGCTAACATTCTTTGATTTGATCCTTCCAAACCTGTAGTTTCGTTTTTGATTTCTGTCATTTTGGTTTTTATTGAATCAATTTTTCCTCTTAGATCAATTTTGCCAGCTTTCTCAAAAAATTGCTTAAGTTTTCCGTGTTCTTTTTCAGCATTTTGCCTTAAATCTTCCAACTCATTGACTCTTGACAGAAACTCTAATGTGATTTGATCGCGGGTCTCGGGAGTTCTAAAAACTGAATTGAAAGTTTCCATACCAGAATCCTCGTTTTTTCTAAACCTTTTTTTTATAAAATTTGAAGTATATTCCAACGTTTTTTTAACATCTTTTATTTTTTCCTTTACTCTCTTAGACTTTCCGTATTTTAAAGCCAGATTATAAAACTTTTGATATTCCGGGAAAACTTTTCTGTTGAAAATTTCTTTTGCGGCCTTTATTTTAGATTGCCTATTGATAGAAACCAGCCAAGGAGTAATTTTTTTGAACTCCTCTACACTATTTCTCAAATCTTTTGCCGATTCGTCTACTTTTTTGATAAAAATGTTCGGTGTTTTGATTTTCCAGTTGTCAGTAATTGGTGGCATAATCATCATCTCCTTTTTTTTGATTTTTATTAATATTATACAATACAAAATAGGTTGTGTCAAATATTATATCTAATAATACAAAATAAAATTTGAATTCCAAGAAATTTTTTTTAATATTTGACTTTTATTGTTTTATGGTTTAAGGTAATAATATATGATTAATTCAATAGCGAGTTTTTTATTTTGCAGTATATAAACTGTAAATTAATGCAATCAAATTTCGATTTGGTTGTACTTCTGCAGTGTAGTGGGGTATTTGTGTAAACTGAAAAAATGTTTAAAGGGTGAATTGTTATGTTCAGAAAAAAAAGATTTGCTGTTTCTTTCATTTGTATTTTTGTTTTTTTACAATTTTTCCAATCTTCGTATATAAGGTCATATTATCGTGGAGATAAATTTGAAGAACATCTGGCAACGAACAAAAAAACGAATAAAACGAAGATTATATTTATTCCCGGTATAACGGGTTCAGGTCTTTTCGACAGAAGAAACAATGAAGCTATTTACGGAAAAGCCGGAACAGTGGCCTATTATAAAACTGTCTATAACATCGGAAAATTGTATTTCACAGAAGACGGCAAACCAGTTGACGCAAACATAGGTGCTCCAAGGAGCGATGTCAAATTTAGCGACTCCGAAAGCGAGGAAATAGCGCAGTATGGTACAGAATGCTGTTATAAGCAGATTGTTCTGAGTTTAAAAAAGATACCGAATTATGAAAAAGATATCATTTTTTTTAATTATGATTGGCGGCGAGATATTAACGAAACCAGTAAAAAGTTATATAAAAGAATAAAAAAAGAAAAATGTGACAAATTTACTTTAGTGTGTTTTTCTTTAGGCGGGTTAGTTACTTTTTTAACTCTTAATAAACTTAAAAAGAATAACTTATTTGAAAAAATAAAAAAAGTCGTATTTGTCGGCGTTCCTTTTGGCGGATCCGCTACTGCGTCTATGGCGCTTAATCAAGGTACGAATGACGAAAAAGATACAGGGTGGGGAATTTCGGCAATAAGAAGAAGAATCTTTGCAAATTTATCTTCAAGTTTTTTTTCTACATATCAGCTTTTACCTACTAGATCTTTTGGGTATTTTACTAAAAAAGACGAAGAAGAACCAGAAGGTTTTATATATGGTTTTAATGATAAATTATTAAATTTAGAACAGGAAATCGAGTTTTTAAAAAAACAAAAATTTGCTAAAAAGTTTACCGGTGACTGCAAAGAAACGCATTTTGAAAAAATGAAAAAAATTAACAGTAAAATTACGTTGAAAAATTTGGAAGTTTTAAATGAGATAGATTGCTATTTTATTGCAGGAAAAGGGTTTCCAACTGTTCTGACAGTTGAGAAAAAAAACGACAGATTTGTGCAAAAAGAATCTGCGGATGGGGATGGTGTTGTTACTTTTTCGCAAAGTGCGATTCCGCCAAATTTTTTAGAAAGCAATAAGGTTTTTAGTTTTATTTTAGATCACAGCAGCTTGGTAACAAATCCAGATTCAATAAAGACTATAGTAGAATTGGTATCCGATTAACTAATTTATATTTTCAATTATTGCGACATCCCTTCAAGCGCTTTTGCTTCCCGAATACGTTTTGTCGGTTCGCTTGCTGCGTAAACACGTGGGACTTCGCCGACAATTATCGTTTCCGCAATCGTTACGTTGGTTTTGGCGCTGGTTTGCACGGGATATCCAGGGATTATAGCTGATACATTCACCGATGTGTTTAAATTAATCAAATGTTTAGTTTGGTTTATTCCGGCTTCTGAAAATTCACTCTCGAACTCTGAAGAAACATTACCCGTTACAAAAATTTTAATTGGAATTATGGGCCCCGCGCCGCTTAAGAATTCATTTCCGAAAATTGCGCCAAGGGGAACGCCGATTTTGCGCATACGCATATTTGATATTTCTTCTAAAATAGCCGAGCTTATGTTTGATTTTAAACAGTTTATTTTTTGAATATTAGTTGTTATTCCAAGAAGTTTGCCTTCTTCGCTTCGTTCAATGCGTGCTATATCTGAATATTTAAAATCTGACTCCCCAAGTTCACGGTTAATTGCGTTATTAATCGCTGTTACCGCAACAGCCTTGGCACGATCTTCTATTATAGACTTTATGACTGGGCGAAGTCTTATGTCTATTACTATCAAAATTAAAATTAATAATATAAGAAAAATTTTAAATTTGATTTTTATATTTAATCTTCGTCTAAATCTTCTCATTAGAATACTCCGTTTTTGCGGAGCATATCTCTGAATATGATCTCAAAAATAAAAAGTTGTCTAAATAAATCAACTGAATAAATTCAAAATCTGTTAATATAAAATAAAATTTTAATATTTTCTGCTATATAACATTCCTTTTAAATTTTAATTTTATTAATAAAAAAATTTCAAAAATCTTAGGTTTTTATCTTATTTAAACAGAGTTTTTTTGGCTTGCTTTTTTAAAATATCATTTTGTATTAAAAATAAAGCTATAAAATTTAATAAATTTTTATTTTAAAATATTTTTAATTCAGAGATAAGCTATATAACCTATTAGTTAAGTAAAACTAATTTTAAAAAATGTAAAATATGCGAATTTTGGTGCTTAATAATAGGCTCTAGTACATTCTATACAGAGCAATATTTTTTTGCGAATCTAGGAACCCATTCTTAGAACCTGTATTCAAAAGGATCAAAATACCCAATTTTCAATAATTTTTTTCAAAACTTTGTCAAAAATGCTCAGAATACATAAAGTATTCATTGCGCTTTTTTTATCATTACTGAAGAAAAATTCTTCGAAAATTTGGAGTTTGCCCTTTTGAATACAGGTTCTTATAAACTGCGAAACGCTATTTTCAACAAAAATTAATCAAAACAGTGAAACCAGTTTATTTTTCATAGCTTTTATTGAATAAAAATTTGAATAAAAAATTAATAATTAACATAAACAACAGCAAAACAAATCCGCAGGTAAACAAAACTTTTCGGTGCATTCCTGAAGCATAGGAAATGTCAAGGGCAATGGCGGTGGTCAAAAATCTTGATGATTTTAAAATTCCGGGATTATTTATAGCATTTCCGGAAACCATTATAACCGCCATAGTTTCACCTATCGCACGGCCGATTGAAAGCAAAACAGCCGTGAAAATTTCTTTTTTTGCCGCTGGTAAAACTAATTTAAAAATAGCTTTTGTTTTGTCTTCGCCTAATGCTATCGCGGCTTCTTTTAAGTTTTTAGGAACTGAATTTATCGCATCTTGAGAAATACTCACAAGAGTGGGCAAGATCATGATTGAAAGTACCAAGATTGCCGATAAAAGGCAATCTCCCGTTGTATATAATGGAAAAAATTTACCGACGGTAGGCACGATAACGAACATACCGAACAATCCATGAACTATAGACGGAATACCCGCAGATATTTTTATTAACGTTTTAAATAATGAGGCTAATTTTTTAGAAGCAAATTCTTCGATGAAAACTGCTGATAAAATCCCTATTGGAACACTTATTATGATAACGCCCACTACTGCTGATAATGAACATAAAATAAAATTCAATATACCGAAATCGTTTGTCTTTGGGCTCCAGTTTGAATTACAAAACAATTTTAAACCAATTTCAGAAATTGCTGGAAACCCAAGAAATGCTATGTAAAAAATTACTAAAAACATCAAAATAATACATAAAAATGCCGTTGATTTAAAAAATATTTTGTAGAAATATTCTTCCCCAATTAAATAAATAGATAAAACTAGTAATAAGGACGAAAAATAGAAAAAAATCGAGATGTTTGAATCTAAAATCTTCAGAACTTTAAAAAAATTATTTAAAAAAATTGCAGCAATAGATAAAAAAGTATTTAAAACAGAAATGAAAAAAACTTCTTTTTTCTTTCCAATAAGCAAGAATATAGAAGAGGAAGTAATACCTAAAAAATACATCCAAATACAAAATTTTAATACAAAATTAACTTCAACAATCCCGGAATACGAAGCTATACCACAAGATAAAGCAAGTTCAATCGGCGAAGCAATATATTCCATTTTGTCGAAACTAAAGTTAAATTTTAAAACAAACAATAAAACTATTGAACACAAAGAAAAAAGTACAAATATAATTTTAAACCAAAATTTCATTAATTTAATTTTTTCTTTTAAAAAAATAAAAAATCTCCCTAGAACCTGTCTAATATCTCCGAAATAGCACATATTTTAGTTAAAATTTTAAAATTTTGAATTGCTCGTTAGTTAAATACGCTAATATTTAAATACGCTAATATTCGCCTTTCTCACGCTTTAAATTTTAAAAATTTTATCATAAAACCTGCACTACTTAGAGATATTAGACGGGCTCTTAACGAATATACTTCACTAAATAGATATTAAAATAATTTAAACACAAAAACAATCAACCCGTAGATTATCGATGCCGTTATCCCGAAAACAAGCACCGGACCCGCAATTGTGAACATTTTTGTGCCTGTACCCAAAACATGTCCTTCTTTTTTAAATTCCATAGCGGGAGAAACAATTGAATTGGCGAATCCAGTTATAGGAACTATTGTACCGGCTCCGGCATATTTGGCGATATTATCATAAATTTTAAGCGCTGTCAGAAACGCGCCTAGCCCAACAAGAGTTATTGCTACCCAAACTTGAGCTTCTTTTTTTTCTATACCTAATCTTGTGTAAATATCAAGAAATGCCTGGCCTATAACGCATATAATTCCGCCGAATAAAAATGCCAAAGAGCAATCCCTAAATATTGGGCTTTTTGGAGATACTTTTTTATACATTTTAGCATATTCTTCAGATGTAATTTTCATTATTTTACCCCTCCGACTTTTGTTTTTCCCTTTATGGCAAAGATTATATACTTATCATAATTTAAAAACCAATTTTAGAACTTAGAACCTGTATTCAAAAGGATCAAAATACCCAATTTTCAATAATTTTTTCAAAATTTTGTCAAAAATGCTCAGAATACATAAAGTACTCATTGTGCTTTTTTCCTCATTTTGAAGAAAAATTCTTCAAAAATTTGGAATTTGCCCTTTTGAATACAGGTTCTTAGATAACACTTAATTTCATCGAAAAAATTACATTTATAATATCGCTGATGAATACAGCTTTAAAGTGATTTTTTTACCTCCGTATTCTCCTGACTTAAATCCTATTGAAAATTTTTGGGCAAATTTTAAAAATTATTTGCGTAATTATTCCCGCGATTTTAAAACTATTCAAGAGGCCATTATGAACTTTTTTAAGACGCATAGCTATATTCCACGCTGTGGGCGATGTGGGGGTTGTTATCAACTAATTTAGACCACGACCGTCGTGATGAGAGCAGATTTTATATAGAAGTTAATTTTAAAATATGCTATTATATAAATATGAAATAAATATAGGAGGGCTTGCATTGAAAATGAAAACATTATTTAAAATGACTATTTGTTTATTTTTGTCGGCGGGAATTGGTTTGAGCAATTCTAATTTGTCAAGCTTTTATTCAAATTTTAAAAAAAATATATACTCGAAAAAACAAAATACGATAGAAAAAATCGATTTAGACCAAAAAAGATTTACTAGAAATTCAAAAACCATTAATAATACTAATTATGATGAACACAATAGCAAAAATAGATACAACAGCAAAATAAATACATCGAATTATTCAAAACTATCATTCTGGCAAAAACGCCTAAAAACTGAAAAGCAATTCGAAGTTTATAGCCAAATGGAAGAAAAAATAAGAAAAATTTCAAAAAAATGCGATTCACAAGGGAACTATCCGATTGAACCGATTATAATTGACGGCAAAATTTCGAAAGAAGAAGTTCAAGATGCAATTCAAGTGTTTTTAAATGATCATGTAGATGTATTCTGGATTCGCCCAGAATATAGTTCTATTCAAACGTCCAGATATACGGAATTAAATTTATTCTCAGATCGATCTCTTAAAATTGTTGAATATCAAAAAAAACAAATAGAAGATAATGTTAATAAAATTTTGAAAAAAATTAAACCTGAAATGACTGAAATCGAAAAAGAAAAAACAGTTCATGATTCAATTATAGAAAAATGTAAGTATAATCATAATAAAAATTCAAAGAGTATTGATAATTACAGTATTTATGGATGCTTAGTTAAAGATACTTGTGTGTGCTCTGGTTTTTCAAAGGCGGTTAAACTTATTTTTAATAAAGCCGGAATTGAATGCGAAGTTGTTTCTGGAGTAGCCGGAAACGATGACACAAGAGAAAATTACTGTAAAAAAAATAGCTCAAATTATAAAATAAGCGAAAATTTAAGTAAATTAAATAAATTAGAAAATCATATGTGGAATATTACAAAAATAGAACGCAAATGGTATCACTTAGATGTTACTTGGGATTCAAGCAATTTAATTAGCAAATATAATTTTTTTAATGTTGACGATAAAACTATCAAACAGAGTCATATTCCGAATGCAAAGATTGAAGACGGAAAATTAATCTTTTATCAAAATTTCTTGCCAGAATGTTATTCTATGGAAAATAATTATTATGAAAAGTTTGCTTTAAAAACATGGGGAAGCATCGGGTATATGGATGAGATTGCTCAACATTTATATGAGTCGGCTTTGTCTGATTCTAGCTTGATACATATAAAAGTTGAAAATGAAGATAACTTCGATGAAATTAAACATAGATTGATTAATGGTTTGTTAGCAGAAATAATTAATACAATAAATCCGGGGCTTAGAAATCGAATAAAAATAAATGAAGTCAAAATCGGTGAATTTGCGCCTCAGTCGGTTCTAAACATTGGATTTCGGCAATAGATCTCTTGCGAAATTTCCATGTGCGTTCCCACCCAATTGCTATAACTATTCCAGCTAAAATAAAGTAAATTCTTTAATACTATTGCTAAAAAATTATATATCTGATAAAATCTATGTGTAATCGAATTTGATATTTTAATAAATAAGGAGTGCCATCAATGAAAAAAGAACATAAGAAAATTCTAGCCATATTAGTGCTGCTGAGTCAAAATTTTAGTAGTTTTGCTGCGGAAACGGACACACGAAGTGTGGAGACACCAGAAGTAATAAAAGCGAGTAAAGTCGGTAAGTTACCTCGTTGGGCAAAAGTTGGACTAGGCGCAGCGGGCGGATTGGCGGTTTTAGGTACCGTTTTGCCAACGGTTATCACCAACAAAAATTTCAAAAATAGACTTGACGAACTAAATCTTTTTTTAAAAAGTATCCAGGAAACAGGCTCTGAAGGTTATGAATTGCAAGAAGAATATGATCATTTAATTCATAAGAATATTTATTTTAAAGAAGATTTTAGTAAAATGACAATAAAGAATGTTTTAGGGATAACGAGACTTTATCTAGGAGGATTTTCTAACATTTTTTCTTCTTTCACCAAGAGATTGACAACTGGCGATGTTTATAATTTGTTAGACAGTTTATGGGAAAGTTGTGAAAATAGTTGTTTAATAATGAAAATGAGTGGCGAGTTTAATTTTGTTGTGGGTATTAAAAAAACAACAATTTATATTGTTTATTCCGATGCTGTATGTACAAAAAGGATAAGAGGCATTTCAAGAAAAAAAGGCATGAATTTTTTTGATTTTTTAAAAACAAATTTAGAAATTAATATAGATACTAAAAAAATTAGCAATATTGATTTCTCAATATGCAGAACACAAAAACTTGAAGAAAGAATTATGGAGGCAAACCATGAATAAAATTTTCGAAAATAAAATAGATTTATTAAATTATGATTATAATAATTCTAGAATTAAAAATAAAGTATTTTTTAAAATTTTAGCCTCGAGTTTAACAATAATTGTCGGCACATCTCATTTATCAAAAGCAAATACTGAGTTGAATAAGAGTGTTTCCGTAAAACCAAAAATAAATAAATTTCTTGAAGAACGAATAAGTAACGAGATCACAAAGTCGCCGCCTGCAAATAATAAATTTGTTCTACAAGCCTTAACGCACATTTCGTGCATGGGGTTAGGTTTTTTCGCCCATAAAGTATTAGAATCTATTTCTAAACCAAAATCCGAACCACATCCGAATCCAGTTGAATATATTTTAGCCGAAGATGTTATTAGGATTGGTGAGGGAGTACCCAAGTTATATACGTATAATTTTAAGTCTAATTTTTTAATCAAAATGTTTACTTTAGCAGATCATGTGTATAAACTGATAAGAACAGGCAGTCAGCATACCGGGGCAGGAGAATTACGAAATTTTATTGGTTTCAAGAACAAAATTATTTGTTCAATTACCGAAAAACCACTCAGTCCACAGGTCTTGGAGTTTTTGATTGCAGATATCAGATTTGGAAAAATATATATTGTAGGTGAAGAAAACAGAACCACATATGGCGGCACATTTCTTTATTGTGTTCGTTGTATACATAATGAAATTCTGGATAATCCAACGTACGAAATGGCGAATCAATTAGCAAAAGCAGCACTTGCTTTTCTCGATGTGGTTGATAGACAGTCTGAGGGTGAAGAATACATAGAAGTTGATCCCGAAGAATTTAGAGTAACATTTTCAAATTTATGCGATGCATTGTTGGAGGTTGCGGAACACGGCGATTATAGGATATTAACAGCGACTCGTCAAGATGAATCCGAAGATGAGCAATAATTAAAAGGAGTATTATAATCAAATTTATTTTTGTTACAGGAGGAGTTATTTCGGGTCTTGGCAAAGGAATTACTGCGGCATCGCTTGGAATGCTTCTTAAATCACGCGGTCTCACTGTGACCGCACAAAAATTTGATCCTTACATAAATGTTGATCCTGGTACAATGAGCCCTTATCAGCACGGCGAAGTTTTTGTTACGGAAGACGGCGCCGAAACCGACCTTGATTTAGGTCATTATGAGCGTTTTATAGACGAAAATTTAACTAAATTCTCTAACTTGACTGCGGGAAAGGTATATTGGAACGTTATTAAAAAAGAACGTAATGGTGAATATTTGGGCAGTACTGTGCAAGTAATTCCGCATATTACCAATGAAATAAAGAGTTTTGTCTATTCTCTTGCCGAGAGCACTAAAGCCGATGTTGTTATAACCGAAACTGGCGGCACAATAGGAGATATAGAAATTCAACCTTTTATAGAGGCTATACGCCAAATTTCTATGGAAGTTGGCACTGAAAATTGTCTTTTTATTCATGTAACGCTTGTTCCTTTTATATCAAATTCAGATGAATATAAATCTAAACCAACACAGCATTCTGTTAAAGAATTGCGTTCACTTGGGATCAATCCTGGAATAATAGTTGTGCGATGCAATGAAAAACTTGGCGAAAAAATGCGTTCAAAAATTGCGCTTTTTTGTAGCGTTAAACCGGACTGTGTTATTGAAAACACAACGATGCCTTCGCTTTATCATGTTCCGATGATGCTAGAAGAAAGCAATTTTTCTGATATTGTTGTTCGAGAATTATCTTTAAATTGTAAAGATACTAATCTTTTTAAATGGAAAAAAATAGTAAATTCTATCGAAAATTTTAAAAAAACTTCAAAAATAGCGATAGTAGGCAAATACGTCGGTTTGCACGACGCTTATCTTTCAGTTATTGAATCACTAAATCACGCTGGAATTAAACTTGGTATAAAACCAGAAATTAAATGGGTTAATTCAGAAAGCCTGACTGATTCAACTGTTTCTGGAATATTTTCTGATTGCAACGGGATTATTATCCCTGGGGGTTTTGGTTCGAGAGGAATCGAGGGGAAAATTGTTGCGGCAAAATACGCAAGAGAAAATAAAGTTCCTTATTTGGGGATTTGTCTCGGTATGCAAATAGCCGCAATTGAGTTTGCAAGAAATAAACTCAACATAGCCGATGCAAATTCACGTGAATTTAAATCAAATAGCAAAAACTTTATTATAGATTTAATGAACGAGCAACGTGAAGTATTGAAAAAAGGTGGAACAATGCGTCTTGGTTCCTATTTATGCAAAATCAAAGAAAACTCTTTTTTACATAAAATTTACAATAAAACTGAGATTTCTGAGCGCCACCGCCACAGATATGAATTCAACAATGAATTCCGTAAGGATTTTGAAAAAAACGGGATGATCATTTCGGGAGTTTCCCCAGATGAAATCTTAGCTGAAGCAATTGAGTTAAAAGACCATCCATTTTTCATTGGAGTACAATTTCATCCTGAATTTAAAAGCCGCCCGAATAGAGTTCATCCACTGTTTTTAAAATTTTTGGAAGTATCGACAAAACGGTAATTTTTGCAGAATTTAACATACAAAAACGAAAATTCAGATAAAATTATAAAAATTATTTTTTAAAAAATATGAATAAAAATAAAATTTTCAGATATTTTTGTTATTTTTTTATTTTAACCATAATTTTGTTTGGTGGGTTAATTTTATCAAAATGGTGTTTAAATACGAAAACGAATAATTTTGACACTCAAATTACGTCAGAACACTTCAAGATTTATTATAATTTTTCTGACGAAAAAGTTGTTCCTGATATTTTAAAACATCTCGAATATAACTATGAAAAAATTACTAAAAATTTAAAACAAGAGCCGAAAATTCCTGTTGAGATTAAGATTTATTCGGATTTAGATTCACTTCATATGGCAATTAAGTTAAATTCGAATTTTTTTTGGTGGACGGTTGATACTCCAGATTGGATAGTAGGAAGCATACATAATGGCGGCACCATATCAATAGTTTCGCCTCTAAATTCTGGCAGAAGTGAATTCACATATAATGAAATCTTAAAAGTTGCAGTACATGAGTTTACTCATTCAGTGACATTAAATATAAATTCAAAAAGAAACGGTGATGTTCTTTCCGAAGGAATAGCACTTCATGAAGCTGACCAAAAGCAATTACTTGAATTTGAGATTTTGCCGAGCTCAATCGGAGAAATGTTTTTATGGAACACTTCGAATCAACCACAAAAAACATACGCCTGTGGTAGACATTTTGTAGATTTTATCATTGAAAATTACGGCTATGATAAATTTTTAGAATTATATAAAAAAGATTATGGCGAGAATTTTGATGAAGAAATAAAAAAAATTTTTGAAAAATGGCTTAGAACTTGTATTCAAAAGGATTAAAATACCTAATTTTTGCTCGTATCTCAAAATTATTTAATTTCCATGTGCCAGGTTTAAACCACTTTCGTCTGAAGACTAAAGATTTAGTAACGGCTGAAAGCCGTAAGCGGCTAAACTCTGCCTAAAAGTCATTGGCTATAGCACTTTGACTTATTGCAGATAACATGGCAAAAGTTCCGGGTGATATAGCGCTTTGACCTTATTGTAGGCTATATCCACAGTGATTTAACCAACTCAGGATATCATCCAATGAAATTGAATTTAATGCCAAAGAAAGAGCCGATTTCAAAGCGTCAAAAGTGCGAGCTTTAAGTTTTCCGAGGATAGATTTGATTTTTGACCAAGCATTTTCAATCGGATTAAAATCAAAGCTGTATGGTGGCAAAAACTGATCTGGTACAAAAAAAGTTACAATGAATTTCGCCAAATAAATCAAATAAAATTAAGGAAAGGTGAAATTCAAAATGCAAAGAAGTTATACACAAGAATTTCGTGTAAATGCA
>JAISBW010000025.1 GCA_031265995.1 Oscillospiraceae bacterium
TGCATTTACACGAAATTCTTGTGTATAACTTCTTTGCATTTTGAATTTCACCTTTCCTTAATTTTATTTGATTTATTTGGCGAAATTCATTGTAACTTTTTTTGTACCAGATCAGTTTATTCTGACTATTATCCTGGGCTAAAATCATATTCAAATAAAAATATGAGTGTATCAACTGCTATAAAAGCTGTTGATAAGTATGTTGGTTTTCACAATGAAAAACATAAGAGAGGCATTATCATAGAACCTAGTATAACTTTTTATGGTGGAGAACCTTTTTTAAAATTTGAAATTATTAAATCCGTAGTAAATTATTGCAAAAGTAAAAATTTTAAAGCTAAAATTTATGCTACAACTAATGGTACTATAATAAACGATGAGATAATTGATTTCATTATTGAAAATGAAATTCATGTAATGTTTAGTTTGGATGGATATAAGGAAAATCATGATAGAAATAGGGTTTTTGCAAATAATATCCCTACATTTGAATTAATACTTGAAAATATCAAAAAAATTCAAAAAAAGAAGAAAAAAGCTGGAAAAAGAACAATTGTTAATGTTTAGTGTGACATTTGATTTGGAAACCGATATGGAAAAAGTTATTGGATTTTTTGATGATAATGAAAAAATTTTTTCCCCTTACATGATTAGATATGGTAGAGTTGCAGAGTTTGGCACTAATTATTACGATAATCAAGATCTAAAAAATAATATTTTAAACAATTCATTTGGTAAATTATATGATAAATTTTATGATGCACTTTCTGATAATAAAGAAAGTAATGTAACTTTAGCGTTGAAAAGTTTGTATTCAACTATGTATCCTTTAGATTATAAACAAAAATTCGTCGGAAATGACTACAAAGAAATATGTGTTCCCGGATCTAAAATGGCTGTTTCTCCAGATGAAAATATATATATCTGCGAAAAAGTAAACCAAGCATATCCAATTGGAACATTAGATAAGGGTTTCTGTTTGGAAAAAATAAATTCCCTTATTGGTAAATTTGTAAATATTATTAATAATAATTGTGCCACTTGTAATGTTAGTAGATTATGCGATATGTGTTATGCACAAATGATTTGTGATAGCGATTTGTGTTTCAGTAAAACAGCTTGCGAAAGTGCATGTTTGGCATTAAAAAAATCATTAATATCATTTTATTCATTGCTTGAAAAAAATGAAAAAATGGTAAAAAAAATTTTAAATCCAAAAATTATTTGATTTTGAAGAAGGTATTAATTTGAAAAAATATTTTAGGCTTCATCCATATGTAAAAGTAATTGATGGAATTAAAGAATGTGCTCTTTACAATCTTTTCAAAGGGGAAGTTTTTTCAATTTCAAAAGATGAATATAGAATGCTAAATGATTGTGAAAATAGTATACCCTTGGATGAAATAGAAAACATTGATTATAAATTTATTTCAGATTTAAAAGATAATGGTCTGGGGTTGGATTATGAAACCAAAATGTTTGTTAACAAAAATATATATGGACTTCCACAAGTTGTAAACGATGTTTTTAAACGAGTGTTTTTGAACAAACTATTTATAGAAATTACAAACGAATGTAATTTTAATTGTGAATTTTGTAAAAATGATAATATCTTATTTAGAAAAACTGGTTGTAAAAAATGGCCCTCTTATAATGAAAAACTTTCTATTGAAGAATGGAGCGAAATTATATCAGAAGCAAAAAATTTAGGTTGCAAAAATTTCGTGATAATGGGCGGAGAACCTTTTTTGAAATTTAAAAAATTAAAAGAAATAGTATCTTTAATAATACATTTTAATAATAATGACGATATAAAAATTATTGTTTTTACAAATGGGTTTTTGCTTGATGATGAAAAAATATTAAATTATATAAAACACAATAATATAACTCTTTGCATTCAGATTTTAGCAGATAACGATTTAACATATGAAAAAATTTCTGGCAACGCATGCGTTTTTAGTAAAGTTGTCTTTCCTACAGATAAATTAAAAAAAACAGCCGTTAAATATGATTTGGTTATATTGGTATCAAAGTTTAACGAAAATCAAATAGAGAATATTTTCAAAAAATTTAAAGATTCGAATAAAAAATTAGAATTTATATATCCAATTAAAAATAAGTTTTATTCCGAAAAGTATATAAATTTGATATACAACAGGACCAAAAACTTTATAAAACCTTCTCTGCCTTCATTTGACAGGTTTTCTAAATATAATAATTGCTATAAAAATTCAATTGCAATTTCGTGTGATGGATTAATGTATCCCTGTATAATGTCACGCAAACTTTATTTGGGAAATATACGAAAAGTAAAATTATGCGAGGCGCTCATCAAAAGTGAAGATTTGGGGTATTCCGCACTTTGCAAAGATAAAATTGAAGGTTGTAAATTATGTCACAAACGGTATGGCTGTTTTGATTGCCGTGCTTTGGAAATGAGTGCAACAAATAATCTTTTAGGAATGGAATTTTGTAATCTATTACATGAATAAATATATTTTATTTAAAAATATAACCGAAACAATATTCAGACGATATATTTTGTTTGAAGAAAAAAATATAAATTGGAATAATATTTCAAATCAATATTTTAAATTTTTGAATAATATTAAAAACGATGCAGGCTTCGTTGATTTAGTAAACAAAATGATTTTGGAATTAAAAGATGCTCATGTCAATTTTAGTAAACTTGCAAGTACAGCTAGTTATTTTTTACCTATAAATTTTAAATTTATTCAAAATCATTTAATTTCTACATCTAATGAAGATGTTTTACCGAAGGGGGCAGAAATATTAGAAATAGATAATTATAAAATTAGTAATTTGTTTTCTGCAGAAATAAATTCGTTATCGAAAATGAGATTTTTAAATGATATTTATAGTAGACCGGGAAAAGAAAGCATGTGTAAATATTTCTGGAATGGAAAAAAATTCGATATAAAGTTAAAAAATGTATCAATTGAACAAAATTTAGTCTTAGCTAAAGAAACAATTTCTGAAGATATTCTTGTAGGCCTATTTAGCAAAAAAATTGATAGTGAAATTGAATATATTAAAATAACATCGTTTAATCATGGAATTGCTAAAGCTTTTTTTAAAGCTGTTCAAAAAATTGGATCCAGAAAAAAAATAATAATCGATCTTAGAGGAACGAAAGGCGGATATATAAAAGAAACTATTGATTCAGTTGCATTATTTGCAAAATATGAAATTTACTTGGGGAAAAAAACATATATTTCGAATAAGGAAAAAACTACCGAGAATGTAATTATCAAACCCATTAAAACCAATTCAAAATTTGAAAAGATTTTAATTTTAATAGATAATTTTACCATGAGCTCATCAGAATTTATATTTTTACGGGCTATTAAGAAAATTAAAAATGTAACTTTAATTGGTGAAAAAACTGCCGGTATCGTACATGGAACAACACGATTCGTGTTTGATAAAAGTTATCTCCTAAATTTAACAACTTGTAAATATTATGATGAAAAAAATTTTTTATTAAAAGATACAGGTATAGATCCAAATATATATATTACGGAAACAATAAATTCAATAATTAATAATATTGACTGCGTTCTAGATTTCGCTATAAAAAATTAGGAATATTCGCAGATGTTTTCTGAAATTATATATCCACTTCAAATTGATTTGCTATTTTTTCTTCTCGTATGCTTCATGGCTGAAGAAAGAATGATTGATATTACAAAAAAGTGGACCGGAAGACGCAAAGATTGGGGTCAAATATATTCTCAGCTCTCGGTTTTCTTTGATGACAGACTACCTGGTTAGACTATTGATTTTAATCGAGTGCGCACTATTATAATTTTATAATTTATTCTCACGTTGATTTTCGGACTTTACACAAAATTTGGGATATACTCATTTCAAAAACTTACGATGCATAAACATCTGTATAGCTTGTGTAAGGATTCTCAACATAATTACCCATATTCTTTACATAAGTATCTTTGTTTTCCTCTATGAAACCCGATTTTACTCTTTTTTTAATATTTTTATTGCTTTGTTTGTTTTATTCCATCGTAAATGTCCTGATTTAGCAATGCCAAAAATTGAAGTGTGATGGCTATAAATTTAGCTATAGCACGGTTTCTGAAATCGTGCGGCAAAAAATCTACTGCAGAAAGTTAATAAACTTAAAGGGTTAACAAAAGCTGATATAGCATTTTAACTTTTAATAGTCGTGATTATGTTCCCAAGACTTTGATATACGTAGTCAGGCGTCAAGGTTTTTAGTTAATTCTTGTTTCATCTTATTTTAAAAGAAAATGGGTTAAACTAGAGTTAGGGCTTTGCAAAGGAAAAAAACATACGATAAACGTGAATCAGAGACCAAAAAAGATTAACAGCGCAACATAAGGCGCGCCTTAAAAGAGAATTTGAATTAGAAACTTAAGAATTCGTTCCCATAGACTTGAAATGTCAGTTTTAAAGAAAATTTTGAATAATTTTATTGAAAATTGCGCTGCTTGGCGTCAACCAAGCGACGTCAATTGCGTCAAAAAATGTTCCAAAATTACCCAAGGATTTGCATTTTGATTTGATGATAACAAATTATTAAAATGTTGACATTTTGTTTATGCTTCGATACAATAAGAATCAGGATCAATTAAATTTTATTATAAGGAGTATTGAGCATATGAAATCTTTTAAGAAAAAAGCGTCGTGCCTATTGTTTCTTTCAATTTCAAATCAATTTTTGCCCTTGGCCAAAAATTTTAACAATGTCTGTGAAGCTGTGCGATTTAGTAAATCGGATGCGCAAGTTCTTTGTGTAACTCAAGAAGACATAGTAACAGCTATGTCTGAACCTAAAGTTACAGGAAGAAAGCTTAAAGAAATTAAAAAATTAGTTGAAGAAAAATCAGAATCATTTAATGAAACAGTAACGGGAATCGTAGACGTAGATCTTCCTGAATTATTTGGAGATACAGGAACACCTTCTTATGTTTCTAGTCTTAAAACATCATTTCTTACAATGACAGAAGAATTATTTAAAGGAGAACTCGGAAAAGATGATTATAGAAACAACGTTGGAGGACTTTTATCAAATGTATTATTATTATTGCAAACACCCGCCGAAACACCAGCTCGAACAGCAAAAACCAAAGCTACTGTATGGAATCCATCAGTACCGAGAGGTGTTTTAACTCCTGAAGCTGTCGAAAGGTTAAAAATTCCTGAACGTGTTGTCAATGACAGACATTTTGACGAGACTGCAGCTTCTAGTTTTAATGAATTAATTGATTATTTATTTGAAGCCGGTGTTAATTTAAGTGAAGCTGTTATTGGGGACGACGGAAAAGAAATTTTAATATGTAATGCGTTAGAATGTTCTTTAGCAAATATTAAAGGAGGAGGAGGATTAAAACCAGGACAAATTCAATACGAAAAAATTAGTAAAATATATAACACCTTTAAAATACTCAATTTAGATAAAAAAAATGTGGAAATTCCTCTGTCGGGTATATTACCATCAGATTTCATCTGTATTTCAGATGACGAGTTATACAAATATGAATCTTATGCACAGAGTTTATTCATTGGCATGTTTTATTCGTGTTTGAAGTACGTTCAAGAGCACCAAATTCTTTTAGAAACAATGACTGATCTCGGAAGCGTAAGTTCATTACTTTCAAAATTTGCAGAAATACTTTCACGAGGAAGGATTAGCAAATATCAATTAAATCGTTTAATTTTGGCATTTGAAGAAATACATAAAATTCATTTTGCATCCCACAATGAAGATATCAGCATACCTAAACAAGGTGTTTTAGCTAAAAGCGATTTAGAAAACTTATTATTTTTTTTCGAAAGAGATTATGCTTTTCTAAGATGGGAATTAGGATTAGACGAAAGTCGATCCGCAATATGCAAACTAGGCGATCCTTCGGCTTATATTTCACTTTACGGGAGTTTTATATTAGACGATAAAAGTATTTTTAAAAATGTGTTGCCTGTTTGGGTTTTTAAGAATGCCGATATTTTTAACAGATTATTGTTTGGAATTTTTGAGGCGGAAATTGAGTTGTCTTCGCGTCTTTCTAATGGAAAAACTGTGTCAGAGAATATTTCAGATTTTCGCTCAAAAATTTTATCTAAAGATGAGTCTTTATTTGATTGTAGTTTAACTCTAACTCGTGATTTAGATCAAGATCGAGAATTACATACATATCCTGTACCTAAATCCACAGCTTTTACTTCATTTAATATGAAAGAAAGTAAATCGCCATTATGCAAGCTTTTCGAGGAAGTTTCTAAACTTGGTTGTCAAAAAAAACCAGCAATAATTCATGAAATTAGATACAAAGTTGAAAGCGAAGAAGCAAAAAGAGTGAATCCAGCTCTCTGGAGAAAAGAAGTCAAAAAATATGTATTAAATAAGGATTTTACTGTCGAATTTGTTAATAAGCTTTTGGCAAATGAAAATAATAGCGCTATAAGCTTTCCTCCTGAAATTGATCCTGCCGACATGGAAGAATGGTATGTTTTATCTTCGAAACTTTTAAGTTATATTGGTTTTCCTGATGTTCCCCATAAAAGAAATCTTAATAAGTTTTTTTTTGAGTTAATAAAGCACGTAGAGTTTTCAAAGGACGTAGGCGAAGACAGAACGACTTACATCTTTTCAGAAGAATATTGTGAATTGATAAATGAAAAAACAATCATGAATGACGAAATGAAAGAAATGTTGATTTTTTTAAGAGATGTAATTCATCCAAGACTTTTAAGCCTCATAAGATTAGATGCTTGCGAAATGAACGCAGAACCTATAGAATGCAAAGAATCGTTTCCGGATTTTTTAGATGGTACATTCGGGTTTCAAACTGTCGCTAGTCAAATAAGGCGTTTTAACAGTTTAGTTGCAAGAATAAATCCAAGCAGCCCTCAATACGATCCTCAAATGGAAGCAGAATTAAATGTTTATATAGAACATGCTCGTGAATTATTTAAAGAACTACAACCAGGAAATATTTATGACGAAGAATTGGATGTGCTTCTTGATAAAATTGAAGAAATGATTAATGATTTATACGCAATGCCCGTATCTGATTCGTCTTCTTTGTCTCCATTAATAATGACTTTAGTTGATCCAGTACCTGTAATGACACCGGTACCTGCGCCTTCGTCTCCTTTTCGACGGGTGCAGTTGGCTGCTAAAAGAATAGCATGTGAAAATTATAGATTACTTTCGGAATCAATACGTGTAAATTTAAATCTTGGAGATATGCCCTGCGCTAGAAGTATAAGGTGCGAAGAACAAGATGGAACGAATAGGAATTATTTAATTTATTCCGTGCCTGTTATTTTTGGTGATTATCCGATATTTCTTGCCGAATCTAAAAAGTTTTTTGGCGCAAAAATAAGAACTGATATTGTAGCATTCGATTCAAGGAAAGAAGCGGATGGAGCGGTGAGTTATTTCAAACCGACATATGAGATAGCTTTTCAATTTTTAGATGGTTTATCTCCGTTCTTAAAATGTAGGTTAGCACAATTAATTCTCGATGTTCTTACAACGGAATATAATGATAATCAAAACCCCATTAAAATTTTGACGGATAGATTAAAGCATCTTAAAACAAGTTTTCCAGAGCTTCGTGAATTAGATGGAATATACAAAAAAGCTGCAAATCAAATTTTTGTTTTATTTTCTCTTTGTGAACCATTTAACTGTCCTGTGGATGGCGGAAAATTGCTCAGAGCATTTTTAAGACACATGAAAGAAAAAAAAGGGGATGCATCTTTTCAAGAAGTTGCAAAATTAATCCCGCAATTACAGCCAAAAGGTATGTATCCTTATATTAAGCTTGTTGATGCAAGAATACCTAATAAACAATTTGAAGATCGAATAAATACGCTGAATCGTTCTGTTTCTTTTGAAAATTTTGGGGATTAATATTAGAACCCGTTCGTAGACTATGAGATATCATTTTTGTTTAAATCAAGATTAGTTGGCCGAAAATAGCATATGAATTAAGAATCTGTATTTAGAAGGGTAAATTCCAAGTTTTCGAAGAATTTTTCTTCAGTTTTGACAAAAACTGGGTATTTCGATCCTTTCGAATACAGGTTCTAAGTTATTTCCCATATTGTTTTTAATCGTTGTAGCAACTTGATTTTAAACCAATAATAATGATGATTGTAAATATTTTTGAAAAATTTGATTTGGGCAAAACCCTTGATTGCGGGCAGTGTTTTCGTTGGGAATTTAACGAAACATGCTGGCAAGGCGTGGTGTTCGGTGATAAAGTTAGTGTTACAACAAAAAACAACAAATTGATAATCGAAGGGGCAAACGAAAACGATGTTGATTTTTGGGAAAATTATTTCGATTTAAAAATTAAATATAGTTATATAAACAGTCAATTAAGCAAGCTACATCCTGTTGCCGCTAAGTTTTGTGAAACTGGAGTCGGCATTAGAATTTTAAGACAAGATCCATGGGAGGTTTTGTGCTCTTTTATTATATCTCAAAATAATAATATTCCTAGAATTAAAAAAATAATCAAAAAATTTTGTGAAATTTTTGGGAAAAAAAGAAAAGACTATTTTATGTTTCCAAGTCCGAAAATAATCTCAGGTCTTACTCAAAAAGATCTCGAGCCTATAAAAGCTGGATTTCGTTCCGCTTACTTGATTGATGCAGCAAAAAAAGTAGATAATTTGGATATTGATCTTGAAAAAATAAATGAGTTAAACTTAAACGAAATGCGAAATATTTTTAAAACTGTTAAAGGAGTAGGTCCTAAAATCGCGGAATGCGTTCTACTTTATGGCTTTCACAAATTTGAGGCCTTTCCTTCGGATGTATGGATAAAAAAATCTATGGAGAAATTTTTTCCAGGCAAAACTTCCGAGTTTTTTGGTAAATACGCCGGTGTCGCTCAACAATATTTGTATTATTGGGCAAGAACACAAGGCATGAATCTGTTTAAAATTTGAAGTGAGGAAAAATATGCAACCAATCCAAACCGGAATCTGGTCACTTTTGCCGCCGACCATAGCTATTGTTTTTGCGTTAATCACAAAGGAAGTTATTTTATCATTATTTTTAGGATTGATCTCAGGCGTGACTATTTATACTTTTGCTGCCGGTTTTAGTTTAGCTTCATTATTCAAGTTACTTGTGACTATAATATCAGAAAGTCTTTCTGCGAACGTTCTTGTGATTATATTTGTTTCAATTCTTGGTGCGCTTTCGAGGGTCATTATTGATGCCGGTGGTGCCCAAGGATATGCTGAATGGGCAAAGCAAAAAATAAAATCAAAGAAAATGTCACAGATTACGTGTTTTTTTTTGTCAATCCTTTTTTCGATAGATGATTATTTCAGCTGTTTAACCGTTGGTACAGTAATGAAACCGATTATGGAGCAAAATCGCGTTTCGAAATCAAAATTTTCGTATATGGTTGATTCAATGGCAGCACCGATATGCATAATAATGCCGATTTCAAGCTGGGCAGCCACTGTTGTTTCTTGTTTTGAAAGTGCGGAAATCGGGGGTATGGATATGTTTATTAAGTGTATTCCATATAATTTTTATGCGATATTTACAATTTTGACTGTTTTAATTACTATTTTTATACCAAAAAATTTAGGTTCGATGGCTAAGTTCGAAAAAGAGATAGAAAAAAGAATAAGCATAAAAAAACAAGAAAATATTTCCCTAAAAACAAGAAATAGAATAAGTGATTTATTAATTCCAATCTTAACATTAGTATTAATTTCAGTCATTTTAATTTTAGAAACAGGCGGCTTTTTTTCTGGAAATAGAAATTTGATACAAATTTTGGGAAAATCGAATTCCGGTCTTTCTATTGCGATCGGGGCAATTGCCGCAATTTTGGTTTCATTTTTTCTAACTGTTCCGCAAAAATTAAAACTTGAAAAATTTAATTCTTCAATATGTGAAGGAATTAAATCAATGACGCCGGCGTTTGTTGTGCTGACTCTTGCCTGGAGCATGACCTCAGTTTGCCGAAATTTTATTTTAACTGGAGATTACATAAGCGGAACAATTTCGTCTTCGAATTTTCCTGAAAAACTACTTCCGTTCGTAGTTTTTGTTGGTTCTGCGATACTTTCGTTCGCAATAGGTTCTTCATGGGGAGCATTTGGGATGCTTATCCCGGTTGCAGCCGCGGCATGCCAAAACGCCGCGCCGGAAATGATGGTTTTTACCATATCTGCGGTTCTTTCTGGATCAATTTTCGGCGATCACTGTTCTCCAATTTCAGATAGCACCATACTTTCTTCAGCAAGCACAGAATGCAATCACATCGATCATGTTTCAACGCAGCTTCCATACGCAATTTGCGTTGCTATAACCTCTTGTTTGGCGTTTTTATTGGTAAGTTTTATTTCCAATATATTATCAGTATATATTTTTGCAATAATTTTTCTTGCAATAATTTCTTTCTTTGCTGAAAAATTTTTGAAATAGAAAAAAATCTGTTCTCATAAACTTTAAAAACCTGTATTCAAAAGAATTAAAATATCTAATTTTCAATAATTTTTTTCAAAATTTTGTCAAAAAAGAAAAACTCCCAAACGGGAGTTTTAAAAACGCACTTAAAGGTTTGCCTAATTTCAGGAGAAAATCACTAAAAAACTGCTAAACAACGTTTTTTGTCTTAAAAAGATCCTGCTTTTTTTGCCATATCACTTTTAAATTGATTCACACGAAAAAGGTTGTATAATTTGCCGGAAAAGAATAAAGAAAGTCCTGCTAAAGCCATACTCCATGAAACAATTAATGCATCACCTGGATGTATTGCTGTAAATAACGTATTAGCTGCCCTTCCGACTTCTCCATTTCTAGCTAAATAACGTGAAATACCTTGTGCATTTTTGGTAACGATGTTTATAAGTACTGCCATAGACATAAACACTTCTCCTGCTGTCATAAAACCTCTTCCAGCACTTTTTGCCTGATCCCGCTCGAGAAATATCCTAGCTGTTCGCTCAATTGCAGTATTTTCCGTGTCTGTATTCACACGAACCCTATCTGTTGTACCCATGAACGCCGAGCAACTCTTTGATTGCGCTGGGATAAGTAAAGAAAATGCCATTGAAAGAGCCGCTACCGACCTAACTAACTTAGAACCACTGAACTTAAACATAAAGAACCTCCTAAAAAAATATCAAAGATGAATAACATCTCCACCCAAAGCATATCATAGAAATAATAAACTTTTCAATAATAATTTTAATTTTCATATAAACACACATTAATTATTACATATATTTGGTTTTTTATATTAAATTCCCCCATAGAAAACTTCTTTGAGCTGAAGTTATTTTACATTCAGCAAATGTGCCTAAAAGCTCAGAATATTTTCCTTTTATTTTCACAATCACACCGCCGCCTGTGCGGCACAAAGCCATATTATCTTGGCACGACTCGATTAAAATTTTGTGTTTTTTACCTATTTCTTTTGTAAAAATTTTTTCAGAAATAGAGTTTTGTATATTTGCAAGCTCATTAAAACGTGAAATTTTTTCTGAATGCGGGGTTAAATCAGGCATTTTTTCCGCTACCGTGCCTTTTCTTTTAGAATATATAAATGTAAAAATAGATGAAAATTTCGCTAACTTTATTAAATCAAGTGTTTCTTCAAAATCTTCGCGTAATTCACCTGGGAATCCCACTATTAAGTCGCTTGTTATTGTTAAATATGGAATTTTCAATCTAGCATAATTAATAATTTCAAGATATTTTTGTTTGGTGTAATTTCGGTTCATAAGTTTTAAAATTCTGTTGCTCCCTGATTGAACCGGCAAATGGAATCTCCCACCAAAATGCGGGCTTTCGGCTAGGGCGTCTATAATTTCTTTATTCATATTTTTTGGATGAGATGTCATAAAATTAAGAAAAAAATCACCTTTTATTTTGTTAATTTCTAAAATAAGATCAGAAAAGCAAATTTTACCGTCCTCATATGAATTTACATTTTGACCAAGAAGCGTAATATCTTTGTATCCTTTTTTAACTAGATGATTAATTTCATTTAAAATTTCAGAAGCAGAACGACTCTTTTCTTGCCCGCGCACAAATGGCACAACACAATATGAACAAAAGTTATTGCACCCGCTTATAATAGAAACCCAAGCTTTAAAATTGCTTTTTCTTTTAACTGGCATTTCTTCCGGTATTTTTTCGCAAATATTATAATTTTCCCCAGTAATTTCTTCACATAATAACTTTGGGAAGGCATCTATTGATTTAGAGCCGATAACTAAATCTATAAATTTATAATGCAAGCGAATTTTTTCGCATATTTCTTTTTGCTCCGCCATGCATCCAAAAATTACTATGAAAACATTTGGATTTATCTCTTTTATTTTTTTAAGTCTTCCTATATGCCCGAAAATCTTATTTTGCGCAGTATGCCTAACTGCACATGTAACGAATATTATTAAATCTGATTCCTGCTCGCATTCCACAAAACGAAAGCCGGATTTTAAAACAAACCCACAAATTTTTTCGGCGTCAGCTTCATTTTGCTGGCATCCAAAAACCCTAATGAAAGCTTTGGGATCATCGGTTTTTGTCTTAATAAATAAATTTATTTTTTCTGAATATGTCACAAAAGCATTATATCATAATTTTGTTGTTTATTTGATTTTTTTATTAGTTTGGCTCCTATTCCTCGAAAATTAATTTCTGAGAAGATAGGAGCCGTAACGAACAGCATAGAAAATTTTTGAATTAAGTCATATAAAATCCTTCGTTCTTTTTCATTTTTCTAACTATTACTAAAAACGCTGCCAATAATATCGATATGGCAATTCCATACGTTATGGTGATTGCGGCTCGATTTGTTGTTCCAGTTTTTGGATTTCCAATATCTTTGCCAGTATCAATTTTTTCGTTAATGCCCTTTTTTTCTTCAGTCGTCAAAACGTCTATGAGAGCATAAGGGGTAAAGTGTTCGACTTCAAAATTCGCGTGAGGTTCGCCGTTTAATGTTGTGAATGTTACGTCTAGTTCTTTATCAGGCCCAGATTTTAAATAAACGGCTTTGGTGTCAGGTTTATCCCAGTCTTCGTTTGTTATAGGAATTGACACCTTCGCTTTTTTGCCTTGCGGGATAGAAATCTGTTCGGTTTCGTCTTGATTCCAAATTTGAATATCATATGGCAAAATATGCTCGATATCTTCTGGGTTATCCGCTAATTCTAAAACTTCGCCGCCTGTAAGTTTTCTAACCTTTAATTGTGCATCCTCTGGGAATACGCCTTCTGAGGCGGTAACACGCAAATTGGTGTTTTCATCGGTTTGGTCGAATGCAGGCATGAATTTTATTTCTCCTTCTGAAGCAAAAGCAGTCGCATAAATTAGATTATCCTGTGAATCTTTTTTCTCAAGCCATGCTTTAAAATTTTGAAATTCCGGCAATTCTAGTGAGCCGTCGCCTGATACTGATTGCGAATGCTCGAAGACGTTTCCGTCGTTAATTCCAATTACAACTAGTTTTGAATCTTCCGGTGCTTGAGTATAAGAAATTTTGTTTTCTTTTTTAACAAGTTGCCCGTTCCAATTTGAAAATGGTTTTTCATTTTCTTGCCCTTTTAATCTAAGTGTCATTGTTGGCAAACCTGAAATCTGCACATAACCTTCTACTTCACTTGTAGAATTAGCCGAAGCAAACGCCACTTTTTCTAAATTAAGTTCACAAGCTGGGGCAATTCCTGCCCATTGATTATAACTAAATTGAGCTGTGCTACCATCACCTTTAACTACCCAAGCCTTATGATTAAAACTATTTTCTATTCCGCCACCACCTTCCGCTGAAGTCCACCAAACGTTGGGCGGTAAATCAGCTGGCAATCCGTAATTACGGTGGTCTCTAGCGTAATCCATCCAAAATTCGGCATAACCTGTTTCTACTTTTTGCCTGGCGACATCTGTTAGCCCTATTGGTGGGTCAGCTTCAAAATCCTCTTGCAAATATCCGCACTTAGGGTCTTGAACACCTATACCGCTGTTATCTCCCGTCCAATTCATCGTTGGTAGCCAAAACTTAGTTTTTGAGATCAACCCGCCAATCGATAAGTTATTATTTTCTTTAGGCATGGTATAAGAAAGCGCGCTACTTACGCCTGAATTTATATAACCATCTTCATACTTAGTTCTAGGTAAAGGGATTGAAGGCTCGAAAGCATGCCAATTTATGGTATCTATGGTATATGGCGGACTTAGTCCCGGTTGCGCATGAATATATCCTCCTCCTTGAAAAACTGCTTCCGCCCAACCTTTTTCTTCAATAATTGCTAAAGATTTTTCTTTTAATAAATCAGAAGCATTTAACCCTCTTGAGTATCTGTGACCTAAATTGTTATAAACGCCGTATCCAGAATTTATAAGGTGTGCTATTTCTTCGCTGTTTATAAACATTCCAAGTTCAGCTCCTGCCCAACCTTTTCCTTGTTTTAACCCAGTATTTTCTTCAAGGTATGAATTGTAATATAAAGTTGCATTACCCGAACTATCCCAAATATATTCTTTAACTCCACGAACATTCTCCCCTTTCTCGTCACAGCAGACACCCCTAGTAGAACTATTTTTCCCTATATCTAGTACAAGATCATATCCTCCGCTCTTATTTTTCAAAAAATATGAGTAACCATTATAATAACCAGTACCAGGAATAGTAAAACCAGGAGCATTATTAGCATAATAATTTTCAATTTTAGCCGCCGGAACAGGCCCATGCTGCCCGCCGTCGTCTTTAAATTGTAGACCGGAATCAATAATTTGCTCTGTTTGAAGCACAACTCCTGTTTCTGTTTTGTGAAGAATTCGCCATTGTATTGGTTCAATTTTAAAAAACACATTTTTTTCTTCTGTGCTAATAAAAACATATTTTTCACCATTATATTCAACGGTTTCGCCACTTCTAACGGGAAATTTTTTAAGCTGGTTAATAATATCTGAATCTGTAATCAAAGTTTTCGGATATTCGCCCAAATAAATATATTGGTTTGAACCGCCTGGATTTTGTGGTATGCCAACATCGCCTGACCTGTTGCTTGTCCAAGTTGTATCCAAATCTTCAGGCATGGCAAAAATATTTTTTGGGAATGGGTTACTGCTTTCTTGCGCGGCTCTTACCGGCTCGATTTGATAGTTAAAACAGCTGACTAAAAAAATAAAAACTAAAATTAATTTAAAGAAACGGCTTAACCTTTTTTTAAACATCTAAATCACCTCTTTTTATTATCTTGATAATGCCATCATTCTGTAATATAGCCACCTGCTAAAACGCGGCATGGTTTTTTTATCGATGGATGAAAATCTATCTGAATTTAAGTATTCCATTGTTTTTCTTCGATAATTTCTTAATGGTTCTTGATTTTCTTCTGTATCCATCCTTGTGCTGTCTGCTACACTAACTGCCCATTCAAGGCAAAACATAAATAAGTGATATCTATATTTTAAATCACCTCCATATTTTGATCCTAAAAACACATCTATACCTTTTTGAAGTGCTTCTCCCATATAATTAAGGCGCTTAGACGCATCGCGCCAATCACTGATTGATCCATCATGTCTGTTATAATTGTAAAGCCCTTGAGGGCAATGGACTGAGCATTCGGAATTACCATAGCATTGCATAACAAAAACGGTATCTTCAGGGCCTTTTAATTCTGGGTCAAATCTAATCTTATGGTCTTCTAAAAACTTTCTTCTAATCATTTTGTCGGTTACAAATCCGCCTGGTTTATATATAAACATGCCCAAAGGTGAATTTTCTTTTAATACTTCTACTTGTTCTTTAGGTTTTTCATCGACAACTAGGCTCCAATCTTTTTTGTTGCGCATTTCATGATATACAATTCTGGATTGGGCAATATCTGCGTTATTCTTTTTAGATGCATCAAAAAGAATTTCGCAATGATTTTTTTCCACCCAGTCATCTGAGTCAGTAAAAACTACATATTCGCCTGTTGCCTGTTCTAAGCCTTTATTTCTAGCAACCGAAGGTCCGGAATTTTTTTGGTCAAAAATTATCAGATCTGGACGTTTTTCGGTCTTATATTTTTCTAGTATTTCTAAAGAATTATCTGTGGAACCGTCGTTTACGCAAATTATTTCGATTTTATTCTTGGGCATAGTTTGCTCATTAACGCTGTCAAGACATCTTTCTAGATAAGGCGCAGAATTATAAACTGGAATTATCACCGAAACACTTATAGGAGTTTTTTCCGGTATGGTCTTTTTGCCTTCTAAACCGCCGCCTGCAAAACAAAATTTTAAATTCAGCAGAGAAAAAACAACAATTAAAACTAGATTTAATATACCGCCAAATATTTTTTTCTTTTCCATAATCAACAAATCACCTACCTATTTATCTATATTTTTAGAGTTCGTTCGTCATTATATACTATAAGATTTTTGTAGTCAAGAAGTTTTTATTGATTTATACAATTTTCAGATATAAGAGCTTTCGAACGCTTCTTTTCTGGAATTTGCGTTCATAAACTCAAAATGAAGATTTCAAAAATTTATTAATTTAGGAAATAATTTTGAAAAAATATAAGCTGTTTATTTTTGTACTATTGGGTATTATTATTTTATTTTTAAGTATATATATTATTTATTTTAAAAATATAAGGAAAAAATTTGAAGAACCTAAATCAGAGACCAAAGAAACAAATTTAATCAAAGACGACAATTTCATACCTGTGGTCGTGTGTTTTGATGACAATTATTTTTATCCCGCAATGGTTTCGATGACGTCTATGCTGGAAAGCTCAAATAAAAAAATAAATTACAAAATTTTTGCCCTAATTTCTGGGGATATTATTGAAAATGACAGAAAAAAATTTAAAACTTTAGAAGAAAAATATAGTAATGCAAAAGTAGAATTAATAGATATGGGAAACCAATTTGAAGAATATAGCAATAAAATGGATTTTTGCGAAGGTGGGTTCTACATATTAAAAATTCCGGATCTTTTGCCAAAAGAAATACATAAATGTATATATTTAGATTCAGATACACTTGTTATTAAAGATTTAAAAGAATTATACGATTACGATATTGATGATAATTATATTTCTGGGATTCCAGATTTAATAAGAACAGGGTTTGATTGGGGAAAACCTGAAAAATTTATTTTTGGCATACCTAAACTTGACCAGTATATTAATTCTGGCGTAATGCTATGGAATTTAGATGAATGCAGAAAAGATGAACTTACAAAGAAATTTATGTTATTTTTAAAAAATAATTGGAATGGTCATTTCCACGATCAATGTGTTATTAACAAAATTTGTTATGGAAAAATAAAAGATTTGCCATTTAAATTTAATGTATGCAAAAATAGTTTTCAAAATGATTTTAAATTTGAGCATAAAACTGGAGAATCTGATATTGATGAACCAGTTCGCAAAGAAGTCATAGAAGACCCCGTTATTTTGCACCTTTGTTTTTGCAAACCTTGGAGAGCGTTTGGCCCTTGCGCGGAAGACTGGTGGAAAACAGCCCGAAAAACACCTTTCTATAATGAAATTTTTAACAAATATTCGAAAAATTTTAATGATAAAGATAAAGAAAAAATTTTAAATTTTTTTAATTGATGCAAAATCCCGTAGTACAATGGAACAGAAAATAAATCCAATGAAGAATGAAAAATTATGGAACAAATATTACACGGCTACGTCTATTCAAAAGGGCAAATTTCAAATTTTCGAAGAATTTTTCTTCAAAATGAGGAAAAAGCATGATGAATATTTTATGTATCAATTGCGCTTTTTCATCATTACTAGAGAAAAATTCTTCGAAAATTTGAAATTTGCCCTTTTGAAGACAGGTTCTAAATAAATCCAAGCAAATACCATTTTATTTATATTGTTAATTGTTCGACCTTTTTGTGATATTCAATTCCGAGATAAGAATAAGCTAATTTTGTAGCTATTCTTCCTCTTGTTGTTCGCGCCAAAAAACCAATTTTAAGAAGGTAAGGCTCGTATATATCCTCAATTGTCACGGCTTCTTCGCCTACTGCCGCCGCAAGGGTTTCTATTCCAACAGGGCCTCCGCCATAGAATTTTATAATCGCTTCCAAAATTCTCCTGTCATTGGCTTCGAGCCCAAGTTCGTCAACCTCAAGGCGTTCCAGTGCGTAATTTACGATATCAAGATTTATCTCACCATTATTTTTAACCTGCGCGAAATCACGAACTCGCTTTAATAAACGATTCGCAATTCTTGGCGTTCCACGAGAGCGGCGTGCGATTTCCTCGGCGCCTTCTTTTGTTGTTTTTATATCTAAAATCGAAGCGCTTCTTATTATAATTTGTTCAAGTTCTTCCTGTGAGTACATATCGAGGCGCAAGACAACGCCAAAACGATCGCGAAAAGGAGCTCCTAGCTGACCAGCACGAGTCGTAGCGCCTACCAATGTAAACTTTTCAAGCGGCAAATGAATTGAATTTGCCATTTGGCCTTTGCCTATAACAACGTCAATTGAGAAATCTTCCATGGCGGGATACAATATCTCTTCTACGACTCTCGGAATTCTATGTATTTCATCCATGAACAATACGTCACCGGCACCTAAATTGGTAAGAATAGAGGATAAATCACCGGCATGCGATATTGCTGGCCCTGAGGTGATTTTTATTCCTACACCCATCTCCGCCGCAATAATCATTGAAAGCGTAGTTTTGCCAAGTCCAGGCGGACCATAAAGAAGCACGTGATCCAATGTTTCGCCGCGAATTTTTGCTGCGTTAATAAAAACAGAAAGATTTTCTTTTACCTTTTTTTGACCGATATAGTCATGCAAAAATCGTGGTCTGAGGGGATTTTCGAACTCATTTTTATCAGATCTATCTGGATTTTCCGTTGAAATTGCCGAATATTCTATATTTTCTTGCTCATAATTTTCATTTTCTAAGTTTTCTATATTTTTTTTCTTCAAAATCGCTCCATTTTTAAAATGCTTTTGGTAATTATATGTTTTTTTAAAAAAAAATCAATTATGGAAAATTTTAGAACCTGTCTTCGAAAATTTGGAATTTACTCTTTTGAATACAGGTTCTAAGCTTTTTTGAGGCTCCCTCATTATTAAAAACATCGCAAGATATATACACAAAGCTAAAAGTGAAATGTTAACTTTCGACCTTAAAAATATAAAAAAACCAAATACCGCAAGCGGGATTAAAAATAAAATTGAAATTATAAATGAAATTTTTTCAGCTAATTCAAGTTCCATTTTTTTTTCTAATATAATTTGCATTATTTTACCTCCATCAAGAGATGAAATAGGTAAAAGGTTTAGAATTCCTATACTTAAGCTTTCCGTTGAAATCAAATTTAAAATATTTTTATAAAAAAATAAAGATAGCAAAAAGCAAATCAAAGAAATAAGAAAATTCATAAAGGAACCGCTTAAAAGCATAACAATATCTTTTTTATACGACTGATTTTGATTTTCTTCGACAATATCGAAACTAAATGGTTCTATTTTTATTATTTTTATACGTCTTCCGCTTAAAATAAAAGCGATAATATGACCTAATTCATGAATGATAGACAAAACCGCGGCAATCGGAACTTCGATATTTGGGCGTAATATCATTATTATCGCAAATATGAATAAAAAGAAAAAACTTATATAAATTCGGCATCCGAAAATTTTTAAATTCATAAATTTATTTTATAATATTTTTAATTAATAAGAACTCTAAACACCAAAAGAATTATTTTCAGAAATAGCTTTAAAAAATAGATATGTCTTAGAACTGAAATTTTTTTGTCAATTTTACAAAATTCGGTTTAATGACATGTCTAATATTATGATACTTCTTTTTTAGATTATTCTGCTTTAAAATTTGGTATCTAAAACCTGTTCTCATAGACTTGGAACATCAGTTTTAAAGAAAATTTTGAATAATTTTTGTTGGAAATTGCATCGCGTTGTATTTTGTTTTATTTACATATATAATCAGATTGTGCCCAAATAATAAATATTTTTTTAAAAAATTAGAATCTAGAAAATTTTAAATTCAAGAGATTTAAATGGAAAAAAAATCCAAAAAAAAAATTAATTTAGCATTGCGAATCCTAATTTTCTTAGTGTCTTTTTTTGTTTTTATACTTTTGGGATTAATGCTAATGTTTAAAATTTTTGTAATGTCATTCAAAGATGATGTTATAGATCTAAATTTAACGGCGGCAAAAATGAGAATTAACAGCACGGTTTATTCTCTTTCTTCAGACGGTTCTTATAAAGAATATCAGCAAATTTTTAGTAATGAAAATCGAATTTGGGTTGATTTTGCTAAAATTCCACGATATATGAAAGATGCGATTGTTGCAATCGAAGATAAACGTTTCTATCATCACGGAGGCGTGGATCCTGTTCGTGTTTCCGGCGCAGTTTTTAATACTCTCGTAGGGAAAAAAAGCTACGGTGGTTCGAGTTTAACCCAGCAGCTTATAAAAAATGTAACTGAAGACAGCGAAATTACTTTCTCGCGCAAAATAAGAGAAATGGCACGCGCAGTAAGGCTTGAGGAACGATATTCAAAAGATGAAATTCTTGAAAGTTATCTTAATGTTGTGAATTTCGGAGCCGGCACGCGCGGAGTACAAGCGGCGTCGTCTACCTATTTTGGCAAAGATATTTGGAATTGCAGTATTGCAGAGTGCACCGCAATTGCTGCGATAACGCAAAATCCAAGTGCGCATAATCCATTTGTTAATCCAGAAAACAATAAAAAACGCAGAAACGTAATTATTGACGAAATGTTTTTTCAAAAAAAAATAAGTAAAGCCGAATATGAAAAAGCCCTTAAAGACTCAGAAAACATAAAACTTTCAAAACCAAATTCCAAGATTGAGTCCGCAAATAATTTTATAAGAAATTGGTATGTTGAGATGCTTTGCAAAGATATTATTCAAGACATTGCTAATAAATATAAAATTAAGAAAAGTTTGGCGGAAGATATTTTTTATTCAAGCGGACTTAAAATTTATTCATGTATAGATCCAAATGCTCAGCGTATTGCTGAAGAAACAATAAGAGATTCAAAAATAATGCCTAAAGACCCTGATTTGGAACTTGGTTTTTTAATGCTTGATTATAGCGGAAAAATACTTGCTTCTATAGGAAGTTCCAAACTCAAGACCACGAATTTTGTCTATGACAGAGCAAATACCGCTCGACGTCAGCCTGGATCTATAATTAAACCTATAGCGGTTTATGCTCCGGCTGTTGATTTGGGAATTTTTAATTATTCCTCAAAAATTCCAGATAAACCCTTGCGTATAGATGTTGACGGAAGCGGAAATTTAAAAGATTGGCCGGAAAACTGGTATAAAGGATATAAGGGCGAAGTAACTTTGCAATGGGCTTTGGAAAAGTCCGCAAATGCACCTGCCGCACAGATTCTTAAGTTATTAGGAACTAATAGAAGTTATAAGTTTCTAACCCAGAGATTAGGTCTTTCGAGCCTTGATATTAGTGATTCGAATTCACTTGCCGCGCTTGCCGCCGGGGGTACTCACGTCGGAGTTACCGTTAAAGAAATAACTTCCGCTTTTCAAATTTTTGGGTCAGGTGGCAAATTTTTTAAGCCGAAATCTTACCTATATGTTACCGATAAAGATAATAAAATTATTCTTGATAATCGTGATGGTTCCCCGAAGCAGGTTATAAGCGAAGAAAGCGCCTATATACTAAATCGATTAATGCGCCAAGTAATTGTTGGGCCGGAAGGTACGGGCAGGAAAGCAGATATTCCGGGCAAAGAAATTATAGGAAAAACCGGAACGACGACCGATGATTTTGATTCTTGGTTTATCGGCTTAAGTCCTAGTGTGATCGCTGGAATTTGGATTGGATATGATCGCCCGAAAAGAATTAAAGATACAAGCGCATCTTTGAGGATTTGGAAAAACATTATGACTGATTTTTTACTTATGTCCGTAAGTGAGAGTGAATTTTTGGTTCCTGAAAACGTTGTTTCGTTTCCATATTGCATAGAAACGGGTTTATTATCAAACTCAGAGTGTTTACATACATCCGTGGGATATTATGCGGTCAAAAGCATGCCTTCGTTTTGTTCTTTACATGGTAGCTTACCTAAAAAAGATGAAAATTTAAATGAAAATTTGAAAGAAATTAAGGATTTAGAACAGAAAAACGATCAGGAAAATAATTATGAAAATAGATCTTTACCTTTGCATCCTAGTTAATGTTAAATTTTAATATTTTTTAATGGAGGCCACTCAATGAGCAATGAAATTTTAAATACAGTCTTGTTTTCTTCTCCGCGCACGGATGGTTTTACTGCAAACGTTCTTAAGAAATTCTTCCCTAGATTAGATGATTTTAATTTTATAAATTGTTTTAATATGAAGATAAGTCCTTGTATCGATTGTAGATTTTGCAAAGAACACAAAAAGTGTGCTTTTGATGATGACATGAGCAAAATTTATCAGCTACTCGAGAATTCAAAATTTTTAATTGTAGCTTCTCCTATTTATTGTCTATCCTTCCCAGTGCCTTTAAAAGCCATTTTAGAAAGAACACAGGTATATTATTATCATAAAAACACAAAAGAATATAAAAAATTTGCGTTTTTAATTACATCCAGCGGTTCTTCTGATGAATTAGGAGCATTTGTTGCCGAAAATCAAATTAGATCACTATGTGGCGTTACTGGTTTTGAATTCATGGGTTCTATGTCTTTTTTCGGAACAGATTCAAAAACTATTGTCAGCGGAAGCGATTAAGCACTTATATATTAGATTAAATTTAAAAACCTGTTTCCACGGATTTGAAATATCAATTTTAAAGAAAATTTTGAATAATTTTTATTAATAACCCATTATCACAAATTTGAAAATGGCATTTTAGGTCTGTAAGAACGGGTTCTAAATTTAAAGTTACGGGTTCTTATTTTTATAATTCCTAATGTTGTATAATCTTCAAATATAAATATTTTATAAAAATTGGTAAACTGCCTTAAATAAGGAGGCGTAAATATTTGGAAGAACTTAATAATGAAACAGAAGAAATTATAAAATCTTTTCTTGTACCTTTTCTAAAAAAGATTAAAAAAAACGGAATAAAATTGAGTGTTGAAAAAATTCTGCCAGGTTTTAATGTAAATAATTTTTTGATTGAAAAAGTGAGACGTGCATTAAAATTTAAAAAAAAATTAAATTTAGGAAGGCTCGGTTATGTAAATATTTATTATTCGGGGGAAATTATCCTTGAACCCGTTGGTTTGGCTTGCTTAGCCGTTAAAAATATTGCTGTGACAGATGAAAAAATTTTAGCAGTTTTTGACGATATTTTAAATCAAATAGAATTTAACTTTTTATATGATGAAACGTATTTGTCTAATAAAATCAATAAAGTATTATCTAATCTTAATAAGACGGAGTTTTATTCCTTTGGAACGTCGGAAGAAAGAACGCTTTATGATTTTTTTGTATTTATTTTAATTAGATATTATAAACATACAAACAAAGAGTCGCCTAATTGGTTTAAAAATATAGTTAAAAACATAAGCAGAAAAGAATTTGCGCGCGATTGTCTCAATTTTTTTTCTGAAAATTCATTCAAAGCTTTTGAGAAAATCAGCGAAAATATTTATTTTGATTACAAAGTAGCGTTTGATTCTTGGATTTTAAGATTTTTTCTTAATAAAAAAACTAATCGGGGACAAATTTCCAAATTATTAAATCTTTTTAAATTAGATTTGCGTGCGAATGTAGAAAAATTTATTAAAAAATATACGGGAGAAAGTTTTCTTAACGGATTAGGCGAAATGCTACTTGCCATGGTTGACGCACTGATATGCGGAGTTTCAGATGATTGTTTGAATATTCCTAAAAATTACTTTAATTTTACAATGACATTCGGAGAAAATGAATTTTCGCGACGTTTTAGATGGTTTGGTATAAAAGATCATGAGGAATTTGTTGAAATTTCCGAAAATAAAAATTTTAATGACTGTATTATTGTCCGTGCTGAAAAAGAACCGGTGATTTTAGCTCGGCCTACAATTTTAAATTTTGGAACCGTAGCAAAATATAAGATTGAACATAAATTTAAATACTCGGCGGCAATCAAAAATTTAAAAGAGGATACTAATTATTATTTTAAAATAAAAAGAGCTGGTAAAAATTATTTAAACAATTTTAAAACTTGCAAAAAAAATAATTTTTTTGATTTCTTAATTTTTTCAGATTCTCAAGGAATGCTTGAAAGTGATTACAAATTATTTAAAACAGTTCTTGAAAAAAGCTTTGAAACGTTTCCTGATGCAGAGTTTTTGGTTCATCTTGGTGATTTTGTAGACGATGGTAATAATGAAAATTATTGGGATTTCATTTTAGATTCTAAAATTTGGGGTTCTTCCGCAGTTTTACCTATGGCCGGCAATCATGAAACAAAATTTAATCCTCCATTAAAATTTGCAGGAGTTAAAAACTCCATACTTACGCATTTTAATCTTGATTTTAAAAATAATGAAAATATAATTTATTATTATTTTGAATATAAAAATGCACTTTTTTTAGTTTTAGATACGAACAATCCGGATGGGCTCGGAAAAAGCCAGATAATGTGGGCACGCCAGATCTTAAAAAGATCAAAAATGAAGTGGAAAATAATCTTGACCCATAAAAATGCGTATTCAAACGGTCCGCATTGTTTGGATCATGATATGCGCACATCTGCTTCAGAAATCGCTGAACTTGCTGCGATCGGGGGCGTTTGTTTAATTGTAGGAGGCCATGAGCATGTTTATTCGCGATCAGCCCCAATGTGTATGGGCAAACCTACAAACGAAGAAAAAAAAATTGAAAACAAGCTTGAAATTTTTGAAAATCCAGACGGAGCTATTTTTGTGACCATGGGGACTTCCGGTGTAAAAAATTACAAAATTGCTAAAAAACCTCTTCATAAAAATGATGTTGTTATCGATCTTAATGTTCCAATGTTTGCAAGAATTGAAATTGAAGAAAATTATCTAAAATTTACTGCTTTTAAGTATGAATCTGACAATTTTAAAACCATTGATGAATTTTGGATTAAAAAAAATGAAGAAATTGAATTTAATTCAAATTCGGTTATTAAAAAAATAGAAAATCTTCCTGATTATCCTTTTGTTTCGTTTAGCACAAAAATTAATCAAATTATAGACATTTATAAAAAACTTTCTACAAATGAAAAATTAAAAGTGAATAATTTATCAAGATTTAATAGAATTTGCGGAAACGATTTTTCCTTAAATGAAATATTAAGTAGTGATATCGCCATAGTTTGTTCATTTTCTGAGTTTATGAGTGCTATATCAAACAACTCCATTAGGATTATTATTATAAATTGCCAAGAAATTAAATTTGGGAATAGTTTCGGGTTCAAAAGAAAAATTAAAATAGAACGTAATTTAATGATCCGAGGAAATGCAAAATTAAGTTTTGTGAGTTTTTTGGTAAAAAAAAATACAATTCTAATTATTAATGGCACAATAAGAGTAGATAATAACCGAAACATTTTTTCTATTTTTCCGGCAATACATACTTTTGAGATGCATCAAAATTCAGTTCTGGTTTTAAGCGGAAATACAAATTTTGAAAATAATTTTGGCATTGGAAAAAAATCGTGCATAAAAGTTATAGGTAATAATGTTTATGTTTATTTAAAAGGAAATAATTTTATAAAAATTCCTAAAAAATTCACGACAGGAAAGCAAGCGAATGTAATTTTAGATATTGTTTAAAAATTTTGTTTTTAATAGATTTTTTAATAGCGGAGAGCATAAAATCTAGAACCTGCTCTAATAAACCATGAAACGCTATTTTCAAATAAACTTTACTGCCCCTACATATATAGGAATAAATTGTCTGCAGATTTCATCTTAGGATTTTTCTAATTCGATTTTGTTGTCATTATTGTAAATCTTCACTTTAATAAATTGTTTTTTACAAAGATTATATTTAAATCTATAAAAATGCAAATATGGCATTGACAATCATAAAAACGTGGTGTTAGAATCCAGCCGAAAATTGTTAGATTTTAAGAGATTATGGCGATATGGAGCCAGTCTGATCTATCAAAATTTGTCTGTGGAGGGGCGTTTATGGCTAATAAAGTTGGGTTTTGGTCTCTACTCGTGGTGATGATAATGGCAGGCGTGTCCGTTTGTTTTGCGGTGATAGTAGAAATAAAAGATGTCCAAGGTGGGGTTGTTTTTGTTTATAACACCGAAACTCGAACGATTACAGATGTGAGGACTGGAACCGTTTACTTGTTAAGAGAACAACATGAAGAAACTCTTGAGTTACTTACCTTCGGTGGCAAGTGTGTTGTATTTAGCGACAAGATTTTTCAGGAAGGTTCCAGCAGTGCGGTATGCGAGTTGGAGGGAAGTGAAATAGAACCGGTGGAAGGATGCTTGGGTTGTTTTTTGTTTGCTGTTATGGGCACTCAAAAAGAGGTCACATTTCGTGTGTTCACAACAAGGCCGAGGTGTGAATCTCCGGGCAGTATGGCAGGGGCAAATACGTTGAATATTCCGTCGTTTGCTATAGGCGGGAATTTTGTATGCAAACCGGGGATGGATGAATTTAGAGAAATAGACCGGGGGATTGTTGCCGAAAGCTCTGCTACTCATGATGCTCGCTTTAAATTACGCGATGGTAGGATTTTTTGCCGCCAGTCGATTAATAGAGCTAGTTGGTTACGCTCTGGTCCGACTTTAAGAACTACTCAGCCAAGTAATCTTCGTCAAGGTGATTTTCAAATGGAAATGATTTTGCAATATCAGCCCGGCGCTCCGATTCCTACCCTGGTTAAGCTGTTTGCGGCACAGTGTTTTGTAGGTCTTAGGGACCAGATGGACGGAATAAACGATATGTCTATCTATAGATGTGGGCTGCAGCAGCAATATAATACAGCAACGGATTCAGGGCGTTCGTTTGCTGTCGAAAGAGGGATCATTGAAAGATACAACAGAGAAATAGATAGCGGTCGAAGAAGACCTGGAAATTACCGAGATGAAATAACCCAAGAGTTAGAAAGATTGGCAGAGGAGCAAGGTTTTCGACCTGTGCCGCCAGAAGAAAGGATCGGTGTAGTGGAATATGTAGAAGGATTGGAACAGCAACAACCGCAAGTATAGGAAATTTGAAATGTTGGTTTTTTAAAAATCCAGAATTAGAAGAAATTCAAAAGAAAAAATCCGAAAGTGCAAGCAATAAAAAAGAATCCGCTAGTTGGGTTCTTCTTTATTTTAATTTTAAATTATTTTAAAGTTAACCTTTTTAACTACTATTGCAGTCATCTAACAGCCTTCAAAAACATTGGAATCACCGCTTCAATGTCTGTTGCATCAGCGATTTTTGCAGCAGTTGTGACTTTTTTTTCAGTACTTGAATATGCCTCAATCCCAGCCCATACAAGTGGAAAAATGTCAGGACCTGGAGATTTTTCAATACCATCACTTTTGCCCAAAGATTGATGTCTTATGGTCACTCCTACTTTTGCTTTAAGCGGTTCTCCATAAGGGGAGAAGCAAGAATATTCACAATCCACACTAGTAATAGACCCGAAAAATTCAATATCACCCCACCTAAATAAAGCAAAATAATCTTGTGTATTTGAATATTGAAATAGTTTTTCAATGATTACAAAATTTTCATTAGCCAAAGACAAAGAAAAATCTAAAGGCGTTCTAGAAAACGCAAAAGGTGCTGCTCCATTTCTTGTGCGGGCATTATACTCATCGTATATATCAAATTCCAAGTCTAAAGTTAACTCTTCTTCTTTATTTTTCCCTCCGCCTACAAGTGCATAAGAAACAGATTTTGGATCAACAGGAGGCAATGGTAGGTCTATTGCTTTTTGTTCTGCTCGATTGCGTTTTAATTTTTGAGGATTTACCTGTACTGGCAATGCTTCTTCTGCATCGTAATCATAAGGATGAATAGGACTAATACCTGGTCTAGCCCTAACAATAAATATAACAGCTTTAACCACTGAAGAGAAATCATACATAACGCTGGTGCGGTATTTTGTCAAAACTGATGTTCCGAACATAAAACCCTCTTTATTTAATTAAATTTTAAGAAAAACACTAGTGTATTTAACTAACGAGCAATGCAAAATTTTAAAATTTTAACTAAAATATGTGCTATTTCAGAGATATTAGATAGGCTCTTATATTGTTTGCAGAATTTGTACTGATTATTCGTAATTATCAACAATTGCGCTTTTTAGTATCTTGCGATAAAATCTGGTTAGAGATATTAGACAGGTTCTAACGTCAAGCAGGGGATTTTAAAAAAATTATCAAAATTTATTTAAAAATTGCGTTTCATAGTCTGCGAGAACAAGTCCTGGATGGGCTGTAGCCAAGCGGTAAGGCAACGGGCTCTGACCCCGTGATTTCATCGGTTCAAATCCGATCAGCCCAGCCATTTTCAGAATTTCACTATAATTGGCTATTTTTTAGTACACATCATTTAAAAGCGTAGTAAGAACCTGTATTCAAGAGAATCAAAATACCTAATTTTCAATATTTTTTTTAAAATGCTCAGAATACATAAAGTATTCATTGTGCTTTTTTCCTCATTTTGAAGAAAAATTCTTCGAAAATTTGGAATTTACCCTTTTAAATACAGGTTCTAAGAGCATTCTTGTTTTTATAATTGTGAATTGTTGATTTAGTTTTGTGAGGGATCTGTTTACGGTTCGATAATTTTAATTTCAGAATTATCTAAAGTATCTTTTATTAATTCTTCTATATTTTTGATCTTACTTTCTGCAATTTTGACAAATTTTAATTTAGGATTCACTTTTGGATATTTAGGACTAAAGATCGAACAGCAATCATCAAAGGGCTCTATCGAAATTTCGAAAGTTCCTATGTTTTTAGCAATTTCAATTATTTCGCTTTTATCCATTCCTATAAGAGGGCGAAAAATTGGAATACCAATTTCATCAGATGTGCAAACCATTGCCGGCAAAGTTTGGCTGGCAACTTGACCGAGGCTCTCGCCAGTTATTAAGCATGAACATCCTCCTTTTGAAGCGATTTCAGACGCGATCTTTCCCATTATTCTTCGGGAAATAATAGTAAAAAGTTCTTCCGGACAATTCATTTTTATATTTTTTTGCAATTGAGTTAAGCTCACTGTGTAGAGTCTTACAGATCCGCAAAAATGTGATAACTTTTCTAAAATGCGCTGCACTTTTTCAATCGATTTTAGACTTGTGTAAGGCGGAGTAGAAAAATGAACTGCTGTTAAAGAAAGACCACGTTTAGCCATCATAAACGAGGCTACAGGGCTATCGATGCCCCCGGACATCAAAACCAAACCTTTGCCGCTTGTACCTTTTGGCAATCCGCCAGCGCCTTTATATGAGCGCAAAACAACATATGCATAATCATTGTGTATTTCTGTAAAAACAACAATATCCGGATTATGAACATCCACAGAAATATTTGTTTTTTCAAGAACAAACTCACCGACTTGATTGCAAATTTCCGGTGATTTTAAGCTAAAATTTTTGTCAATTCGTTTTGTTTCTATTTTAAAACTTTTCGCCTTGGATTCGCTTACAACATACAAGGCCGCTTCGCAAATGTTTTTAATATTTTTCTCTACTTTTAGCGATAAAGAAAAAGAAGAAATACCGAAAATTTTTTTAATTTTTGGAATTAAATCTTCCAAATTATCGCCAGAAACAAAAAAAACCGAACCTACACGTTTTACACAAAAATTATTATTCAAAAACCCATTTGTTTGATTATCTTGATTTAACACTTTTTTTATCGATTTAAATAACGCAGACTCAAAAATGCTTCTATTTTTTCCTTTAAGATAAATTTCACCAATTTTTAATAATATCTCTTTCTGAAACACAGATCCAATCTTAACTAAAATGCGTAAAAAAATCAATCGATTTTTTAAAATTTATATTAATAAATTCTAAGAACCCACTCTCATAGACCTGTAATGTCAGTTTAAAAACAGACTCTTAGTTCGGAACTTTATATTTAATTTAAAATTTTGACAATTCAAATTAAATTTGATATAATCGAAATGATTTAATTTTGAATTAGTTCCGAGGAACAAATTATGAAAAACAAAATAACCAAGAGCTTATCTTTAATTTTATCGATTTTATGTTTTTTACCTCAAGTTACAGCGTTACAAAGAAAAAATGAGATTTCAAATAAAGTTTCTAAAGTCAAATCAGGATTAAGGAAAAAACAAAAAAAAGAACAGGATTACGAAAAAAATTAAAAAAGGAACTGGAAGAAAATCTTAAAAACAAATTCAAAACGTTGACTCCCGCTAGATTTGTCAAACCATCGGAAGGGATGTTGTGGTCTCTCCCGACGTGTATTCAAGCGATCTTAAAATGTCATAAAAAATCGTTCACCCAGTCCTGTATAAGTAGTTGGTTTGCAGTTCCAACCAAGCCCATGTGGCACAAGAGAGACTTTTCTGTCTTTTGGAGTAGTGTAATACAAGATTATAGTTCATACAAACATAATATTCACGATGTTTTCTTCTTAAAAACTGGTTTAAGATTTTGTATTATTTACATTCACACCGACGATATGCCAAATAATGCCAAAATGAAAAAGCAATTTCGAAAGTGTTTAAAGTTTGCTTCAAATATGTCATCGGGTAAACCGTTTGCTATTATGAACCCTTTTTATCTGTGGGAGTATATTTTTTCCCTTTTTGCTACAGATCTTAGAGAAATGCCAAAAAACGGATGTCAAGTAAGAGTCGAAGAGACACTAGCAGCATTAGCTTATGAAACTCATATAGACTTTTTTTTCGGTGCTGTTATATCTAGAAATATTAACGGTATTAAGTTAGTAGTGGTGTCAGAATCTCCGAAAACTCCTGAACAGGTGCATTTTTTTCTCAATAAAGAAAAAAATGGTTTTAATCGTGCCATTTGTTCATAGAAGAAAAAAATGGTTTCAATCGCGTATTTTCTCACAATAATAGTGATTATAGCTAAGCGTCTTGAAAAAAGTTTTAGAATGACCTTTGGACATTTTCATAATTTCTTGAATAATTTCCTAAAAAACATTTTAAATTTGCCAAAAATTTTTCGATCGAATTTAAATCTGGAGAATGCAGAGGCAAAAAACTTGAAAATCACATATTATATTAAGGATTTTTGCTCTGAAAGTCTATGATGGCGCCGTATTCCCATTTCTATCCTCTACAATAATTTCATCTCCGTCGAAACTTATCAAAATATCTTTGCATGAAGGATTTTTGCTCTGAAAGTCTATGATGGCGCCGTTTATCCTTATTAATAATTCTCTACCAACTCTAGCTCCTCGATTTGCCATTTTGCAAAATTTCGCCATTGCTTTAATGCTTTTTTCTTTTATTAATATATTCAATTTAAATTTTTTCTCTGCATTAGGCAAATAATTGTCTAATCCGCTTTTTAAAATTTCAACAAAAGCATCTTCGTTTAAATAATCAAATTCAATAACGGCAAAACGTTTACTCATCGAGCTGTCTATTGGAATTTTTTTTCTTGCATTGTCTTTTTTGGATCTTAAAGAATCTGGTATACCCCACGGTGAAGTTAGCTCGTTAGAAGTGAAAAAAAACAAGCACTTACTGACATCTAAAGCTATGCGTTCATCTTTTAATCCTCTCACCATCATTATGCCGGTATCTGCAGCATTTCTAAAATATTCAAAAAAAATGTTTCTGAATTCTATATTTGCTTTATCAATTTCTTCGATAACAATTACAGTTCCATCACGGCAAACACGTTTAAGTACTTCGAAAATAGGATTTTTCATACTAAAACATTCACTGGGATCATTTTTGTACCTCGTGGAAAGTTCACTTAAATCTGCATGAAGTCTGGGATTAGTTGCTTTACCAAATACACATTTTGATACCAAATTTATATAATCTGATTTTCCTACACCTGTTCCACCTGTTAAAAGAATTAATTTAGATCCTACTCTTTGATCTTGTGATTGTAATAATTTCCAAGCGACAATCGTTTTATTGCATTCTTCTATTGCTTTGGATTGCCCTTTTAAAAATCGCTGTATTACTGAATTCATTTTTTTCAAAGTCTTGACTGGATTTTTAGCAAGATTAAGCTTTGGAATAGTAAACCAGTCATAAACTTTTTTATAAGTTTCGGAAAATATATCTCCAGCTACATGACCAACCGCAGAGACAGGTTTATAAGCAATACCTAAAAAAATGGGAATAAAAATAGCTGAAAGAGGAACCGCATTATTACGAATTCGAAACCAAATTAAATCTAAACTTGTTTCAACGATTCCGGGCCTTTGAAACCAATCAGAATATTTTAGAAAGTCTGACGCTCTTAGTTTTTCTATTTTTTTAAAAGCGGTATCAATAACAAGTAAGAAATTAACGTCTTGTAAAATTTCTGAAGGGCTAGCATCGGGAAGACGTCTTAACGTGTATTCCCAAATAGCTCTTAGTATATTAATTTTAACTACTGTTTTTGAGAGATCAAATATTTTAAAGCCACTTTTATTTTCATTGTTATAAAACAACTGATGACTTTTTTTTGTTTGAGTAGTTAAAACTACAAAATCAATCCACCAAGCTGGAGCGTCGTCGCAATATGAATCTGGAATCTTTGAAACATCTAAAATATCAAGAACTTCTTTGTTTAAATCTGAAACTTTTGGATTTCCTCCAGCAAAATTAGGATGTTGTTTTTCATAAGCTTCTATCAGCGATCGATCGCCATTTTGTTTTGCTTTTTCTCTTGCATATTTTTCGTCTCTTTCACGATATTGTGAAATAAGATATGCCTCAGTCCCTCCTGAACACAAATATTCGAATTCACTCGCTCCAGCAACTTTAATTCTTTCTTCTGAATTAAATTCTCCTTCTAATGCACTAAATCCAGTAGAGCTTTTTATCACCTCTAAAGAATATTTGAATTTTTCCCTAACTTCTTTTATATTCCACGGACTTCTCAATTCCGGACATTTACCCAAAACATCCAATCTTTCTGCCATAACTTTGGAAAATAACAAATTATCAGAAATAGAAGGTGCAAAACCGCATCCCAATGTAGTCATAACTAATAATCCCGAAAGAGCATACTTGCTTGCTTTTTTATTTAAGGTTTTGTTCATTTTAACTCCTTGTTTTAATATTAGGTATAGGATAAACTCTGTTTTTCGCATAATCATTGCTTATAGGCACAAATCCCGCCACAATTTTGAGATTTTTAGCAAAATGTCCACAAATAGCTGTAAAAATTGCTTATCCATTCCTAATTACAATTGTAACAGATAAAAAATTTTTGTCAAATATTACGATAATTTTAGCATGCACATAAAATGTCTTGAAAATAATCTAAGAGCCTGTCTAATATCTCCGAAATAGCACATATTTTAGAACTTGTATTCAAAAGGACAAATTCCAAATTTTTGAAGAATTTTTCTTCATTAATGATAAAAAAAGCGCAATGAATACTTTATGTATTCTGAGCATTTTTGACAAAATTTTGAAAAAAATTATTGAAAATTAGGTATTTTGATCCTTTTGAATACAGGTTCTTAGTTAAAATTTTAAAATTTTGCATTGCTCGTTAGTTAAATACGCTAGTATTCGCCTTCCTCGTACTTTAAATTTTAAAAATTTTATCATAAAATCTGCACTACTTAGAGATATTAGATAGGCTCTTAGCATACAAACGAAATACTTTGAAAATAATCTGGTACTTAAAAACTCTTAAAATCAGCCTCTTTTCGTAATTTTTCACAATTTTTAGGACACACTGATATTTAGGCTATTGAATTACCTGCTTGAAATCTATCGCAATGATGCTGACTCCGACCAGACTTCAGCAGAGCAGATAATTATCGTTGAATATAAAGGTAAGAACCTGTATTCAAAAGGATCGAAATACCTAATTTTCAATAGTTTTCTTCAAAATTTTGTCAAAAATGCTCAGAATACATCAAGTATTCATTAATTAACGACACGATGCAACCGTTATCTGGCAATGCGAGACTTGGGCGGATAATTAAAGAGAGGTAAAGCGATGAACGCTTTCAAAAGCAATATCTACAAATATCTTGGCGGAACGTGCCAATATATGATACCACTGTACCAAAGAATTTACAGTTGGGAGCGCGAGCAGTGCGCCCGCCTTTGGAGAGACATCGTAAACCTCCACATCATGCACAGGGAGGGTCATTTCGTCGGTTCGATTGTTCGCATCGACGAGGATTCGGCGGCGGGGTCCACCCTTGCCATGATTATCGACGGCCAGCAGAGGCTCACCACGCTGACCCTGCTTCTTGTCGCCTTGCGCGACTATGCGGCAGCTCACACAGACTGCGGTGTGAATCCAAACAAAATAACGAATATGCTGCTCTTGAACCAATACGAAACGGGCAACGCAAAGTACAAGCTGCTCCTCACGCAGTCCGACAGGGGCGCGCTGATAAAGAAGATTGAAAACGCACCGATTCCCGACACGTTGAAATCTCGTGTGTTGGACAACTACGGCTTTTTCTCATGGCAGATAGGCAAAGGTGAGATTGCTCCATCCGACCTCTACGATGCCATCGGCAAGTTACAAATCGTGGACATCGTCCTCGACCGCCAATACGACGACTCGCAGGCGATTTTTGAGAGCCTGAACTCTACTGGTATGGACTTGAAGGACTCCGACCTCATCCGCAACCATCTATTGATGGGTTTGGATTCCGCGGCCCAGACGGACGTTTACAACAGCATCTGGCGGCCTACGGAACTGCTCTTTGGCTACGAGCATCAGAGCGAGTTGCTGGACAACTTCTTTCGTGACTATCTCACGATGAAATTGTGCAGGATTCCCCGCAAGAATGAGGTCTACAAAGAGTTCCGTACCTATCACAATGGCAACGGGATGACCATCCGCGACCTCTGCCGAGATATCTACAGCTTTTCCAAGCATTATACGGACATGTATTTTGTTAAGAGTAGCGATGCCATGCTGAAATCACTTTACGGCGATATGAAGACAATTCGTATGGAGGTTGCTTACCCGTTTCTTCTGAAAGCCCATGAAGACTACAGCAAGGGTTTAATAACCATCGAGGAACTTCGGGAAATCCTGCAGCTCTGCGTGAGCTACGTCCTGCGCCGTGCTGTATGCGACATACCGACGAACTCCCTGAACAAGACTTTCGCTACGATGAAAAACGACATCAGACCGGACGATTACCTGAACTCGATGAAGGCGTTCTTTATACTTCTCGATTCCTACAAGGAGTTTCCGAACGACAGGCGTTTCCTCGACACCTTCCTGACAAGGGACATCTATCATATGAACCGCTGCGGTTATATCCTCGGGCGGCTTGAAAACTGGGGCAACAAGTCGGCGGTCAATGCGGAAAAGCTGACTATTGAACACATTATCCCACAAAACTCGCACCTTTCCGCTGACTGGATATCCGTCCTCGGTAACGACTGGAGCAAAATTCAAAAGAAATACCTGCACACTATTGGTAACCTGACGCTGACGTCGTACAACTCCGAGATGAGCGATTCGCCGTTTGCCGACAAGATGACGATGGACGGCGGATTCCAGCAGAGTGCACTTCGTCTTAATAAGTACGTCGTTACCCAGATTACTTGGGGTGAGCAGCAAGTTAACGAACGCGCTGCCCAGCTTGGCGAGATAGCAAAAAAGGCGTGGCCGTACCCGACACTCACGGAAGCTGAGCTTGCTCCTTATTGTAAGCAAGACAATGCCACTACAGAGTATACCCTCGAAAGCTATCAGTACTCGAATGCTTTTAACCGTATGCTATTTGAGAAACTAAACACCCGAATCCTCAATCTTGGTACCTATGTGAAACGGGAGTTCAAAAAGCTGTATATCGCCTACAAAACCAACACTAACTTTGTAGATGTCATTATTCAGAATTCGCGGCTTCGATTGATAATCAATATGAAGTTTGCCGATATCATCGACCCGAAAGGCATCTGCAAGGACATCACTTGTGTCGGCAGATGGGGAAACGGCGATGTCGAGGTAGAGCTAAACAGCTTGGATGATCTTGACGATGTGATGGAGATTATCACACAGTCATTCAGGCAACAGGTTGTATCCTAAAATAGTTTACGATTAAATTCGACGACATTTATAAACAAGCCAATCATAATTTTATGCATTTCAGAATACTCAAAGAGTACTAAAAAATCTAAGAACCTGTATTCAAAAGGATCAAAATACCCAATTTTCAATAATTTTTTTCAAAATTTTGCCAAAAATGCTCAGAATACATAAAGTATTCATTGCGCTTTTTTATCATTACTGAAGAAAAATTCTTTAAAAATTTGGAATTTGCCCTTTTGAATACAGGTTCTAAAATCGGCAAAAATAAAATTGTCACCAAGTCCTAAAGAATTTGCAGACTAAAGTCCGTGGTTTTTGATCAAACGACAGAAAATAAACGGCTTGAAAAACGCCAGCTATTAGTGTATAGTCCGGAGTGTAAATGCTGCCGAAGACATATTGAAGCCTGTGTTTTCTGGTATCGACGTTTCAGTTTTAGTTTAGCAAGTGGTAGATTTAATGGGCTGTGATTTTAAGAAAATAGAAGAAAAATGGCAAAAAAAATGGGATGAAATTCAACCGTTTAAGGCGTTTAATTTTTCAAAAAAGCCAAAATTTTACGCGCTGATTGAATTCCCTTATCCTTCAGGTCAAGGGCTGCACGTAGGTCATCCGAGGAGCTATATAGCTATGGATATTATTGCCCGAAAGCGCAGGATGCAGGGATATAATGTCTTGTTCCCAATCGGGTGGGACGCTTTTGGCTTGCCGGCCGAAAATTTTGCTATAAAAAATAAAATTCATCCAAAGTTGGTTACTAAAAAAAACATTTCAAAGTTCAAAGAACAAATTAAATCTTTAGGCATTTCTTTCGATTGGAATCGAGAGGTCAACACTACTGACCCTGGATATTACAAATGGACACAATGGATTTTTTCACGTCTTTTTGAAAAAGGTTTGGCAATCAAAGAAGAGACCGCAGTTAACTGGTGCACGTCATGCAAGTGTGTTTTGGCAAACGAAGAAGTGATCGAAGGCAAATGTGAACGATGCGGAAGTGGTATTTTCCAAAAACGTAAATTTCAATGGATCTTAAAGATTACAAAGTATGCACAGCGTTTAATTGATGACTTAAAAACTGTGGACTATCCCGAGCGTGTTAAACAGCAGCAGATAAATTGGATAGGTCGTTCCGAAGGCGCGCTAATTAGATTTAAGACCACTTCTTCTGACCAAATTTTAGAAGTTTTTACAACAAGGCCCGAAACAATATTTGGCGTTTCTTATATGGTTGTCGCACCGGAACATAAGATCATCGAGTCGAACACTAAACTTATAGAAAATATGGAGGAAATAAATAAATACAAAACAGAAGCTTCGAAAAAAAGTGAATTTCAGCGTTCCCAAATGCTAAAAGAAAAAACAGGAGTAGAAATTAAGGGTATTAGGGCGATAAATCCTGCAAACGGAAAAGAAATTCCTATTTTTATGGCTGATTATGTTTTGATAGGCTACGGAACTGGCGCTATCATGGCTGTTCCGGCACATGATGAAAGGGATTGGGAATTTGCGATAAAATATAGTCTTCCTAAGCCTGTTGTAATTTTAGGCGGAAAAGACGGCGAAGCTTTCATTGGTGACGGTACTCTTGTTAATTCGGATTTTCTCAATGGTTTAGATACCAGCAAAGCTAAAACGAAAATCATTAAATTTTTAGAACAAAACAAAAATGGGGAATCTAAAGTAAGTTTTAAATTAAGAGATTGGATTTTTTCACGCCAGCGCTATTGGGGCGAGCCTATTCCGATAATTAATTGCAAACGTTGCGGTCTTGTTTTGGATAAAAATTTGCCTTTAATTTTACCTGAAACCGAAGAGTACGAAACGTCGGAAGACGGAGAATCGCCTTTGGCTAATTTGCCTTGGATTCATGTCAATTGCCCTAAGTGTTTAGGCAAGGCTTTGAGGGAAACTGACACTATGCCGCAATGGGCAGGTTCTTCTTGGTACTTTTTAAGATATTCAGATAATGAAAATGATTCGGAATTAGCAAGCAAAAAGGCCATTGATTATTGGTTTCCGGTCGATTGGTATAATGGTGGAATGGAACACACTACCTTACATTTACTTTATAGCAGGTTTTGGCACAAGTTTTTATATGACATCGGTGTCGTTTCAATGCCGGAGCCGTATGCCAAACGAACAAGTCACGGCATGATTCTAGGCGAGAACGGCGAAAAAATGAGTAAGTCACGTGGCAACGTCGTAAATCCTGATGAAATTATCCAAGAATTTGGAGCCGACGCTTTTCGGCTTTATGAAATGTTTATAGGGGACTTTGAAAAAGCCGCACCATGGAGCGCTTCAGGAATAAGGGGTTGTAAGCGTTTCCTCGAAAAATTTTGGGATATGGCATTTAATATTTCTGATGGCGAAATACGTCCCGATTTTCAAACATTAATCAATAAAACAATAAAAAAAGTCGGGGAAGATATTGAAAAACTTAAATTCAATACAGCGATAGCCTCGCTTATGGATTTATTAGGCCAGATTAAAAAAACCGGTAAAATTACGCGTGATGAGCTAGAGGTTTTCCTTGTTCTCATTAGTCCTTTTGCTCCTCATGTTTCCGAGGAAATTTGGAAAAGATCAAATTTCGAAGGTTTGGCTTCCGAGTCAGTTTGGCCAAGTTATAATGAAAAACTGATTAAACTTGAGCAAAATACAATTGTTTTGCAGATTAACGGTAAAATAAGATCAAAAATGGTCGCGGATTCACAAATTTCTGGAAAAGAATTAATAGATCTTGCAAAGAAAGATGAAAAAATAAGCAGTATTATAAAAAATCAAAACATTATTAGAGAAATTTGTGTTCCGAGCAAACTAGTAAATTTTGTAATAGAATAGACAAGATATATCAAGATTTTAGAACCTGTATTTAAAAGGGAAAATTCCAAATTTTCGAAGAATTTTTATTTAAAATGAGGAAAAAAGCGCAATGAATACTTTACGTATTCTGAGAGTCTATCTAGTATCTCCGAAATAACACATATTTTAGTTAAAATTTTAAAATTTTGCATTGCTCGTTAGTTAAATACGCTAGTATTTGCCTTCCTCACATTTTAAATTTTAAAAATTTTATAATAAAATCTGCACTACTTGGAGATATTAAACAGGCTCTCAGACTATTGACGATTAGCGTTAAATAATAAACTTAAAATTGTGTTAAATAATTGTATGTTTTTCATTGAATATTAATTAGAGTTTAATTATGCTTTCAAAAATTATTGACAAATCGAAAAAAGTATGATAAAGTAAAATTACGTTGAATTGAGTTATATTTCAATTTACATATTAGATTTATTAAAAGGGGTATTTAAGAATGTTGGGTTCAAAATTTAATTTCTTTAACAAATCTTTAGCAATGTTGCTTTCGATTGTAATTAATGGTTCGGTAATTACTCAAATCGCATATTGTGAAGTTGATAAATCATCAGGAATTAAAGAACGGGCAAAAAGCTGGATAAGTGGAGAAATTAAGCGTATAGCTATTGGAACAGTTGCAACTGTTGCACTAACAGGCTTAGCAATTGTTCTTGAAAATGAGTCAAGAAAATATAGAGTAGAACAATATGCCAGCGAATTAAGAAAAACTTTCAATGTTGTCGATAACGTATTTACAAAAAAGCAGGAAGGTGTAGGTTGGTGTTGGATAGCGTGTTTACAAGGAATGTACAAACATAAAGGTATTGAATTATCTCAAGAACATATTTTTAGGGCAATATTTAATAGAAACCCAGAGTATCTTGAATCACGCAGAACAGAAAAGTTAATCATTGGCACTACAGCACCAAATCATCTTGTAAGGTCAATAAATTCTTTAAATACAAATTACGAATATAATAAAGCAATAATTCATATTAATGGTCGCCGAGACGAAACTGCGATAAAAAATAGTATATTAGATTACTACAATTTAATAGGTAGAACAGTGTTCGCTATCATTGATAGCTTTACTGGGAGTTTTGCGGTTAATGATATAATTGTTGTGCACTTTGTAAATGTTACAAATATTTCAGAAGACGCTATTACATTAGAAGATCCCCAGACTGGTTTGTCGCGTACAGAAAAATTGCAAGACTTCTGCCAACGTTACTATACCAGTGGTATAATAGGTAGTGCACCAATGATTGAGATGTATAGTGTGACGGCCTCAGGACTTAATTTGGCAACCGAAACCCACTATGTTTGTGATTCTGGCGAAGATACTGGCTTTCACAAATTTTCGGTCTGTAATTCAGGTTTTATTCAACCACAGACACTTCTTACAGCTCTTGCATCAGCCAGTGTTCGGGGGAGTAAGAAATAAGCTCAACTTATTTCCTGCGAAATGAGAACCTCAAAGCGCCACTTAAGAGCGGAACTTTGTTCATAGAAACAAAACTAAATAAACAAATTGAAGCACAAATTGAACTGGCGGCTCTTTTAAAAAAATTCATCTAAAAACTTCTTATCTACATCGAAATTTCTAAAGCTTTTTTGTAAAGCCCAAGATTGAATTCTTCTTTAGAATTTATTGCAGTCGAGATATCAACTGAAGAGATTTTGTTATTTTTTGTTATTATAACTTTGTTCCCTATACCACTGAAAAGAAGTTCAACGGCATAGCATCCCATCTCGCTTGCAATTATTCGATCAAAAGCAGTTGGCGGGCCTCCGCGTTGAACATGACCTAAAATTGTGGCGCGCGATTCTATTTTTGTCCTTTTTGTAATTTCTGATGTAATTTTACTTGCAATTTTTAATCCCTCGGCAACAATAATTATAAAATGTTTTTTACCCATTTTTTGTGAAAAAAATATTCTTTCAATAATATCCTTTTCAAAATCAAAATCGCATTCAGGTATCAAAATAGATGTTGCCCCAACGGCAATTCCCACGTGCAGAGCAATATTTCCGCATTTTCTGCCCATGACTTCAACCACACTGCATCTGTCATGAGATTGTGCTGTATCTCGAATTTTATCAATCATAAACATTGCGGTATTTACTGCCGTATCAAATCCAATCGAATTTTCGCTGCAAGCGATGTCATTGTCAATTGTTCCCGGCAAACATACACATCTTATGCCTTTTTCAGAAAGCTTATGAGCGGCCTTGGCGGAACCATCCCCGCCGATAACAATAACACCGTCAATCTTCATATCTCGGCAAGCCTTGGCAGCTTTTAGAATTCCTTCTTCAGTTAAAAGTTCAGGGCTTCTTGCGGTGTAAAGAATCGTTCCGCCGCGTTCAATAATGTCCGATACCGTTTGAATGCTCATTTCGAAAACATCTCGGCTGACAATTCCGCTGTAACCCCTCATTACACCTAAAGGTCGAATTCCTTTTGATATGGAAGAACGAACGACAGCACGAATTGCCGCATTCATCCCCGGAGCATCCCCGCCGCTTGTTAACACTGCAACAGTTTTGCATTTCATATCTAATCCCACTTGTTTATTTCTGCCAAATTTATCAATTTTAAAACTTAGAACCTGTATTCAAAAGAATTAAAATACCTAATTTTCAATAATTTTTTTCAAAATTTTGTTAAAAATACTTAGAATATATAAAGTATTCATTGTGTTTTTTTCCTCATTTTGAAGAAAAATTCTTCAAAAATTTGGAATTTTCCCTTTTGAATACAGGTTCTTACGTTCGAAAAATTTTAAATTTTCACGATTTTGTTTGGAAATTTAAAAAACTGCCCAAGAATTGCTATCACTTTATCACGAAATGAAATATTTTACAATTGATTTGTTTTTCAAATTAGGGGTGAAAAATCGTAACCTTGAACTTAGAACCTGTATTCAAAAGAATCAAAATACCTAATTTACAATAAATTTTTTTCAAAATTATGTCAAAAATGCTCAGAATACGTAAAGTATTCACTGCGATTTTTTCCTCATTTTGAAGAAAAATTCTTCAAAAATTTGGAATAGGTTTTTTAGAATACCAGTTTTGAAGAAAATTTTGAATAATTTTTGTTGAGAACTAATGTTTATAGGTTTCAAACATTCAACTTTGCGAACCTTTGCGAATCAAAGAAACAGCATGAGCAGCTATTCCGCTACCGTTGCCAGTAAATCCCAAATTTTCTTCCGTTTTAGCTTTTACGCTTACTTTTTCTTCTTCAATTTTGCAAACCTTCGCTATATTTTTTCTCATGTTTGGTATAAAAGGACTTAATTTAGGCTTTTGTGCTAAAATTATACTATCAATATTAACTATAACATAATTTTTTCTAAAAACAACATCGATCACTTTGTTTAATAAACATAAACTATTGGAATTTTTGTAATTCTGATTAGAATCAGGAAAAAACGTCCCGATATCCCCTAAAGCGGTTGCTCCTAGAATTGAGTCGATTATCGCGTGGATAAGGACGTCGGCATCAGAATGACCCAAAAGTCCTGTTCCGTTCGCAATCTTAATTCCGCCGAGAATAAGATTCCTTCCTTTAACAAGTCTATGTACGTCGTAACCATGACCAATTCTAAAATTATCAAATGGCAAGATTCTTACCCAAATTCTTAGAATCTATATTCAAAACGGTAAATTTCAAACTTTCGAAGAATTTTTCTTTAAAATGAGGAAAAAAACACAACGAATGCTTTATGTATTCTAAGCATTTTTGACAAAATTTTGAAAAAATTATTGAAAATTAGATATTCTGATCCTTTTGAAGACAGGTTCTTAGGTTAAAGACATATCAAAAAGACTAAAAGCATTGTTTTTTGTTATTTCGAAAATCAAACCCAAAGGCATATCTTTGATCTCGGCAAGCTTTGCACCAGTATATTTTATATACGAAGAATCACAGCGACCTCCTCGCACAGGAACAGGCGCAAGGTAAGGCGCATCCGTCTCCAAGAGAATTTTTTCAATAGGTATTTTTTTTATTGTTTCTGCTAATTTCTTTGAATTCTTAAACGTCAAGACTCCGCCAACTCCAATTCTAAACCCTATACCAAAAAGCGTCTCGGCAAACTCTAAGTCTCCCGAAAAACAGTGAACAACACCCCTTGGTCTTGTTTTTTTCAAAATCTCAATCATATCTAAAGAAGCATCTCGGGAATGAACAATTATCGGCAAATCAAAATCTTTAGCTAAACTAATCTGTTCTAGAAAAACCTTTTTTTGTAATTCGGCATCGGCAAAATTTCTGCTATAATCTAAACCGATTTCTCCAACGGCCACTACCTCTTTATTTTCGATAAGCTTTCCTAAGTCAGACAGAAAATCACTTGAAAGATCGGAAACATTTTGAGGGTGAACTCCAACTGATGCAAAAACAAAACTGTAATCTCTTGCAATCTCTAAACACTTTAGGCTACTTTTGGGATCAGACCCGACATTAAGCACCCCGCTTACGTTTTTAGACGGAAGAGAATCTAAGAGTTCGCATCTATCCTCATCAAACGCCGAATCGTCATAATGGGCGTGAGAATCAAAAATCATACTTCCTCTTAACTATCGAGTGTACTTTCTAAATCATCTTCGGAGTCACATACCTTGGAGTCGCAATCTGATTTCTTTCTGTTTTTATAATCTTGAGGATCATTATTTAACCGTGCACCACAAGCCCTACAATAATATGAATCTTTATCGACTTTTTCCTTGCAAACTCCACATGTGGCTTTTCTTTTAAGTTCATCGATTTCACGCTTTACGTCCTCTATTTTTTTGCCCAAAGCATCAATTTCAGAAACACAGCTCTCGATATCAACACTATCGATATTTCCTCTTTTTTTAGCGTGATAAATAGTGCGCCCTAAATTTTCAAACTCACGCCGTCTTTCGCCTTCACATTCAGCAACAACAATTTTCAACTTTGAAATCCCGACCAATTGACCCGCTTTATCACTCACTATTCCTAAAGCTGTTTTTGTTTTAACATAAATCTCTTCGAAAATTCCCATAAAACTCACCCCAAAAAAATTAATCACAAAAACCCTACTTTGACTATTGTATCAGAAAATTTTAATAGGTGTCAAATCAAAAAAAATCATAAAATTTTTGTTATCATACAATTTCAATTTTGAACTATTAAGCGAATTCTAAGAACCTGTATTCAAAAGAGCAAATTCCAAATTTTTGAAGAATTTTTCTTCAGCAATGATAAAAAAAGCACAATGAATACTTTATGTATTCTGAGAATTTTTGACAAAATTTTGAAAAAAATTATTGAAAATTAGGTATTTTGATCCCTTTGAATACAGGTTCTTACTCTTCCCATTTTTAAAACCTCCAAAATTTTAGTGTATCTTTACTCTACACCTTTTAGGAGGTTTACACTGAATTGGGGGTAAAATTCTATATTTTTTAAACCATTTCCACCTACAGGCATCTGGGCCCTAATCGGAGGGAAACATTTTTTTAAATATTCTTATATACATTCTGGAATTTTCAAAGTTTATATCTTTAAAACTACTTAAGTTCGTGCCATCGTTAATACGTCCTATCTTTGTTTCATAGATGTATGCGTTTGCTGCTGCACATAAACTTTTCCAAAAGAATTCATTCCTATCGTCTTGTTGTTCGGGAGATCTTGATATAATTTGGTCCCATGCTGGAATAGCATATAAAATACCAAAAGAATCTACTAGACCTAACGCTATTATGTTTGCTAAGCGACTTTCAGACAGTGAATTATGTTCGTGCTTAATTTTATCAAATATCCACAACATTGAAGTGGCTATTTTTTGATACACAAAAAAAGCTTTTGCTTCTTTTTCTTCCGTCAGCATGCCGTTTGAATCAGCAAACGCATACACCATAAGTGCGGCAAAAACATTAAGCCCTTGCCGGTACTCAAATTTCCCTAACCCTGCCAACAATATTCTCTCGAATGCTTTAGATCCTTCGTTAACTTCGCTCAGGTATCGTTGCGTGTCCTCGCCGATTCTTTTCAGGTCTTCCATTATTTGTGTAAATTGACTTCCATATTTTGATTTGATATCTTCGAGCAGTTGGAATTCGGTATTGTAATTAGTTAAATCTTCTCGAGTACCACCCAATTTAGTAAACCAAATATCTGCGCGGTTGCTGGGTTTGGTTTTTATGTCTATCTCAAGTTGCTTGGCTTTTGCATCGTCTATCTCAAGTTGCTTGGCTTCTGTGTTCAGCTTTAACTGCCATACTAACATACCTGCTGTTAATGTTACTGCTACCCCTGTTCCTACTATCTTCAACACTTTAGCTAAAACGTCTGACTCTGAATTGACTATTTTTTCCCTCTTTCGGTCTAGATGATCAATCGTTAATTTAACAGCCGTGCTTGCACCACCGCTAAAACCAATCAAAGCCGCCGTGAGAGTTGCTAAAAAAAAATCAAACTTTTCGCCTGTGGCTTTTCCCAGATTGTTTTGGCCAAAATTTCGTCTATTTCTAAAAAAATACCTTTTCATGGATTTATTCACCTAGTTTTTAAATCTATTTTTATTTGACGTAAAGTGCCCTGATACTAGATAACGCCTAGTTTCACCGAAAAAAATTATATTTATGATATCGCTGATAAATTTTAATTTTGATTTTGAAACATGGATAACCAAGTTTGCAATGCCTTAGAGTAGTCAACTTTGTCTACTCCGTCTAGTTCGTTTAACTTGTTGAGAGCTATTGGCCCTACGCGTTGAATCCATTCGAACAAACTTTTATTTTCTAATTCACTTATTTTTTTTACTAAGAAATCAAAATTTCCTATTTTTTCAGGTGTTATTGCCATTTTATGTATTAATTGTATTGATTGCCTTAATGACACTAATGATTGTACTTCGAATGCTCCAAGTGTAAATACTAATGAATTAAAATTTTTCGTTTCCTCTTGTGTTATTCCCTCAAATGATAAAAGTTTTGTTATTGATAATTCTTCTTTTTCAAATCTTCCTATATCTTCTGAAGTAAATTGGCATTCTATTTTGAATAATTCAACTAAATAAAACAAAATATCTCTGTTTAGTTGGTTTATTAGTCCAGTTATATCTTCATCAGAATTTAATCGTAATAACTTTTCCTGAATTGAAAAAACTTCGAGAAACTGGTCTATTTCCAAATGATCAAACCTTGTAAAATAAGGTATACGCAAAAGCAACGCCATTAGCATTCTGTCTAATTCGCTTAAAGGATTTTTATTTCCAATTTCTAAATACATTTTTGTTAATTTTAAATTGTTATCCAGAATTAATTTATATCCTGATTTTACATAAAGAATACGTCCGCCAATTATAACTGGTATAGAAAATAATGCTATCTTACCAAATACCTTTACTGGCTTAGGTGTCTTCGCCCAGTACCCACCCAATTTCTTCTTTACTGCTTGCCAAGTGGATTCTTTTGTAATACTTCGAAAATCAGTGATGGGCGAACTTGCACCCGCCATTGTTCCTGTAAGTGCAAGCATTGCTGCTATTCCTGCGCTTGCAAGCTTTTTTACAGCATTTGTCATTTGGCTTTCGAATTTTTCAATGTTCATAGCACCACCCCATTCATCAAAAATAGAAACAAAAGTTTCGTTTTTAAATTTTCTTATTTGATTATATAATGTTTTTCTAGAAATTGCAAATTGTTGAAAATTGTAATTTTAAAATAATAAGACAAAATTTAGTTTTAATTTTCACGTGTCGAGTTTAAATTTCTCAAAACTTGACTTTTTCAAAAACCTTAACCCGATCTTTAAAACTATTTTTACATCCGAAACTCCTCAGTCAAAAGCAGTGCTAAAAGATTTTCTAAGCGCTTTTACAGAGCAAAGTGCTATATGCGCTATATAAAGTAAATTTGTTAAAATAATTATTATTTTTTAAAAAATAAATCTTGACAATTTAAATAAAAAATTGTAAAATAAAGATAGTGACATATTTTGTGCAATGGGGGTAAAACGTGAAAAATTCATTATTTAAAAAATTCATCTTAAACACCATGTCTGCTCTTGTTTTATTTCCGACAATGAACACTCGCGTAGCTGCTGATCCTATAGAGGTCACTGTTCGGGTTGGATTTGTCGGTAAGTCAGGGGGTTGGCAAAACAATGATTATCAATAGTATGTATAGTAGGGACGATGCGAAACATAAAGAGTATACATCACCTAACTCGAAAGCTCATTCCATGGTCCTAGAAAATGAGGATGGAATTAAAACCAGAGCTTTGTACACTGAGGACTTAAGCGGGCGGGAAAAACAGGAGGACGTTACTACTCATTGTCTTCGCAATTGTTCACTAGCCGTAATGACCGCTGATTTAAGAAGAGAAAGCGTTGAAGAATTTTCACAATGGTTTCCAATACGAACAAAAGAATGCCCTGGAGCAAAAATTGTTTTTGTGATAAATGGGCATGCGCCGTCTTCTTGTAACGCTAGTGAAAGATTTAATTCCGCAGTAGAAGCGGAGGATAGACTCAAAGAATTGTGTGAAAATATAGATCTTGGAGAATTTAATATTTACTGTGCCGATCTGTCAAAAGGAGACGAACTTACCGAACTGGTGAATAGACTAACTGGTCTGGCTTTGCAGTGTGCAAGAGAAAAAGAAGAAAAAATGAAAGAAGAGGAAGAAAAAAGGAAAGAAAGAGAAGAAAAAAGGAGAGAAGAGAAAGAAAGAGCAGCGGTTGCTAAATTAAATGCCGCCCATCTTACTGCTGTGATTTTTGGCGAGCCAGGGGTTGGGAAAACATCAATTTCAAAGATATGGCTTGGTGAAACCATAAATCTTGGTGAAACCATAAATTTGGAAAGGGCAAATTTTGGTACTTCGTTGGAACGTGGATTCATAAAAAAACATGGAGATGTGATATCACTAATTCTTTACCTAGAACCAACTACGTCATCAGCCACAATTAATTTTGGAAGTCGTATCTTACCAATTGTAATGGTCTCTGACTTAAGACGAAAAAGCGTTGAATCCGAGGCATTTGCGCAATGCCTTCGAAGACTAAGAAGAAAATACCCTGAAGCAAAAATTGTTTTTGTGGTAAATCAACATGCGCCGTCTTCTTGTAACACTAGTGAGAAATTTGATTCCGTAGAAGAAGCGGAGAATAAACTCAGAGAATTGTATGAAAATGAGCGTAGTAGAAGACTTAATATTTGCCATGCCGATCTGTCAAAAGAAGATGAACGCACCAAACTGGCGGATAGATTAATTGATCTTGCTTTCAAGTGTGTGGAAGAGGGTAAATTACTGGGCGACGTACCTAAATCTAGGTATAATATCTTTGGAATATTGCCTTTCGCCATATTGCCGGTAGGCGGTTGGTATTGTTTTAAGTTCAGAAGAAAATCAATTGATAAGCAAATAAGTGCACAGCCCGACCAGGAACCGAAAGAAAATGAAAATCAGATTGCTTGAATAATTCATATTATGTTATACTGTCCGCACGGGTGTTCTCCTTTGGTTAGTTTTTTCGTATTTTAACTTCACCGAACGAGGTCCGTTGTTATCTTGTTTTCTGTAGTGTATGCACTTGAGAATCTTAATTAAATTGCAAAATAATAGGGAGAATTTAGGTGTCCGGCCATTCAAGATGGAGCACAATAAAAAGAAAAAAAGAAAAAAGTGATGCCAATAAAGGCAAAGTTTTTACTAAAATTGGGCGTGAGCTTGCAGTTGCGGTGAAGGAGGGCGGTTCTGACGCCGGTGTTAATTCCCGTTTGCGCGAGTGTATTTTAAAAGCCAAAGCGTATAATGTTCCGAACGAAAATATAGAAAGAATCATAAAAAAAGCGTCCGGTTCGGATTCGGATGAAAATTATGAAAGTTTTATATACGAAGGCTACGGTCCGGCGGGAAGCGCTTTTATGGTTGATATTTTAACGGAAAACCGAAACCGTACGTCAGCAAGCATAAGGAAGTATTTTAACAAAAACGGGGGAAATTTAGGAACATCTGGGTGTGTTTCTTTTATGTTCAGACAAAAAGGTGTAGCTATTATAAAGAAAAATGAAAATTATAAAGAAGAAAAAGTTATGGAAGACGCAATTTTATCTGGTGCTGAAGATTTTGAATCTGAAAAAGATTGTTTTATAATTATTTCGGAGAAAAGTGGTTGTGAATCAGTGAAAAGAAATCTTTTGGAATTAAACTATGAGTTTTTATCAACTGAAATAGCTATGATTCCAGATTCTTACATAAAAATTACTGATTACGATTTAAAACTTAAAGCCAAGAATTTGATAGACGCACTCGAAGACGATGATGATGTGCAAAATGTTTGGCATAACTGTGAGTTTGATGATTAAAGGCGTGATTTAGCCTGTGTTTTATATTGTGGTGAACACGTTGAGTAAATTTTGTTTTTAGGTAAATATTTTGAAATTTGTTTCGGTTGTCGTCCCCCTGTTCAATGAAGAAAGATATATCGATGATTTAATAAGTTCGATTTTAAAACAAGATTATAGTAAAGAAAACCTGGAAATATTATTTATAGACGGTGGTTCTTGTGATCTAACTCTTAAAATTATAGAAAAAAATATAAATTCTTCTTGCTTTGATATAAAATTAATAAACAACCCGATGCGTACAGTCCAGCACGCGATGAATTTAGGGATAAAAAATTCAAAAGGCGAAATAATCGTAAGAATGGATGCCCATGCCGTTTATTCGCCGGATTATGTCTCAAAATGTGTTGAAGTCATTAGAAAAACAGGCGCTCAAAATGTTGGCGGGTTAATGCTTGCCAAAGGCAAAACAAAAATGCAAAAAATTATCGCGGCCGCTTATCATATTAAATTTGTCCTTGGAGGCGGAAAGAATCACGATGAAAATTACGAAGGTTTTACGGATACCGTTTTTCTTGGGGCGTTTAATAAAAAATATTTAAATATGATTGGCATGTATGACGAAAATTTTATTATTAATGAAGACGACGAATTAAATTATAGAATTATTGAAAACGGAGGTAAGATTTTTGTTACGCCAGAGATAAAAAGTGTTTATTATCCGAGGGATAATATAAAAGAATTATTTAAACAGTACTTAAATTACGGACTTTGGAAGGTAGCAGTAATAAAAAAACATAAAAAACCGGCTAGAATTTCTCATTTAGTGCCTGCTTTATTTGTTGTTTTTTTGTTATTTTTCCCGTCTTTATTTTTTGTTTATAAATCGCTTTTTTTCTCATATATTTTAGTTCTAGTTATTTACGCTTGTCTAAATATTTATTTTTCGTTTGGAAGTAAAATCATATCTGGTTTTTTTGAAAAAATTACGCTTGCCTGGGTTAGTTTTATAATCCATACATCTTACGGATTGGGGTTTTTATTTGGATTATTTAAATTTTGTTTTAAAAAATTTAAAAAAAGTTATTCAAAAATAAAAATTTCGCCTGAAAATTTACGTGAACTACAGTTAAAAAGTTTGGACTTATTTATTCGTTTTAAAGATTTTTGTGAAAAAAACAACTTAAAGTTTTTCCTTTGCGGTGGGTGTTGTATAGGTGCAATAAGGCATAAAGGGTTCATACCGTGGGATGACGATATCGATGTTTTTATGCCAAGAGAAGATTATGAAAGATTATATAGAATTTATAATGAAGAAAATTCCTATTGCATTAAAACTACAGAAAAAGTGTTTTCCGGAAATATTTTTACTACAATAGTCGATAAAAATACAACACTAATAAAAAAAGAACAGATTGGAACTAAAATACCAAAAGGCATAACAATAGATATTTTGCCGCTCGATGCGTGTCCTTCGAGCTTTTTTGATCGAAAAATCCAAAAGATTAGCGCTATGATTTATTCGCTTTATACCGCGCGGGTGATACCTAAAAATCACGGTAAAGCTATTGAGTTAATGGGAAAATTAGCTTTGAAGTTGGTGTTTAATGATAAGATCAGATATAGGATTTCTAGATTTTGCGAAAAAAATATGTCAAAATATAAAATCGATGAATGCGAATTTTTTACCGAACTTTGTTCGGGTCTTGGTTACATGAACAATAAATATCCTAAAGAAATTTTCAAATCATCTATTTTAAAGGAATTCGAAGGAATTTTAGTACCGCTGCCATATGATTATGATAAATATTTAAAAATCGTTTTTGGGGAATATATGAAACTTCCTCTAAAAGAGGAACGGATTCCACACCACGATATAATTTTTATGGATTTGTCTCATGGAAATTAGAACCTATATTCAAAAGGGCAAATTCCAAATTTTTTAAGAATTTTTCTTCAGCAATGATAAAAAAAACACAATGAATACTTTATGTATTCTGAGTATTTTTAATAAAATTTTGAAAAAAATTATTGAAAATTGGGTATTTTGATCCTTTTGAATACAGGTTCTTATATAGCTTAAAAAAATTTTGGAGATAGAAATGATTTTTGCCGGAATAGTTGCGGGCGGGATTGGCGCGAGGTTTGGAGGCGATATACCAAAGCAATTTTTAATTCTTGAAAAAAAACCTATTATTGTTCATACGATTGAGAAGTTTTTGCTTTGTGAAAAATTTGATTCAATTTGCGTAGGAATTCATAAAAACTGGAAGTCTTATACTGAAGATATTTTTAAAAAATTTAATTTAAATGACGAGCGTTTATTAGTCACGAGCGGCGGGGAAAATAGGAACGAAACTATTATGAACATAATAAATGCGCTTGAATCTAAATTTGAAAAAAATGATGATAACGTTCTTGTTACTCATGACGTCGTGCGGCCGTTTGTTACTTTGAGAATCATTGAAGAAAACATAAAAACGGCACTGAAATACGGTGCATGCGATACAGTAGTGCGGTCGCATGATACAGTAGTTGAATCTAATAAAGAAAAAACCGAAATCTTAAATGTTCCCAACAGAGAGTTTGTTTTTTTAGGTCAGACACCGCAAAGTTTTAACATGAAGAAATTAAGTGAATTTTATAATGAGTTAACATATGAAGAAAAGTCAAATTTGACCGATGCGTGTAAGATATTCGTCATTAAAGGCGAATCTGTAAAACTCATTGAAGGGGAATTTTCCAACATGAAAATTACAACTGTCGGCGATTATCAGATTGCCCAAAGTTTGTTCGCCAGGCATTCGGAGAAAGCTTGATTAATTGTATTTATCAGCTTATATCTCCAAAAATTATTGACGTAAAATTTCAAGATATCGACTTTTCAAAAAAAGTTTTGATAAGGCCGCGTTTTATGTCTGTTTGCCATGCTGATTTAAGATACTATAACGGCAAACGAAAACGTGAGATTTTAGAAAAAAAATTACCCATGGCGCTTATTCACGAGTGTTGCGGGGTGGTTTTGCGTGATGAGACTTTAAATTTTCCACAAGGAACAAACGTCGTAATGATCCCAAATGATCCGCCGAGCGATTTAAAGCCAGGAATATTTGAAAATTACGCGGAAAATTCGAAATTTCTTTCAAGCGGATCAGACGGATTTATGCAAGAATTCATAGTTTTAAATCCCGACAGAGTAGTGCCATTTAATTTTGTTGAAGAGACTGTTTTTTGTATTTCGGAGTTAGTAAGCGTAGCGGTTCACGCCGTAAATAGATTTATTAACTGTTCTCATAAAAATCGTGAGAAAATCGCAGTTTTTGGTGATGGTAGCGTCGGTTTTTTAGTTTCTTTAATTTTAAAAAAAATAATACCTGATGCTTTTGTTATTTTAATTGGCAAACACACTGAAAAAATCAGGCATTTTTCTTTTGTCGACGATTCTTTTATTGAACTCCATGAAAATTTTAAATTCGATCATGCTTTTGAGTGCATTGGAAATCAGGGAAGTTCTGAGGCTATTGATAAGATTATAAACCATATAAGACCACAAGGGACTGTAATTCTAATGGGTGTAAGCGAAGAAAAAATTGCTGTAAATACTCGTAATATTCTTGAAAAAGGTTTAACTTTTATAGGATCTAGCAGATCTGGACGTAAAGATTTTGAAACGGCGGTTGAATTTTTGGAAAATGAAGAATTCAGAAATCGCGTTTCTTCAATTCTTTCATTTGAGGGCAGCGTAAACAAAATAAACGATATACATAAAATTTTTGAAAAATCCCTAACAATTCCTTTTAAACTGGCATTCAAATGGAATTTATAAGAGTGAGAATACCCCGGACATTCAATAAAACTTGGAATTTACCCTTTTTGAACACGGGCCTCAAGATCCTGTCTAATGTCTCTAAATAGTGCAGATTTTATTAAGAATTACTGCACTTCTTTGCTAATTTTAAGTTTTTGATTATCGCTTTTTTTCCATTCTCCGTATCCCCAAAAACTTATAACTAAATTAATAACCCCCATTGCCAGACAACCATAAAGACCTTTTTGTATATCGAATATAATCCACACAATCTCGCTCAACATCTTTAAAGCAAAATGATATCTATTTTGCTTCACTTTTAAGACACTGCTCGCAACACTTACAATTATTAACGCGAACTCAATAGTTTCCACTGAGATTTTGCCTCAATAAATATTTTGAAGACTTTGTTCCTTATTTGTTATTGCGCAGTTGCTAACTTGTCCATATTAAATAGTTCTAAAAACCAAATTGAATTCCTAAAAAAACTTCGATCATCTTATAACATGAGAATTGTGTTTCGAAAAACAAAACAACTTTGGGCAATTGTATCATATTTTTTAAGTATTGTCAATTTGCAAAATATAACAAAACTGCTCAAAACGTTTTTCTAAAGAAATTGAAAACCCGCTCTCATAAACTATTAAACACTACAGCTGACCTATTTTTCAAAAAGTCTCAGTTAGATTATAAAACAGGTATGTCATGAAAAATAGTTGAAGTTTATCAAAGCCCTATTTTTTCATAAATGCGTGAAAGCGTAATTGATGCTTTTTCTGACGCCTTTCGTGTGGATTCTTTTTGGCATTTTTCAAGAAAATCTTTATCTTTTATTAATAAATCGAATTTTTTTTGAATAGAAGAAAATTTCTCAATAATGGCCTCAGCAACTTTGTTTTTGAAAAATCCATAGCCTTTGTTTTCGAATTCAATTTCAATTTCCAAAAAAGTTTTATTTGTTATGCATGAATATATCACAATCAGATTGTTAATTCCGGTGGTTTCGTTTTCAGTAAATTTTACTGAAGATTCAGAATCAGTTACCGCTCGTTTTATTTTTTTGATAATTAAATCCGGTTTATCTAGAATAAAAATAGTAGAATCTTCATCTAAAGAGGATTTCGACATTTTTTTTTCGGGGTTTTTCAATGACATTATTTTAGCTCCAAGCTTAGGGATTAAAGGCTCGGGTAAAATAAAAGTTTCTCCGTATGTGGAATTAAACCTTTGAGCAATATTGCGTGCAATTTCAACATGTTGTTTTTGATCCCTGCCAACAGGGACGAAATTTGTGTCATAAAGTAAGATATCCGCCGCCATTAAGCATGGATAGGTAAACAATCCTGCGTTAATATTTTCAGTGTGTTGCTTAGATTTATCTTTAAATTGCGTCATACGAGAAAGCTCACCTATTTGTGTATGGCAATTAAGTATCCAAGCCAATTGAGAATGCGCCGTAACATGGCTTTGTATAAAAAAATTGCATTTTTCAGGTTCGATTCCACATGCAATAAAAAGAGCGTAATTACGAATTACATTTTCTTTTAATTCTTTAGGTTTTTGCCTAACAGTAATTGCATGCAAATCAGCAAGCGCAAAAATACAATCGTATTCATCTTGCATGTCGCGCCAATTTTTTATTGCTCCTAAATAATTCCCAAGAGTAGCATTACCGCTTGGCTGAATTGCACTGAATACAATCTTTTTTTTATATTTTATCAAAAACACACTCCTATATTTGGTTTTATTTTATAATTTATAATAACAAATTCAAGGAAAATTTTGAACAATTTCTATTGAAAATTATGTAGTTTGGCTGACACCAGGCAAGGAATTCGAAAAGAAAATTAGAAAAATTCATTTTAAAGTGGCGTTTCATAATCTGTAAGAACGAATTCTTAATAAAAATTATTCAAAATTTTCTTTAAAATTGACATTCCAATTTCGTTAGAATTAGATTATTAGATTATACCACTAAAAACTGACTTTAAAATTTGTTTATTCATACAAATAGTTGATTTAAATTGTATTTTTTTAGAAAATCATTGACTAAAGAACAAATATATAGTACTATTTTACTAGATTTGATAAAACGCGTCAAATAAGCTTTTTTATAGACCTTGAATATTTTTAGAAGGAGTACATACTTACATGATGGAAAAATTTATTAATGTTTTGATTTCCGAAGACAGCGAAATGTTTTTGAACAAGGCACCGAGGATTTTTGCCGATTATTCAATTAGTGTTAATTTTGCGCCAAAAGACGGCGTAAAAGTCATAGAAGCAACAAAAACTCAGCGTCCGGATTTTGTCGTAACCGATCTTTTTATGCCAAGGACCGACGCTATAGGGGTTATATCTAAAATAAAAAAATGCGCCGACGTTTCACCAGAATTTATAATAACTTCAAGTTTTTTAAATCAAACGCTTGAACGAGAAGTTATGAGCGCAGGTGCTGCTTATTTTATGCTTAAACCGTTTGAAATTTGCGAACTCGCCGAAAGGATAATTAGAATTTCCGCGTTAAGTCAAAAAAAGATAGAATTACCCGATAATGATGGAAATGAGATGGAAATTAAAGTTACTGATATTTTGCACGAAATAGGCGTTCCTGCTCACATTAAAGGCTATCAGTATTTGCGAAGTTCCATCATGATTTCCATAAATAATCCTGATCTTATAAATGCGGTTACAAAACAACTTTATCCCGCGGTTGCGAAAGGATATAAAACAACGTCTTCTCGTGTAGAAAGAGCTATGCGGCACGCGATTGAAGTCGCTTGGGATCGTGGAAATGTCGACGTTCTTAATTCGCATTTTGGTTATACGATACAAAACTCCAGAGGAAAACCTACAAATGCCGAATTTATAGCCATGATCAGCGATAAATTAAGACTTCAGATAAAGGGTAAGAAAATGGTAATGTGCCGGTAGCGATTAAGAATCTGTATTCAAAGAGGAAAAAAACACAATGAATACTTTATGTATTCTGAGTATTTTTGACAAAATTTTGAAAAAAATTATTGAAAATTGGGTATTTTGATCCTTTTGAATACAGGTTCCAAAATTTAAAGCGCGAGGAAGGCGAATACTAGCGTATTTAACTAACGAGCAATGCAAAATTTTAAAATTTTAACTAAATTCTTGAGCTATTTGTTTTTAATTGAATTTAATGTGATATTCGTAAAAAAATTAATCGCAAAAACAAAAATTAGCAATATTAGCGCGTACAAAAAAGCAATCGCAACAGAATCGTCCGTATTTGCTTGTTTAACTGTCTGATAGAGATGTAGTGTTAAAGTTCTTCCGCTTGAAAACATGTGAGAAAAAAAATTTTTCGGCATTTTACACATCATTCCGGAAGTGTATATCAAGGCGGCGGATTCTCCGGCTATTTTCCCGATGCAGAGCATTATTCCAGTAAAAATCCCAGGTACGGCGCAAGGTATTGTAGCGCTTCTTAGGGTTTTAGCTCTCCCTGCGCCAAGAGAAAAAGAAGCCTCTTCATAGGTTAATGGAACAGAATTTATCGCCTCTTCTGAGGCTTTTATTATGGTCGGAAGTGTACATAAAACCATTGTGAGACAGCCTGCAATGATTGAAGTCCCCATTCCCAGTTTTATACAAAAAAAATCATATCCGAATAAACCTAATACCAATGATGGTAAACCAGAAAAAATTTCAATCGTAAAATGCAATACACGTGAAAAAATTCCTTTTTTTGAATATTTCGAAAGCCAAATTGCTGTTCCGATCCCTATCGGAAGTACAAAAAAAAGCGCAAGAATGATGATATACAGTGTATTTATTATTGTAGCCAGCATATTTTTTCCATTGAGTATGTTTTTGTTTAAAAAATCCAAATTAACATACATGGCTGATTTTACTAAAATATAAACAACAACCGACAATAACACAAAAAATACGGCAAAAGCCGAAAAATAGGTTACTGACCTAAGAACAAAACTTATAAATTTTGTTTTTTTTATGTGTTTTTCGTTATTAAAAATCAATCTTATTTTTATCCTATCTTCTCTAAAGAAAAATTTAAAGTCTAACTTTTTTAGTAATACATTGCGAAGTATACTTTTTAAATAATACTATTGCAAGAGTTTTTTAAAAAATATTAAAAGATTTATAATTATTCATGATTTTTTCGCACTTCTAAGAACCTGTATTCAAAAGGGCAAATTCCAAATTTTTGAAAAAAATTATTGAAAATTGGGTATTTTGATCCTTTTGAATACAGGTTCTAAATATTTCCGACAATATTTTTAATTTAAATAATTTATTTTTATTGTTTTAAACAATTATTTAAAAATCTATTGAAACTTAGTAATGATTAATATATAATTTAATCATAAGCTTTGCTGCATTGCTTAATTTTATTTTATAAAAAGGAGTTCGATATGAGTTTTTTTAAAAAAGCCTTTAGTTTGGCTTGTGTTTTAGCTTGTTTTTCAGGATTTATTTCAAATGGGGTTTCAGCAGGGAAAGTAGTTTATACGGCAGAAGCTAAAAGAGATCCAAAAGATGAATATAGACTATTGGTATCAGAAGATTCACTGGTTCCTGAGTCTAAACAAATTTTAAGACAATTTTTAGAATTGTTTCCATTAGTGCCACTGAATAAACCGGTGAGATCACCATTTGGTTTTGATAATGCTCCATTCTTTGAGGTCGGAAAAGTCATTGAAGGAATGGAAGGAAGAGAAGAGGTGGGTATTCCTTTAGTAAAAGATGGAAGCTTGGCTTTTGTTGTTTTCGAATCAATAGTAAGTCCACAGATGAAAAAAATCGTAGGGAGATGCCGCCCAACATTTAATCCTGATGGAACAATTAGTCTTAACCTCAATGGTCGCCCGTCTTCGTTTCCGGATTCTGTTGTTTTAACCATTACAGAGCATACAGGTTTCAATCCAAAAAAACTTTTTCAAGAAATAAAAGAACGTGCAGAAAGTAGGCGTCATTTTCGAATCCAAACTGAGCGTGGGAGTCGAATTTATTTCCCTTGCGATGAACAGACAGAAAATGAGTATGATCGTTTGCTTCAACATCTCGGTGCTGCATTCTGCTTACCATCAAGTGTTGAAGAATAATCGATAATAATTTAATTATAAGCTTTGCTGCATTGCTTAATTTTATTTTATAAAAGGAGTTTCGATATGAGTTTTTTAAAAAAAGCCTTTAGTTTGGCTTGTGTTTTGGCTTGTTTTTCAGGATTTATTTCAAATTGGGTTTCAGCGTTCGAGGTTTTTGAGGTAATTGCTAGAAGAAATCCAAGTGATGAATACGAGCTATTGTATGATAAAGGAAGTTCTCCATCAAATTCTGAACTTAATGAAATTTTTGGACAGCTTACAACACTCTATTCGGGTAGAGGGTCGGGAGTGCAGAGTAAATCGCCATTTGGTTTTGTAAATAATGTTCCGTCTTGGTTTCCGTCTAGGGAACTCAGTAAAGTTATTACAGGAATGGAAGGATGCGAAGAGGATGGCTTTTTCCTTAGAAAAGAAAACGGAGATTTAATTTTTGTTACTTTTAGTACAACTCCGGAATCATTTGGTGTTTGCTGGGATTTTGGTGGAAGTAAAAAACTTTTTTTAACTTTTACAGAAGAGGAAGCTACTGAAGGCAGAACTCTGTATGAACTTGGGGATTTAGCTTCAGGAACCCCTTGGAAAGATCCTAGCATTGATGCGGGAAGTGAAATTTTAGTCAAGTTAGAACCATTTATGAAAGAACCGAGTAAAAGTTGTCCAATAAGTTTTGATAGAGATGTAATATTCAGACTTAATTATAACGGAAGACCGTATCTCTTTCCAAACGTTGTTAGGGTTTTCATAAAGGTGCATGAAATAACACAACCTCAAAAAGAAAATTTTATAGGAAGAATGAAAAAAGAAGTAATAGGAATACTTGGCTGGCCTGAATGGCTTAACTATCTTGTTAGTGGAGTTTTACCGACTCAATAATAAGAAGTGGTTTATTTTATAAACCGGCACAAACCCGTTCTCATAGGCTTGGAGTGCCATTGTCCACGAGGACGGGTTTTTGGAACCTGTATTCAAAAGGATCAAAATACCTAATTTTCAATAATGCTCAGAGCCTATCTAATATCTCTAAGTAGTGTAGATTTTATGATAAAATTTTTAAAATTTAAAGCGCGAAAAAGATAAATACTGGCGTATTTAACTGACGAACAATGCAAAATTTTAAAATTTTAACTAAAATACGTGCTATTTCGGAGATATTAGGCAGGTTCTCAGAATACATAAAATATTCATTGCGATTTTTTTATCATTACTGAAGAAAAATTCTTCAAAAATTTGGAATTTACCCTTTTAAATACGGGTTCTAAGATAGTTTTAAGTTTAAATTTTTAAAAAAGGATAAAATAATGAAAAAAAATTAAATTTTTATCTGGTGTTTTAAGTCCTATAATTATGGGTAGTAATTTTTGTTGCTGCCAAAAGATAGAAACTAAAAAAACTTTTTCAAATAATGTAATATTTGTGCCAGATGAAAAAATAACTATTGATAGTCAAGCGTTAAGCGAAACTTTAGATACTCGGGCTACTGTTTTTTTATCTAAGATACCTTTAATAGGGCATTTACTTGATTATTTTTTTAGTTCGCCAGAAAAAAACAGACTATGTTTCGTAAAACCTAATAAATATTCTGATAATCCACTTGAATTTGAATTGTTTCCAGAAGGATCACCGAAACCAGAAGATGTGCTGCAAGGTCACTTAGGGCTGTGCTACTTTTTCGCAGTACTGTCAACAGTCGCCGAAAGAGATCCAAATTTAATAAAAACTAACATGGTAGAAGATAACGAGGGAAACGTTTCAGTTAAATTTTTTGATCCGAGTGATGGCAACCCGTTTTACATTAAGGTACAAAAAACAGTACCTGAACTTCCTAAAAACTTTAAATTCGTTTATAATAATTGTCTTTGGGTTCAAATATATTTAAAAGCCTTTATAGCTTCGCAATTTTCAGGTTTGCAGGGTTATATATTAGATTTTAATTGTATAAATTATAAATATGCTGAAGGTGGACTTATGGATTTAGTTATAAGAATGATAACAGGAAAAGAGACAGAAACATCTAATGCTTTAAGCGTGTGGCTTGCAAAAAAAAATGATCTATATTCAAAAATTGAAAAAACTTTATCAGATTCTGGATACGTAACGTGTGATTTCGCATCTCATTTGAATGTGATAAAGCTTTTTTTGGGCGGAGTTTCCAACGAAGGGTTGGTTCGAGGTCATGCTTATTCCATAGAAAAGGTGTACAAAGATAAAAACGGTCAAAGATGGATAATTATAAGAAACCCATGGGGATATTTTTCCTCAACATAGCATGAAAGGTTTACACTTTTTTACACTCTTTCAAAAAAAGTTTTCAAAAGACAAACAGATAAAATGTATAAGTTTTGCTTTATACTTTATATTTATTTATATTTATTTTATTTTTAAACATTTCTTTATTTTGAATTTATTTAAGATTTATTTATTTTAAATATTTCAAAGTTAAATTTTCTATACCGCATACGTAATCCCGCTCCCTTCAAAAATAATGCCCTGCTGTAAAAGATAAATCGCGTTGATAAGTGCCGCGACCATATCGACTTTACCTGAACTCTTCTTTTTATGGATGTATCTATTCATATTTGTGTCGTAAACACACATGGCATTTGAAAAATTGATTTCAAGCAAAGTATTCTTTTCATATGAAAATTCTGTATTGATAATTTTTTCCTGCAAAAGTTTTGTCGGGGCATGGAGCGTATCGCTGTGCTGCCTAATCTCGACAACACTATATTTTGTCAGCCACTTTTGCGCAGAGCTAAGGCAGTTGTATCTATCAAAGCCGATTGCCCTGATTGTTACACCGAACCTATCTTCAAGTTTAAAGACAAAATCTTCAACAAAACCATAATCTATTGTCTTATTGCCGCAAGGATAACATTTTTTGTGTTTTATAAATCTTTTGTAATCAAGCTTTTCAAATTTGTTTTTCTCTTCGATTCTTCCTTCAGGAATAAAGCACCAAGCGTCTGCCAGAATATGGTTGTCTTCATCGACCGCGCACATCACAACGGCGGTATTGTCCGTCGTCATTGACAGATCAACTCCGACATAGACTTCTCTTCCTTTCCAATCGATTTTGTTAACTTTGCATCTTTTCACGTCCGAGATATCTATAAAGCTTTCAGTTCCGGCCCCTTGATAAATGATATTGCAGTGTTTAGTAAGGAAGTTTTCTCTTGCGGATTCCATCGCAATTGCTTTTGCTCTCTTTTTTAGAAGATCTTCCCAAATTTCTGGGATTTCAAGAGCGACCGGATTTGCGTGTTTAAGAATCAGATCATCGGAGGTCCAGCTTTGAGAAGTCTGATTAGGTTCACTTTGATTTTGGGAATCTTTTATCTGAAACTTGTTGGATTTGTCGTAGAATTCCGATTCAATCGATGTATTTACCGATGTATTTGATGCACTGAAGTCCGGCTCATAAAGAAGCGCAAAAAGAGTTTCGTCTTCTGTAATGCCATCTAAAACTTGTTTTGCATATTTAATTTCTTCTTCAAACGGATTATCAATTGTCGGGTATTTTGTGCTGATTATGCATCCAAGCTTATTTAAAATATTAAGCTGACCGCTTCTCATTGATTCAATTGCATACGCGTTCGGCAATGCTCCGACTTCATCTGCTAAAAAAACATTGGGGAGTTTGCCGTCCATTCTTGAATTAGAGTAATTAAGGGGAAAGTACTGATTTTCATTAAGCTCGAATTTAATGTAATCTCGAAGAATTTTAAACCTTGGAGTTTCGTCCTTCATATACACTTTTGGGCTACTCTTTAAAATTTCTTCAATTGCGGTTTTTACTTCTCGACTTAAACTTCCATCTGGGGCCACAGAGTAGAACTTGGAGAACTTCGGTTCCAGCAAGAAAAGAAGGATAAAAGTAGTTGCAATTGTAAAAGTCTTAAAGTTCTTTCTTGCGATTTCAAGAATTGCGGTTTCATATCTTCTTCTGGTTGGGTTGTCTTTGTAAACTACGCAAAGAATCGATGTATAAAACAGCCACTGATACCCGGTTGAGCAGTCATAAATTGTTTCGCCGGCCTTTAAGCCTCGAGGCATGATTAACAATTTTAGGGTGTTTTCTATGCGTTCGAGCATTTCTAAATTCACAAAATATTTTGTATTTTTGATATTTTTATCTTTGTTGTTTTCGCCATTTGAGATATCTAAAAACTTTTGACATTGTAATTTTACATATTTTGGTGCATCTTCTGATTTGATTGCCCGATTTGCGTATTTTGAAGCTTTAATCAATTTGGTTCACCTCCCGTTAAAATTTTTAAATATTTTTTAGTCAATCGAATTTCTTCTGCCGGAAATGAATTCAAGCAAAGGATCCGGTTCGTCACTGCCGCCTCTGGCTCTTAGCAAAGTTATGATTTTAACAAGCGTCGCCACGGTTTTATTCGCACAGTCCGCGGTTTTGTTGTAAGCGCTTACGGCAGGATGAACATAAGTATTTTTTGTTCCTTTGGAATAACTTTTCTCCACAGTCATTCCTTCTTCATAAATAGTCTTTTCAAGATCGGTAAGCATTTTGATTTGCACTTGATATCTTTTAAAAGTCGTCAAGAAGAAAAAGTTTGATTCGACGCCGTATTTTTCGGCAATTCGAAGAATTTCTTTTGCTTGCTCGTTTAAATTAAGATTCTGGTTCATAATTTCCTCCAAATTTATGAAATTAATTCCGCTTTCTTATCGGTTAAATTTTCCCATCGTTTTATGATCACATCGCAGTATCGTGGGTCTAGTTCCATCATGAAACATTTTCTGTTTAGTTCTTCACAGGCAATTAAAGTTGTTCCGGAGCCGCCGAATAAATCTAGAACGATTTCTCCTTCTTTACTGCTGTTTTCAATTAGTTTTGCAATCATCGGAACCGGTTTCATTGTCGGATATTCATCATTTCTTAAAGGTCTGTTAAATTCTAAAATTGTAGTTTGCGTTCTGTCGTCAATAAAATAATGTGAATCTCCGGATTTCCAGCCGTAGACGCAAGGTTCGTGTTTCCACTGGTAGTCTTGGCGTCCAAGGACTAAAGCGTTTTTATTCCAGATAAGCTGTTGTTTGATTTCCCAATCTATTTCCCGGCAAGCTTGATAAACGGATAATGATTCTTTATTTGCAAACCAGATGTAGAAAGCTCCGCCTTGTTTAAGATACTTATCAGCATTTTAAAAGCCAAAATCAAAAACGAGCGAAATTCTTCGCTCGTCTGTTTGTCATTTAAAATTTTATTCCTTTCTTTTGTTTTACCTTCGTATCCAATATTGTACGGCGGGTCTGTAACAAATAAATCAATTATTTCATTTACTTTATTTATTTTATTTCCTTTTAGCTCAGAATTAATTAGCTTAGAATTCATAAGTTTAGAGACGTCTTCAGGATTTGTCGAATCTCCGCACATCAGGCGATGCCGGCCAAGACTGTAAATTTCACCGAGCTTTGATTTCGGTTCTTCTTTTAAAATTTCATTGATTTTGTCTGAATCAAAATTATCATCTGTTATTTCTTTTGAATCATTCAAAACCAAATCAAAATTAAGATCATCAAACCCGGTTAGAGAAATATCAAAATCAAGACTTTTTAAATCTTCAAGCTCAATCTTAAGAATATCAAAGTCCCATCCTGCATCTAAAGCCAATTTGTTGTCGGCAATTATGTAAGCTTTCTTTTGTGTTTCTGTCAGGTCCTCTACAAACAGGCATGGAACTTCTTCCATCCCAATTTGCTTTGCTGCTAAAACTCTGCAGTGGCCTGCGATTATTCCAAAATCTGCGTCAATTAAGACTGGATTTACGAAACCGAATTCTTCTATTGATTTTGCAATCTTGGAAATCTGTTCTTCACTGTGAGTTCTGGCGTTATGTTCATATGGCTTTAATTTTTCAATCGCGATATTTTGGTATTTTCTCATTTTTCTCACCTCAAAAAAAATAGCCTCAAACTCAGCTACAATACTGGTTTAAAGCAAATTTCAAAAAATACATGAATTGTAAATCCGGTGTAAACGGAGGGCCAGCGTGGTGTTGATTTGTTTTATTTTTTGGTCTATCCGATACCCGGGGGATGCTCTTTACTCTTAAAAATAAATTTTTGTTTAAAAAATAAACGGTTGCTTGAAACATTTATTTAGATTAGATTTATTTTTGTGTTTAAAAACAAAAGCTTGTTTGAAATAGATTTTACTTAGATTTTAATTTTTTAAACTTCTTAAGCATAATTTGCTACGATTTCTTTTTATCGGATCCATTTCCGTACTTTTCATTTCTTGTTCCTAAATTTTTTTAATCATTTCTTGCTCATTAATAATTGCTTTAATAATTTCAAGCTTGATCTTTCCATCGTCTGCTTGATCATGATGCTTCTTGCATAGTGTGACAAGGTTGTTTGGTTTAAACGCAAGCTCTTTGCCCTCATCAATCTTGATTGCGTGATGGACTTCAATATCGCTGCAGTTGTACACGCCTTGACGCAAACAAACTTGGCACAAATACATATCTCGTTTTCGAATCATTTCACGGGTTTTGCCCCATTTATACGTGCTTCTCAGGGCGAATTGTTCGGTTTTGTTTTTTGGTCTTTTAGGGCAAATGTAGTCTTCTTTGTGGATTCGAGAGCAATGTTTACAGGATTTTAGAATTAGGTTCAGCTCCTTCTTCAGACGTAAAAAGCCGCCTCAATCGAAGCGGTGATTAAAACTTGTCGGCAAATAAGATTTTCTTTTTGTGGGAAAATAAAAGTCCTGCAAAATTTATTGCAGGATTTATTAAAAAATTAAGGAGTTGATTAAAGCTTTCGTAAACCCTGTGGATGAATTTATAAAAGCTTTCAATTTACACTATAACACAGCTAAACCGAACAAAACGAACAACTTTAATTTCTGCTCAAAAAACGATTATGAATCATTCTTACAGTGTCTTCAGTATTTCTCCCGCCAACCGAAAAAGCTACTTTTCTCCAGCTCATACCGCCAATATACCGAAGCGAAAGAATTTGCCTGACGAGACTGTCGTCTACTGAATTGATATATCTGTTTATACGGTTAAATTCAAAGAAGCACTTTTTTATATTCAAATCGATCAGACTTTTAAGATCCGCAATTTCTGCCGCATATTCCGATATTTTATCTCTAAATCCAGGGATTCTGGGCATTCCGGTAATAAACCGAGAACAGGAAGTCGCTAAATTTTCAAATTCCTCAAGCTGTTTTGTTTGCATCTCTATTTCTTTCTTAAGCCAATAAACCTGGGAAAGTTCTTTCTTAGTCACAGATTTTGTCCTCCGAAAAAGGTTCTCTGATTGTCGGAGGTTGACTTTTGTTGGCCTTGTTTTTCTAAGATTGACTTTAATTGTATTTAGTTTACTTTTATTTTACTTTTAATTTTTTTAACTATTTTAACTATTTTTAGTTTACAAAACTATTTTACTAATTCTTTTAAGAAATTCTAGCCTTAACAGCTTCAATTAAATCATTTTGGACCTTATCTTTCTTCTTTAAAGCCCTCATAACATCCTCATCAATCGTATCCTGGGAAATTATGTGATGAATCACGACTGTATCTTTTTGTCCTTGTCTCCAGAGCCTGGCATTAGTTTGTTGGTAGAGCTCCAAACTCCAGGTAAGACCAAATCAGACTAAAGACGAGCCGCCTTCTTGAAGATTAAGACCATGGCCCGCGGAGGCAGGATGAATTAAGGCTACTGGCAGTTCTCTTTTATTCCAGAGATTAATGCTTTGTGGACTGTCAAGTTTTAAGAATTTAATTTTAAGATCGATCAAACGTTTTTTAATTCTTTCAAAGTCGTGTTTAAACCAGTATGCAATTAAAACAGGCTTGCCGTTTGCAGATTCAATTAAGTCCTCGAGAGCGTCAAGTTTTCTGTCGTGAATTAAGATAATTTCCTTTTTGTTTTCTATTTTTATTTCTTCATTTTCTTTAATTTTCTCATCTTCTTTAATTTTTCTTTCTTTTTCTTCTTCTCCTTTAGCTTCCTTGTCATTTTCTAAAACATTACCATAAACAGCACCATTTGCCATTTGAAGGAGTTTATTCGAAAGTGCCGCAGCATTGACTGCGTCAATTTCTTTATATTTGATTTCATTGCCGTCATCATTATCACCATTGTCTTTAATAGAAACAATTAAATCTCTTTTCAGTTTTTGATAAATATTCATTTCACTTTCTGAAAGTCTAACTTTAACTTCATTATAAATAACTTCAGGAAGATTTAAAAAATCTGTATTTTTCATACTGATTGTGATATCAGATATTTTCTCATAAATCTTTTCTTCAGCCCCAACAATGGGTTTGTATGTGAAAACCTGCATCCAGTTCCTTTCATCGGGAACAAAATAATCATTTCTAAAGTGGGTTATATATCTTCCAAGCCTTTCGCCCCAATCCAGGATCCCGATCTCGGCCCATAAATCCATAAGACCATTTGAAGATGGAGTTCCGGTTAACCCCACAATTCTCTTTATTTTTGGTCTTATCTTTTTTAAAGCCTTAAACTTTAGAGTTCTATGATTTTTAAAAGAACTAAGCTCATCAATGACAATCATATCAAAGTCAAATTTAAATCCGCTTCTGTGAACAAGCCATTCCACATTCTCGCGGTTTATTATGCAGATCTGAACTCTTTTATTTAAAGCCGTTTTGCGCTCTTTTTCATTCCCTACGGCTACTGAATACCATAAACCCTTCAGATGCTCCCATTTCTCAATTTCAGAAGGCCAGGTGTTTTTTGCTACCCTCAAAGGTGCAATAACTAAAACTTTTCTTATCCGGAAACTGTCAAGGAGCAAATCATAGAGCGCCGTTAAGGTAATTACGCTTTTTCCAAGACCGCATTCAAGAAAAAGAGCCGAGATTGGATTTTCAATTATGAATTCAGTTGAATACTTTTGGTATTTGTGAAGTTTTATTTTTTGCCCACCTTCTTGACTTAATTAGAAAAATTAATTGCAATCAACCGTTATTTCTTAATTAATTATTATTAACTTAATCACACATTAGCATTAATTATAATTAATTATCAGCTAATAATAATTTAGTTCTTTTAAAACTAGTTTAAATTCTCTGATATTGTCTTAAACTTTCCGATATCATTTCAATTCCTGTCTCGTTATCATTTCAATCTCTGTCTCACTGTTTATTACAAAGACTTTAAACCCAAGATTCTCCAGCTGTTGTTTTCTCCTTACCTGAATCGGTCTCATCTTTCCTTCTGGAGATTTTAGTTCCGCAAAGACACTTCTTCCTCCGGGAAAAAGAATTATTCTGTCGGGTGCGCCTACAAATCCGGGGGAAATAAATTTAAGAGCAAGACCTCCGAAATTTCTAATTGCTTTGATTAGTTTTTGTTCTATTTTCTTTTCTGTCATGCCAATTTCTCACTTATAAATTAATTTCCCTCGCCAAAAATAGTAGTTGGCCAGTATTTTTGAGATTGATGATCAGTCCGAAGCCGCGTAAAACCTGGATTTAAGAAAAAATTACTGGCCAACTGGCCAACTGGCCACGTTTTCTATATAAACCTCTACGAGCTATATTACTGTGTACCCCTATATAACTCCTATTCCCCTATATATATACATACACATTTATATAGATATAGTTGGCCAGATGGCATGAATTCAGTTATACTCTATGTTTGCTTCCCTGGCCATCTTTTTTTCGCCAGAGTTTTCAGAGTTGGCAAGGTTTTTAGAAACTCTAATCCATGCCGGAGTGTTCCCATAAAGTTTAAACCACTGCTTTTTCTTCGATTTAACCCATCCTCCGATTTTTTCCATAATTAACGTAACCGTATATGAAAATTTCCGCCCAAAATCCTCACGTCTATTTTCAAAACACTCACACCATATCTCCATGTTACAGACGAATTGTCTTTGAACTGTTCCGACCTCATCGCTTCTGAGGAACTGTTGTCTTTGGAAAGTATCCAAATCATTCCAGTTTTCAGGCAGAAGTCTTTCCAGATATTCTCTGATAAATCCTTCGCGTTCGTCTGATTCAAGAGCGTCCTTTTGAGCGCTTTCAGCCATTTGCTCTAAACTTGAATCCAAAAACAGTCTTTCACCTTTATTCCAAATCTCCTTTGCCTCGGCCCAGATTTGCGGAATATCACTATCAGAAATGTCCCAGCCTCTCTTTTCACATGCGCCTGTTACTGCTACTGGCCAGAATCTCCTGTTTCCGGTCACATCCTGCAGAAATCCTAAACTTTCGCTATTTGTAGAGCCTACAATTATGCACTGTCTTGGATGGCTTTCTGTAACCCTTCCGTAACAAGCTCTGTAATTGTCGTCTCTGCATGAAAGAAAAGCCTTAACATTGTTAACATCCGTTCTTCTTATACCGGCAAGTTCCGGAATTTCAATAATCCAAAAGCCTTGTATCTTTTCAGGAGCTTCTTTTCCTTTTGCCATATCAGAAAAACTGAGACTATCTGAAAACCATTTTCCGGCAAGTTTACCGAAGAATGCCGATTTCCCAAGGCCAGTCATGCCGTTAAGAACGAGCATGTAATCGAATTTAATCCCCGGACTATAAATCCTTGCAATGGCCGCAGCTAGAGTCTTTCTTGTCACCGCCTTTACATAAGCATTATCTTCGGCTCCGAAATATTCGATTAGAAGTGTTTCTACTCTCTTGTTCCCATCCCACACCGGAAGGCTTTCAAGATAATTCTTAATTGGATGAAAAACTCTTTTTGAGGCAGCGGCTATAACGGCATGATTTGATTTATTTGGGGAATAAAGTCTATAGCTGTGCTGTAAATATTCATAAAGCTTAACGCTGTCAGTCTCGTTCCATCCCGGTTTTATTCTTTGCCAAGGGACTTTTCCTCTGACGTCGACTCCGTCTCTCATTTGATTAAAAGCTATATTTTTAAGATTCGGGTCATTATTTAAAATCAGAAGATAATTCCCAAAAGTTTCTTTGATATGGCCGGTTTTGTCGAGTTCGAGGAGTTTTTTCCAGGAATTGTCTTTAGGTCCGTTAGTTACTTCGTTTTTATCAGTTTCTAAATTAATGATTTCTGAGTTGTTTTGATTGTTTGAATTAAAAATGTAGCCAAAATCATCACCAAAATCTTCCTTAGCTTTATCATTGCAATTTTTTAAAAGTTCTTCTTTTACTTTCTCATTTTGAACCGCAAACCCGTACATTTTATTAAAAGATATTTTATCTTTAAATTCCCCAAATCTATGAATTCTTACCAAATCAAAAGAATTAAGAAGCTTGCCGTGTGCCGGATCTGTGGCGTGATGAGAGTAGGCAAATTTATCGTCATAGACTACCAGACCTGAGGAACATTCGCCCGGAGTATAGGTGTATCTTTCAGGGTTTAAACCGCAAATTCCGTTAGATTCACTGTTCCAAGTTCCATTTGTGCTTGGCTCATAAACATCCGAGAGAAAGTTCTCAATTGCTTCATGGATATTAAAAGATCTGCAGAATGCTCCGACCACTCCTTCTTTCAAAAGAGGGTCGGCTTGTTTTCTTCCTATTTCTCTCTTAATTATTTCGGATTGCCTCTTTGATGTAGGCCACAAAGAGCAGTCACGCCAATCTCCGTTAGTTTTACTATTACTTCTGTTATCAATTCCGCCATTATCCCCACCAAGTTTTCGCAGATATAAATCAGCACTAATTTCCTTTCCTTCAAAAACTTTAAATATGTATCTACCGTCAAACGAAGTGGAAGGCCAATACATAAGTCTGCTTGGTTCATACGTGCTGTCGTCAAAGCAGTCTATGCCGATTTCATTTGCCAGAATCCTTGAAACCGGAGTGTATTCCTCTGGAGTAAGTCTTCTGTCTGTAAAAACGATGAGCCTATACCTTGGATTTTCATTTGTGTGGCTGTGGGTTGAATAGAGAACGGCATCGTAATCAAAATCAGTCTCAAGCCTTTTTAAGAAATCAGGATCTGGGAAATCAGCGTCAAGCGTAATTGCGCTTCGGCAGTGGATTGTGTTATTTCTTCGGACTCCGTTTTTAAGATGACCAAGAACAAAGCCTCCGACATCTTTAATAGCGTCTTTTTTGGATTTGCTCATCTTTTGATATTCAGATACTGATTCCGGAGTTCTTTTTGTAACTTTTAATATTTCAATAAATTCAAGCTTGGTAAATTCTTTATTTATCCATTTCTTCTCAAAACGGCTTCTGCCAATTGATATTTTAAGTTTTCTTTCCGGTATAGCCTTTACAGTTTTTATAACTTCTATAGTTTTTATAGTTTCTATAACTTTTGATTTGTTATTTGGTTTGTTATCCAATTCTGTAACTTGTGCTTTGTTACTTAAATTTATAACTTTTGTTTCAATGCTCAATTTGTTATCCAATTTAATCACTCTCCAAATTTAATAATCCTTAAGCTTTCCTGTAAAAATCACATTCAAACCCTTCGGCTTTCAGAGCTAAGCCTTTTGCCCAGTCTGGGGATTTGCACATGATATCGCAGACTTTCCTAACATCAGCACTATCAGAGCTTATTGTTTCATTTTGTCGTCGATTTCCGTTCGGAACTTCAATTACAACTTCGTCATGGCAATGCATAACAATCCTGTAACCCTCATCATCAAGATTTTTCATTGCGTGACAGAGAAGATCTCTAGCAGTGGCCTGAATAATATTTTCAACAAACTTAGCCCCGTAGCTCTCAATTCTTGCCCAGCCGATAATTTTGCTTTTGATTATTTTCCTTGCGTCTTTAACTGTTGATTTGCCTTCATACGTAACTGACATTCCGCCAAACTTGTTTGGCTCTATCCTTGGCCTTACATACGAAAGCTTTCTGCCGGATGGAAGCTTTATCATCAGAAGCCCGCTCTGATATTCAAAACCGATTAAAGGAGACAAAAAAGAAGTAAAAGACGTGGAAGATGTGGGGAACGTAGAAGACGCGGGAATCACTAAAGAATTGCTGTATGATTCGGATAATCCAGGCAATCCGAATGATCCAATTGATCCAGCATAAAAAAGCGAAGCTTTATTCTTGACTGTCCGTATTACATTTCTGCCCACTTCATACCAAAGCTTTACAATGTTTGGATTTGCCATCCTCCAGGAATCTACCAATGGCTGCAATTCTTCCGGGCTAAGCCCCATTTCAAGCGCTCCCATAGCTTTAAGCGCTCCGACTGAGCCGCCGTAACCTAAAGCAAGTTCTGCTATTTTCCCCTTTTGTCTTAAAGGGCTGTCTTTTGTAATCTCATCAAGTGAAACTTTAAACATTCTGCTTGCCGAAGCTTCGTAAATCTTTCCGTGACTTGAAAAAACTTCGTTTCTCCACTTTTCTCCCGCTAGCCAGGAGATAACTCTTGCCTCGATTGCAGAGAAGTCGGCAACAATAAACTTCTTGCCTTTTTCTGGGATAAATGCAGTACGGATAAGTTCAGAAAGCACTGCCGGAACAGAATCATAAACATAAGATAAAGCGCCGTAATCTCCCGTTTTTACAAGTTCTCTTGCCATTACCAAGCTTTGAACATGATTTTGAGGAAGGTTTTGAAGCTGAATAAGTCTTCCCGCCCATCTTCCGGTTCTGTTTGCTCCGTAGAATTGGAATAAACCTCTTGCTCTTTTGTCTTTGCAGCAGCAGTTTTTCATTGCTTCATATTTTTTAATGCTGCTTTTGGCTAGATTTTGTCTTAGTTTAAGAACTTTTTCTAAAATTTTAATGTTTTTGTTATTTTGAAGTTCTTTGCTTTTAAGAAGCTTTTCAACATCTTTTTTACCCAAAGAATCAGTCTTCAGATCATTTTCGGAGAGCCAGATTTTTAATTGATGAACTGATCTTGGATTTTCAATTCCGGTTATCTCTTTAATTTCAGAAATTAATTTTAAACTTGACTTTTCGCTAAAAATTAGTGCGTTCTTAACTAATCTAGAATCAAGCATAATTCCACAGTCATTAATTTTCTGATCGAGAATATAATTTTCCCACTCAAGCTCAGGCATCGGGAATTTCTTTAACCTGTTATAGATCGCGATTTCAGTTTCAACATCTCGTTTGTTGTATTCTTTGAATTTATTCCATTTTTCGGGATTGTTTTTTGGAAGATTTCTTTTGACGCCACATTCAATGCCGCATTTAACTGTAGCCCCAGTATTTAATTTTTGCGGCATTGAAAAATACCTGACTAAATCCTTTCCTTCACTCATCTTCTGTTTCTCAATCCTGAGAACTTCTCCCGCTGTCTTTAAAGACAGCGGAAGTCCAAGATATGCGCACCAAACAAGAGTGCAGCGCCAGGATTCAGGGTTTAGAAATTCCTTAAAGCATTCGGAATTATTTTTGGATTTGTTTGCAAAACGATTATGCAAATATTTTGAAAGACAAATTCTTTCAAAAGCTGCGTTATGAGCCCACTTCATCACATTTTTGTCTTCCAAAGCTTTAAGAATTTCATTTGGGATCTCCTCACCTGAGGCAAGATCAACAATTTTAACTTCTTTGCCGTTATCCTTGTCATTACCATCATCACCGTAATCACAATCATCAATCGAATAGCCGAATAAAAGAATTTCAAAATCATTGGATTGGGTGTATTTATACACTCCTGCCTTTATGAGATTGACTGAAGAAAAAGTTTCGATGTCGATAAAAAGATTTTTCATAATTTCTTATCTTTCTCCTTAATTTTTAATTTTGATTGACATCGTTTTTCTTTAGTTTTCTTTAGATTGGCTTAATTTGGCGTTGTTTTTCTCTGGTTTTCTTTGTTTGACTTATTTGACTTTGATTAACTTAATTCGGCTATGCCTTTCTTTGGTTTTCATTGATTGTCTTTTATGGGCTTAATTTGTCTTAATTTCTATAAAATATCCTCATCGCTAACACTAAACCCATCATCAAAATCTTCCTCAGGATTTGGCTTTCCTCCCAAAGGTTCTCCGTCTCTGACCTTTTGAATATTTTGAAGACCGCAGGCAACGCCTTTATTCCCGTTAACATTAAAGGCGTAGAAAGAAAGACTTACTCTTGCATATACACCGCTATAGACCTGCGAAGTATCAGTTATCGGAACAAGACCTAAATCTACAATTCCCGGAGCCTTTGCTGAGTTGGCGTTTACAAAGTAGCACCCTTGATACGCTTCATCCTCGGGACGCTCGGAATCACCGTCTCTAAGCGGAGTTTTGATTGCCGAAAGCAAAGGAGCTGATTTGTTATTACCACCTTTAAGTTTTCCTAAGTCATTACGATATGTCGCCTCTATCGCTTTATTTATCTTTCCGAGAGTCTCTGAATCGTTCTTTTGGATTATTACCGAAACGCTATATTTGGGCGTTCCTCCGTTAATACTTTTTGCTTTCCAGACATTTGCGTAGCTGAGCCTTACGATTCCTGTCTTTACTTTTGTCGGGTCAATGTTTGGATTTAGATTTACCTTGTTTGCATTTGCGCTATTGACTGTGTTTGACATTTAGATTTCCTCCTAAATTTTGTTTTCTTTTGTTTTCATTTAATAACTAATTAGATTTTGATTAGATGCCCTTAAAATCCTCCCTTGTGTCTAATCTCCCGCAAATCTCCGTTCTTTTATCCGAAATCGAAACTAAAGCGGGTTTTCCCGGAGGTTTAATTATCAAACCCCGCAGAATTTCATCAACTTTTTTCTTTCCGAATTTCTTTTCAAGCTCAGTTAGAGAAAGAAGAGAAGTTTTATAGATTTCTTCCATTCCAAAACCTTCACTTTTTAACTTGTCTGAAACAGATTTTTCATCCGAATATCTTCTGACAGATCTTCCTTCGACAAGTTTGAAACCTTGCCAGTATTTGCCGTTTAAAGCTTCTTTAAGAGCGTATTCCTTAAGGGAATTTGCCCACAAAATTAGATCGTCTAGCTTTAAAAGAATCCTGCTGAGTTCTTCATCTGAAAGAGTTGGGGGATCAGCAAAATCAAGCTTTGCGAGTTCTAGCTGATATTCGGCTCTGGCCCTACACTTAATTGAAGCCCTACAAAACCTGCAATGCTCGCCGGGTTTATACTCGCCAATGCCATTAAAAGCGAGATTTGCGGTTGGAACTAAAACTTCATCCGCCCACTTATAAAGACTTTCTTTTGAAATCTTTGACGAGCTGATATTCTCTCGTCTTGGCTGAAAAATTGTCATTGAAATCGATGAAATGTTATAAACTGAAGAAATTTTATGAACGGTATCGCTTGGTAAATTATCCATTGATAAATTATCCAAAAGATTTAAAGCTCCGAGAGCATAGAGTTTAAGCTGAGGATTATCCACGGCTTCTACTAAAACGCCCTGACCATATTTAAAATCAATGATGTGGATGTTTCCTTCCGAAACAATCACGCAGTCTGCGGTTCCAAAGCCTCCAGAAACATACTTTGAAAAGTCTATTTTTTGTTCGATTAAGACTAAGGGATCGCCGGATATGCCGGAGAGACAAAAAGACGATTCGTCATATTTAACCGGTTGTTTAAACTTGCTGATCTGTTTCAAAACAAAGTCGACATAATCATCTGTATATGCATCCATCTCGGCGTCTTCATAAATTCCGTTCGGTCTTTTTAGATCTTCAACAGAAGATTCAGAAAATTGCGGAAGATAACTTTTAAGTGCGGTCTTTAGCTTATATTCAGCTAAAGTATGGGCTTCAGACCCTTGAGCTGCGGCCTCTCCCATAGTTTCCGGAAATTCTTTCTCAAGCCTTGCCGAAGGCGGGCACTCTAGCCATCTGTGAGCGCTTGAAGCTGAGAGGAGGGCGTGATCAGACATTTGCAGACCTCCTAAATTTTTCAATCATTCTGCTTTTATTTCTCGCAGCTTCTTTTTTATCAGGATCCAAAATGCTGATTCCGAATTTGCTTCTTGCGGCTTCCTTATCGTCTGCCGATTCATCCCCATTTTTTAAAACCGAAATCGTGTCTTTAACATTTATCCAAAGTACCCAGAGGATAAACGGAGCTAACAGAAGAAGGAATTCTCCGCCGAAAGCAAAATATCCTCTTTCTGATTCTGCGGCATCTATGAGATAAGGAAGCGCTGTAAAACTTGCTGCCAGCATTAAGTAAACTGTTCTTGGAATCATTTTGTTTCACCGCCTTCTTTTTCTTTTTCTCCTTTTGTTTCATTGCTTTTTTCTCCTTCTTTTTCTCCTTTTGTTTCACCGCCTTTTTCTCCCTCTCCTTTCTCTTCTTTTCTTTCTTTTCCCAGAGCCTTTGCATCCTCAAGAAGTGCGGGATAATTCGAAGGATCTATTTCACTGAGCCTGTCAGCTCCATACTTTAAAATCAGGCTCCTGACTTCAGAATTGAATCCGTCAAGACTTTTGTTGGCAAGAATTGCTCTGATCTGCGAGATGTTCGGCTGATCTTTTGCTGGTTTCACTACTGTATCTTCCCTTGCTGATTTCGTTGCTGTTTCTTCCTTTGTCGGTTTCATTGCTTCGTCCTCCTTCTTTAATTTCTTGAATTGAAAGCGTTTTTACGCTGTCTCCGGGAACTATAACCATCAGCCGGCGCTGCTTGCCCAAAAGAAATCTGAGCAGCTTTTCTCTGACAGTTACTTTGCGGCATCCTACGATTCCGCCTTTAGGCGGGTTCCTTGATGCTGATTCTAAGACCGTGTTTCATTAAGTTTTCTCCTCCTTGAAGGGTAGGTTTGAAAAGGCCCTTCACTATAAGCCAGGAGAAACGGCCAAAGACAACCCTAAAAATGAAAAAAGTTATTTTCAGAGATTCAAACAATAAATTTTTTAAATTTTTAAAATTTCTATTTAGATTAAACCCAGTAATAGAAATTAAAGATTCTCAATCAAGAATTTTCTCAGTTTAATCTTTGCGGTATTAAGTGATTTTGCTATTGCTTGCTTGGATACACCTTCGGTAGCGGCTAGTTTTGTACACGTAAAACCTTCTATACACACTTTCCGGATTAAATACTGCTGACGCTTGGTAAGATGAGCCATTGCTTGTCCGAAAGTTTCAGAGCCGGATAAATCGGATAAATCAGCTAAATCTGAAGGCAGTTCAGTATTGTTACTAAAAAAACGTTTGTCTTCGTATGTAAAAGTTTCAAGCGAAGTATGCCTTCTGGTTTCTCGTCGTTGGTTAGATTTCTCCTTTTCTAAAGACTCAAGATAAAAGTTTCCAAGTTCTTCAGATACTTCTAGCTTAATAATCTTGCCGTCCGCGTCTTTGTAATTTATCAGCATTGATTGCCTCCGTAGATGCTGAAATCCACGGAGGCTGAAATCTTTATTAAATCCTTAAAATTTTAAATTCTTAAAATCTTAAGAAAATTAAAATCCTTAGAGACATAAAAAAGACGCCGGAGGAACACACCAAACAATGGTGTAATCCCGGCGTCTTGCGCTCTGTGGATTTCATTTATTAATTTTTATTTAATTATGCAAAAAAGCTGAGTGATTTCTTTCACAGTTTGCTCGTCTGAAAATGCTTTTTGAATTTGGTCAGCGGATTTATAAATGTATTAACAACATTTACTTCTCCGGCCAAACTAAATCTAAGACATGTTTTACATCCTCCGCGAACAATTTCTAACTCATGTCCATTTTCGCCTAAACAGCATACAAGTTTGCCTTTTAAATTCCTTATTTCCTTCATGATTTCTTTCATGTTAATCACCAAATACTAAAAGTTTAAGGGTAATTTTAACATTCAAAATATAGTCGAAATTCTAAGAAAAACGTAAGAAAAACAAAAGTTAAAACCTGAAATATTATTCAAAATGCGGTCTCTGAAAATTTTTATACGCTTAAGGTTGTCTTTCGTCTTTTCTCCTGGCTTATAGTGAAGGACATTTTTCCTTCATAAAAACCAAGAGCTTTTTAGCTCTTTTATGAGGAGACAAATTTATGACAAATCAAGAAAAAGAAAAAATCACCTCTATGCGCGGTGAAGGTCTAAGTTATTCAAAAATAGCATTTCAGTTAGGAATTTCAGAGAACACAATTAAGTCCTTTTGTCGAAGGAACTTTATTAAAATTTGTCGTGGAGACAAGGGAGAAAGTCAAAACCAAAGAAAGATCAAATCACAGGACGAAACCGACAGCACAAAAACCTCTAATTTAGCTAAATGCCGCCAATGCAGTGAAAGTCTCATTTTCAAACGTAAAACAAAGAAACATTTCTGCTCTGATAAATGCCGCATGGTTTGGTGGAACAGTCATCCGGAAGCTATTAAACGCAAGGCATATTACCATTCTGTTTGCTTATTCTGCGAAAAGACATTCGAGAGCTATAGCAGAAAAGATCGTAAATACTGTTCTAGGGATTGTTATATCAAAGCTAAAGTATTGGCTCATTTTAATAAAATTAAAATTTATGATGATAGCGGTAACAACAAAAATAACACTGATAACAACAGTAATAATAATAGTGAAACATTAACTTCTTCTATTGTTTTTAAAGATGTGGATATCGAAAAGTTAACTGCCTCTAAATTAGACGATTCATTAGCTACCTCTAATTAAAGAGGCAAATCATGAATAAAACACAAGCAATAATTTACTACAAAACTTCAATGGCAATCTTTAAGAAATGGCTTTCCGACGGAATCATAAATCAAAAAGAACTGACGCAAATTGATACAGTTTTGTCTGAAAAATACGGATTATCTTCTACAAGCATATATCGCTAAAAAAGCGCAAAACAACTTGATAAATACTGGAATTAGAGTGATACGTTAATAGAGGTGTAATTAAATTTGGATAGAAAAATAACCAAGACAAAACTTAAGATTTCAAAGCTTCCAAAAAGATTAAGAGTAGCCGCTTACGCCAGAGTTTCCAGCGGGAAAGAATCTATGATTCATTCGCTTTCTGCACAAGTAAGTTTTTACAGCAAATATATACAAGATCATAGTCAATGGGAATATGCAGGAGTTTATGCTGATGAAGCGGTAACCGGTACTAAAGAAAACAGAGCTGAATTTGAAAGAATGATTAAAGATTGTGAACTAGGCAAGATTGACATGATCATTACCAAATCAATATCAAGGTTTGCCAGGAACACTGTGACACTGCTTGAAACTGTAAGAAAACTGAAATTATTAAATGTTGACGTCTATTTTGAAGAACAAAATATTCACAGCATAAGTAGTGATGGCGAGCTTATGCTTACGATCCTTGCGTCTTATGCTCAGGAAGAAAGTTTATCAGTAAGCGAGAATTGTAAGTGGAGAATCAGAAAGAATTTTAAAGAAGGGAAACTTGCAACTCATTTAAGGATTTATGGGTATGAACATAAACATGAGAAAAACAGCACACTCGTGGTAATTCCTAAAGAAGCCAAAGTAATCAAAATGATATTCTCCGATTACCTTAGCGGGCTTGGCAAAAACGCGATTATGAAGAAGCTGACAAAGCTTGGAATTCCAACTAAGAATGGTGGGCAGTGGTGTGAAAGCACTATTGATAAGATTTTAAGGAATGAAAAATATACTGGAAACATGATTCTCCAAAAAAGATTTGTTTCGGATCATCTTACAAAACGATCAAAAGTAAATAGAGGAGAACTTTCGAAATTTTATGTAGAGAACTCCCATGAGGCGATAATTGATTCCGAGACTTTTGCAAAGACGCAGGAAGAAATTAAAAGAAGAGCCAAAAAGTTTAAAAATGGGAATATAGCAAAAATAAATTGTTCTTCAGAGACAAATTATTCTTTTAAGGAGAGTTATGAGGAAAACTACGATAAGAATAAGAAAAATTACGAAAAGAACTATCAGAAAAACCACCCTTTTAAAAGTTACCCTTTTACAAAAAAGATAGTTTGTGAGAAATGCGGAAAATACTACAAAAGAAAAATTAATAGTTCAGGAACAAAATATGAGAAAGTGATTTGGATATGCTCGACTTACAACAAAAGGAAAAGAAAAATGCAATTCAAAAGCAATTCCTGAACAAATTCTTGAAGACCTGACAAAACAATTCGGAGGAATTGAAAAAGTTAAAGAAATCAGAGTTCCTGGTGCAAATCGTCTGACATTTTTGTTTCATGATGGTCTATCTGTAAATGTGGAGTGGCTAGACCATTCCAGGCGTGAAAGCTGGACGATGGAAATGAAAGAGAAGGCGAGAGAAAAAGCAAGACAACGATTACTAAAGATAAAAAATATCAAAACTGTAAATACCTAGATATCAAAATAGCAGACAGACTTAAAAAATAAAAAATGAAACTAATAAAAAATTAAAATGAATTAAAGATAAAAATATCAAAACAGCAGAAATGTAAAATAAAGAAAAACGAGGTAAAATTATGCAAACAAACTTAAAAATACCGCAGATTACAAAACAAACAGTAAGAATAATTCCAGCAAGCATAATAAAAAACATACATAAAAACTTAGCTCCAAAACGAAGAACCGCCGGATATGCAAGAGTCTCAACTGACAGCGATGAACAGCTTACGAGCTATGAGGCTCAGGTAGACTACTATACCAAGTACATACAAGAACGCCAAGATTGGCAGTTTGTTAAAGTTTATACTGATGAAGGAATTTCAGCTACAAACACTAAAAAGAGAGACGGATTTAAGAAAATGATTGAGGATGCCCTAGAGGGTAAAATTGACCTGATTGTTACAAAATCTGTTAGCAGATTTGCAAGAAATACAGTCGACAGTTTAACTACGGTAAGAAAACTTAAAGAAAAAGGAATTGAAATATATTTTGAAAAGGAGAATATTTGGACTTTGGATAGTAAGGGAGAGCTTCTCATTACAATCATGAGCTCGCTTGCTCAGGAAGAAAGCAGATCAATAAGCGAGAATGTAACCTGGGGAAAGAGAAAACAAATGGCTGACGATAAAGTGAGTCTACCGTATAAACAGTTTCTTGGATATGAAAAAGGAGAGAATGGACTACCTAAAATTATTGAATCTGAAGCAAAAACAGTAAGAACAATATTTAAATTATTTATTAACGGAAAGACTCCGTCAGCAATTGCAAAACATTTGACAAATCAAAATATTCTATCGCCCGGAGGAAAGAAGATTTGGCAGGTCGCTACCGTAAGATCGATCTTAAGAAATGAAAAATATAAAGGAGACGCGCTTTTGCAGAAAACTTTTACGGTTGACTTCTTAAGTAAAAGATTAAAGCTTAATGAAGGTGAAATTCCCCAGTACTATGTAAAAGACTCACACCAAGCGATTATTGATCCGGATGAATTTGACGCTGTACAAGCTGAAATTGAAAGAAGAAAGAACTTCGGAAGATTTGCAGGATGTAAAAGTCCTTTCTCCTCAAAAATAGTTTGCGGAGAATGCGGGAGTTTCTTTGGAAGTAAAGTTTGGAATTCTACAAATAAGTATAGGAGAGTTATTTGGAGGTGTAATGCGAAATATCAGAGAAAAGGAATGAATGAAAGGATTGATGGGAAAATTGGAGGAAATATTAATGAAATTGGAGAAAAAATTAAATGCAGAACCCCGCATATAACTGAAGAAGAAATTAAAGACGAATTCTTAAAAGTCTTTAATAAACTAATCGGAAACAGAAAAGAATTAATAGAAGACTGCAAATTAGCGCAAAAGACTATTTGTGATTGCACTGAGATAGAATCTGAACTAAGCCGGCTTTATCAAGAAATCGAAGTAATTTCTGAACTCGCGAAGAAATCAATTTATGAAAGCGCGAGAACGGCAGTTAATCAAGAAGAGTTTGATAAACGAAATAATGGATATTTAGAAAAACATAAAAAATTAACAGAAAATATAAATAATTTAGAAAAAGAAAAACGAGAGAAACAGAATAAATTTTTAGAAATTAAAAACTTCATCAAAAACATAAAGACACAGAGCCTAGTTCTAAATGAATTTGATGAAGATTTATGGTTTGCTGTGGTTGAGAGTGTGACTGTTGGGGTTGGCGGGGAGATGGTTTTTAGGTTTAGAGGTGGGAGGAGAGAGTGAATTTTCTTTGCAATTCCATTTGCTGACAAGTTACTAGACTAAATTATTACTTTTTATTTAAATTTTAATTAACTTAATTTTGAAATTTATTCCCACATTGCTTTTCGGACTTTACACAAAATTTGGGATATATTCTCGATCGGTTTTTATTCGAATAGTTCAATTGTCCAAATTTGCCAATGAAATTCTGTTGTCTTTTATTTCTTCCAATATATATTTTCTTGCTTCAGCAAAATCATCAGGAATATTTTCAATTTTAATCCTGTTATGTCTTTCATCTGATTTAAAATACAATTTTAAATATTTTCGTTTGTTTTGGTTAAGCCCTCCAAATAAACTTTCAAAAAATTTTTTTCTATTTTTATCTTCCTCAAGACAACCAACCAAATTTGAATAATTTTTTACAGGATTATTTAAATCAATATCCCGAAAAATGGATTCTAAATGTCTAACCACGTCGGATTGAGAATTTGGTTTTATTTTAAATTTATCTTCTTTTAAAATTAGAAAATAATCATCTATTACTTTTTCTACTTTCGATAATTTTATATTTGAAACAGAACGAATGACTAAATCATAATGTTTTATCTCATCATCCAATAATATGTCTCGCCTTATATTCGCTTTATGTTTGATCAACCATTCAGCTTGGAATTGTCCGCCTTTGTGAAAAGGATTTACTACTCTTTCTCCTCGGGTACGTTCCGGTTTAGATTTCGCTGGTAAATACATTGTAGATTCACTGTAGGTTCTATCCGAATATTGAGCTTTATCGCCTGAAAATACCACATGAAATGGATTTAAACAACTGTTATTTACAAGTCTTTCAATCTTTTCAATAGCTTTTCTTTCCCATTTCCCTCTAGTTGGGTTTCTTATTTCCGAAGATTCAGCAAATAACAAACAGCCACATAATACTGCCGCACTTTCTCTTTGTTCTTTAGTAAGTTTTCCGTTGTCGGGAAATTGAGTAACAGATAGGTCTTTAGGCTCTTTTTCATTTGTTTTTCGACATATATAATTTTTCATGCAAGTAATAAAATCTAGTTTTTCATTCCTCAGTGATAATTTTGATAATGCTTCATCTAAATTTTTGCTCATAACTCTATAATTAAGTTCCGTAACACCTGGATTCGCGCTAATCATCCGTGTTTCTCTTCCATTTTGCACTCTGCATTCCATTTTAATGTCCCAAAATGGGGTTTTGATAAAATACGGCCCATCGGGGTCATCTGAATTAGCTAAATTTCTATTAGCAAAAAATTCAGCAAGCAATTTTTCATCTTTGCTATTTCCAAATTTACCTAATTTTGCTCTTAATTCAAATTTTTTTTGCTCTTTTTTTAGTTCAACTTCAGACATTGCTCCTTGAAATTCTTTTTCCGACATTTCTCCTTTTAAAAATTCGTTACATATTTCTCCTATTCTTTTTAGCGCACTATAATTCGAATAGAGTTTAATTGGGTCTTTAATTTTCAAGCAAGATTTAAATTTATTCGTATATTTTTCGTAGGTATTTTTTAGTTTTTCTATTGTTTGCTCGAATAAAGAGGGTGCGGGGGATGATCGGAGGAATTTAATAACTGCATTGACTTTATTACGTATTTCTTTTTCCTCCATTTTCCTATTTAATATTCCAGTTAATTCGTGGAAAGGCTTATTCACGTCGTTATATCCCATAGTAATCACCTCTTGAAAAAAAATTTTTTTTGGAATAGTATTAAGCAGAAGTTGCGATGTAGAAAAGTTTTTTCATATTAATATTCTTTAAAAACAATGGAGGAAACTTGTGGATAAAAAATTATTTTTAGCGGTGGGTCTTGGGTTTTTGCTAAACTTTTGCAGTAGTGTTAGAGCTTGGCCATTGCATATAGTTTGGGGGAGCAAAACTTGGGAAATGCAAGTAGAAGGAATTGACACACATTTAAGTTTTGGCGAAAAAAATAGAATACTATATGGCAAGGTTATTTATTCGGAAAGTGATTTTTATCAAAAATTGACAAAATTAGACCAAAAATGCCGTAAGCTATACTGTGAAGCTTCATGTCTATCTGAAGAATTATTTGAATCAGCTGCAACCAAGGACAAAGAGGATAAATGGAGATATCGTGATTGTGTAAATTTTGATTTTGACGCTTACATACACAATGAAGAACGTGCACCGGAATTAAAAAACCTTTGGGAAATGTTTCTTCAAACAAAAACTGAAATGCAAACTCTTGTTTTAGAGCATTTTGAGCTTAATTGATAGCAACGACTCGAATTCTATACTTTTACATCGCGACTTCCAAACCTTTAAAAATTTGTTTGACTTTTTAGTCTTGCAAATTTTACTTTTTCGATCTAATCATAGTATTTTTTGCTACTGGGAAATTCGATCTAACTAAATCACCTCCCTTGGAAAATAACATATGTACATTATCCCATAAAAATATATTTTTGTCAAATTATTTTAGTTAATTTACATAAATAACGCACAAGCATATAAATCTTATATATCTAACGGAACTTTAAGTTTACTATTCAACGCTTTAATGACCAACAATCCAACGGTAACTGCAAAATAATTCAACGATAATTACCAATAATCTAACGCTAACCATCAATTATTTAACGCAAAAAGAATTTTTAAATTAATTCACACACCCCTGAAGCAAAAATTTTAAAATTTGCCTTTACCAAAAAGGTGTGCACACCTTTCTATCAAAACGTAGTAGATTACATGGCACGCCTGGAGGGATTCGAACCCCCGACCTCTTGGTTCGTAGCCAAACACTCTATCCAGCTGAGCTACAGGCGCTTTTAAAAAAAAACAACAAATTCACATTGTAACTTCGCAACCCCCCTGCATAGCAATTTGACTTTAAATTAATAAATGTCTCGCACGTCTGAAACAGAAAGCAATATTTTCGAAAGACATAGAATCAACTGTGAAATCAGTATCATTTTTAATATTTTACTAAAACTTTATTTTTAGATTACGAAAAACAATTCTCATTCCACTAAACCTCTTTCGGAACCGTGATATAATGGCAACTAATGTCAAAATACGAAGAAATAAAAGGTTTAAATTATTATTAATTTTAAGTCAAGTTGCTATAATATATCAATTATATTAATATTAAAAACCATAGCTTCAATCTGAATGATAAACCTTTTATAAAATTTTGTCTAGATGTAGAGTTTCATATTTTTTCCACGGCAATCTAATAGATTATTCCAAATCAACGAAAGTGGTTTAATTTCATGCTTGATATTTAACTTAGAACCTGTATTCAAAAGGATCAAAATACCCAATTTTCAATAATTTTTTTCAAAATTTTGTCAAAAATGCTCAGAATACATAAAGTATTCATTGCGCTTTTTTCCTCATTTTGAAGAAA
>JAISBW010000028.1 GCA_031265995.1 Oscillospiraceae bacterium
TGCATTTACACGAAATTCTTGTGTATAACTTCTTTGCATTTTGAATTTCACCTTTCCTTAATTTTATTTGATTTATTTGGCGAAATTCATTGTAACTTTTTTTGTACCAGATCACTTTATAAAATAAAAATTTGCTATAAAATTCAAATTTTCAAGTTAAAAAAAATATGTATGATAATTTTCAGAAACATTATATAATGTCAAGAACATGAAAAAAATTTATGATGAAAGAAGATTTGTTGGAATTCTGTTTGTTATAGGAACAATTTTTGTTTTGTTCATCGTAAGACTTGTAGATTGGCAAATTTTAAATTCTGATTACTATAAAATTCGTGCAGTTGTAAACAATGCCTGCATAGTCAAAACCGACGCGATCAGGGGCGAAATTTTAGATTCGGAAGGAATTGGTCTGGCAGTTAATAAAACCGGATATTCACTGGTTTTTAACAAAGTTTTTTCCCACCGCGGGAAAGAAAATGAAACAATAGCAAAAACTACTAATTTTTTAGAACGCTTGGGCATAAATTGGAAAAATAGTTTGCCAATTTATATTAGTGAAGAGGGCGAGCTTGTTTTTCACCCCGAAAAAGAAAATCAAATCAAGACTTTAAAGAAAATTATTAAAGCAAGCGAAGAAGAAACTGTTTACGAATGTCTAGAAAAATTAAGTAAAGAGATTAAGTGTGAAAAGTTTTCTATGAATGATAAATTTCGAATTTGCGGGATATTTTACGATAGTTGGCGCAGAGGAGAAATGAATTCAAAATCGGGATCGGTTATTATCGCTGAAAATTTTAATCCCAAACAAATGTCAATACTTTCAGAATGTAGTTTACGACTTCCTGGAATTAAAATACAAACAATTCCCAAAAGAGATTATTCAGACAGCATATCTGCTTCTCATGTTATTGGATATATAGGCATGATGTCTTCCGAGGAACTTGAAAAATATAAGGGCGATTACAGCATTGATGGCATAATCGGTAAAACGGGCGCAGAATACGCATTCGATGACAAACTTAGGGGTTATGGTGGAAAAGCTGCTATTCAATTGGAAAAAGATGGATCTATTTTAGGTTCAAATGAAATCATAACAGCAAGACCAGGTAATAATGTTTTTTTAACTATTTCTTCAAAACTTCAAAAATGCGCTTTTGAATCCCTTGAAAAAAATATTAGAAACGCAAAGAAAAAAGGGGCGGCAAAGTGTGAATCCGGTGCCGTTGTTGTACTTGATGTAAGAGACTTTTCGATCTTAGCTGCAGTTACGTATCCAAGTTACAATTTGTCAAGATACAATTCCGATAAAAATTATTATTCAGAACTTGTTTCGGATAGTTCTATTCCGCTTTTTAATCGTGCGTTCATGGGTCAATATGCTCCAGGGTCTGTTTTTAAACCAGCAACAGCTTGCGCCGCGCTTCAAAAAGGAGTAATTAATCCAGACGAAAAGATAAACTGCGGCGGCGTTTTTAATTATTACAGAAAATATAAGCTACATTGTATGGGAAAACATGGTGATTCCGATTTAGTTAGGGCAATGTCTAAATCGTGTAACGTATTTTTTGCCGAACTCGGGCGCAGAATAGGCGGAACAGATCTAGCAAAATTTGCAAGAAAACTAGGATTAGGAGTTAAAACCGGAGTTGAGTTGCCGGAAAGTTCCGGAGTTTTGGCTTGCCCCGAATATAGCGAATCATCAGGCGGAGTTTGGTATGATTCAATGGCTTCACAGGCCGCAATAGGTCAAGCTGATACTTCCGTAACACCAATTCAACTTGCGGTTTATACCGCGGCGATCGCAACAGGGCAGCGCCTCAAAACTCACGTCTTAAAAAAGATAACCGATTATGAACAAACAGAAACAATCTACGAAAATAAAAATCCAACAATTATTGAAAAAGATATAATTTCTGAAGAAAACTTAGAATTGGTGCGCAGATCAATACGCGAAGTTGCCATCTCGGGTACGGCATCCGATTTTAAAAATTTTCCAATCGCAATTGGCGCAAAAACAGGAACGGCACAAAATAAGTACGATGATCATACAACTTTTGCATGCTATGCCCCTTTTGATAAACCAGAAATCGCAATTGCAGTAGTGATAGCAAACGGTAAATATGGTACGAATTCCAAAAATGTGGCAAGAGATATTATGAATTCATATTTTGGATTTTAAGAACCAGTTCTAATTCATCCATATTTTAAAACTATAAAAACAATCCTAGACATATCTGACTTCCCTTTTTGTTTTTCCTTTTTTGAGAAATTCTAATATATTGAATTCTTGTTCTTCTTCATTATATTTTATTAAAATTCCTTTTTCTTTTTCAAATGAGTCATTAATTACAATTTGCTCTATCTTTAAATAAATTTTCGATATGTTTTTTGGGTCCTCTTCAATTTTTTCGGGAAAGTCCTTGAAATAAACATGTATTCCATGTTTTATATTTTCTAAATATGCCAATGTTTCAAGTTCTTTTTTAAAATTTTGCTGCTGAAATCCTTGAGTTTCTGAAGAATTTTCTTTTTCCAATGATGGTTCAGAGTTATTGTAATATTTTGTAACGAATTGACATATATTTTTACTGATATATCCACTGTTCGTCGTTGAACTTTTAGCTAAACAGCTAGTTGTTATCATAAAAAATGTTAAGAGCAATACGAGAAAAAACATTTTTGTGTACATAGTAGCACCCCCTTTTTATTTAAAATTAAAAATTGTTAGTTATTCTTATTTTAATATATTTAAATAAAAAAGTCAATGGGATTTATTTTTTTTTAAGTAAATTTTAATTTCTTTTATAAATTTTATACATTATTTTCTAAATAAAATTTTTAATTTTTATATATTTTTACAAAATTATTTTTTATAGTTGCAAAGCTGTAATTTTCGACAACAATAAGTTGTGAAAATTTTTATCAAATGCAAGGGAGTATTTTTGGAACAAACAAATTTTAATTCTTTTAAATCCAACAATAAAAAAGAATTTAAGTTTTTGAAGTTAACAGGATTAAATTTTCCTTCAAATTTAAAATTTGTTTTGATTTGCAAAAAAAACAGATATAAGTTCTTGATAGGAATATTTTTCGTTTTATTGACAATTTGTTTTTTTTGTTTTACAATTACAAAAAGTTTGAAGAATTTAGCGAATCACAGAAGGGAAACATATCACAGTTCTTGCGAAATACAAGAACCAAGAAAGCTAGAGGGAGCGTCGACCTGTGTAAACGGCGGATTGGTACGCACCTTCGAAAATAAAACTGGGGAAAAAAAATCAGGAAATAATAAAAAAATAATAAAAAAATGGCCTGTACCCTATACAAAGAATATTACAAGCGGTTTTGGAAAACGCGGAAATAAGAATCATAAAGGAATAGACATATCATGTAAGGGGATTTCAGGTAAGAGAATTGTTTCAATAGATGATGGTATTGTGATATTTTCAGGCGTTAGCAAAGGATTTGGAAACAACATTTTGATTTTACATGATTCGGGTGTATATTCACGTTACGGTCATTGCAATATGCTTAAAGTTAAAAAAAATGAAAGGGTAAATGCTGGAGATACTATAGCAACCGTGGGAAATTCAGGTGATTCAACAGGCTTCCATCTTCATTTTGAATTAAAAATCAAAGGAAAAAATGTGAATCCATTAAATTTTATATAGAATAAATAAAAATAAGTTAAATCATCAGTTTATATGGTACATTAAATAAAAGTTTGCCAAAATTGCTTGACTTATCATTTTAGTTGAGATATAGTTAAATTAGCGTTTACATTAGTTATTTTATTAAAAAAGGAGGTTGCAGGCGTGGAGAATAAGATTTTAAAGAAATTTTCGGTGGTTTTTTTGGCGTCTTTGCTTTTTCTTATTAACAATTCTGCTGTTATCTCGGCTCGTAGACCTAGTAAAAGCCGGCGTTCTTTTTCAAAAGCAGTAAGCGAGAAAAGGAAAGACGAGACTCAGGGAGGAATTAACGTGGAAACGGTGAAAGCCGTGGAAGAATCTAAAAAAGCATCGATGTTTTTAGAAAATTTTTCCTCAAGTTTGCCTAAATTGCTCGAGAGGAACGACAGTTTGGCAAAATTGGAAGATGCTTCGGAGAATTATTATAGAGCCAAAATGGACTATTATTCCTTGTTTGCAGAGCTAGTTCTTGCGATGATGAGTTTGTCAGAAAAAGGAGGATCTGATAGAGAATTGGTGAGCCATATCAGAGAATTAGAAGGGTGTGCCAGAGAATCGAAAGAGATAATGGATTATGCATTCAACTCTATGCAGACAGCACAAAGTTCTATTATTGGGAAAAATGTCAGCGGTAATGTCATCAAAAATTTGAGAGAATTAAATTTTTAGAGATTGGTTTTTTCCATTTTTGTTCATTTTCAGCGATATCATGTCGGTATTTGTGTAATTTTTAAATTATTATTTTTTGGAGGTTTTACTTATGAATTTAAGTTTGTTAAAAAAATCTAGTGCTGGAATTTTTGGTGTTCTGTGTGCTCTGTCTGTTTTTTCGCAAGGGACAGATGCCTTCGTAAAGAAGACTACGAAAGTTCAAGATAAGAGATTAAGTACTGAATCTAACGCAGATGAGGTTAAACCTGCTTCTTTTTCTACGAGCACGGCTATAGATAGTTTAGAAGTAAAAGCTGCTATGGACGAACATAAAAGGAACGTGGAGATTAAGCATGGATTAGAAATGCGACATGGCAAAATAAATATTGAGCTTGCAAGGGCTTGGATTAGAGCGGAGCAGGATCACTCTAACTATTTGGCCTTATTTATGGATTACACTGATGCTAAAAGTGATCTTTCTAAACTCTTACTAGATCAGCAAAATTCAGTAGTGCCTGATTCAGACGATTCTTTAGTGCAATTAGAAGATGCCACAAAGAGATCTAACGAGGCGAGATTAAAAGTAGAAAGAGCTTATTGTTTGTGGAGCGCAGATTTAATGGAAGTAAAAAGGCTTACCGAAGAAAAGCTTTTGGTCCGTAAGCAAGTAGATGAGAGTATTGCTATTTGCGAGGTAAGTTTTAGAGCATGGACAGATGTAAGCAAGACAGTTAAGAACTAAAGTTAGTTCTATCTTAGACGCCGTGTTTGGCGTCTGTTCTTTTTTGAGTTGGCTTGAGCTTCTTGCATGCTTGATGGAAAAATTAAAACAGGTAAAACGGTGTGTTTTCGGAAGAGATCTGTTGGCTATGACTGTGTTCGCTTTCTTTGAATAGTATAGTTTGGGGGGCGAGGCATTTTGGCTGTTAAAATTTTTATCGATCAGGGGCATAACCCAACTGGAAAACATAACACAGGCGCGCAAGGAAATGGGCTTTTCGAACAGGATATCACATATTTAGTGGGACTTTATTTGTCTCAAATGTTGGAAAAGGATCCACATTTTGAAACAATGTTATCTCGAGAAACACCCGAAACAAGTCTTGGCATTGACAATTCGACAAGTTTAAGCGAACGTACTTTTATGGCTAATTCATGGCAAGCAGATTATTTTTTGAGCATTCATGCCAATGCATCTGAAAATACTTCTGCCAACGGAACAGAATGCTATGTTTATGCAGAAAATACAACTGCATATTATTTGGCCGAAAATATTTTAGATTCAATTGTCTTTGCTTTGGGAACTAAAAGAAATGGAGTTTTGTCTAATCCTTCTCTTTATGTTCTCAGAAATACAGTGATGCCTTCAGTATTGATTGAGCTTGCTTACATAACCAATATACAAGACTCAATAAAATTACGCGATGATCAGCATCAATTCGCGGATGCGATTTATAGAGGGCTTGTTAATTTTTTTGGTTTTAAATAATTTTTTAAAATACGCATCAGATTTTGAGTTCATCTGCGTATGAGGTCGTTAAAATTTGAAATCAAAAGTAATGCTTACAATAAAAAAATTTGAAATGATAGAAAATTCTGAATCAATTGCTGTAGCCATTTCAGGCGGAGTTGATTCAGTTTCTCTTTTGCATTTTTTAAAAGAAAATTTTATTAAAAAAAATATAATGGCTATACATTTAAATCATAATTTAAGAGGTTCCGAAAGTATTCGTGATGAAAATTTTGTCAAAAATTTATGTAAAAACTGGGGGATAAAACTTTTTTTAAAATCATGCGATATATTTGAAATATCAAAAAAAGTGCACAAAGGCATAGAAGAATGTGCACGAGATTTTCGTTATGATTTTTTTAACGAAATTTCGGAAAAAACTGGGTCGAAAGTCGCTGTTGCACATACGCTTTCTGATAGTATAGAGACCATAATTTTTAACCTAACGAGAGGTTCTGGAATAGATGGAATACGTGGCATCCCATCAATCAGAGATAATATAATTCGCCCTTTTGTTTTTGTGCCACGTTTTGAGATTGAAAATTATGCTAAAAATAATAATTTATCTTATATAACTGACAGTTCGAATTTTTCTCCTGAATTTGCACGTAATCGAATTAGAATGTTTGTGATTCCACAAATAAAAAAAATTAATCCATCTTTCGAATGCACTTTTGAAAGATTTTTATATCAAATCAACCGTGACTGTGATTTTCTGAATGAACTTTCATCTAAATATTTAGAAAAAAAAATAAACGACATAAAAATTTTGCCAGAAGCAATTCGTTATAGAGTTTTAAAAACAATTTTGAGCCAATTTTCGGATTCTTTTGAATTTAGGCATATAAAACTTGCCGATGATTTAATAAAAAGTAAAATAAATGCTTTTACAATGCCTAAAAATATAAAAATATTCATCAAAGATGAACATCTGACATGTCAAAAATAGATCGTGTACCGGAATTATTGAAAAGCAATAATAAATACGAATACAGCTATGCGTCTTTAAAAAGTTCAAATAACCTCTTGAATAGTTTTAAATTAATCCCCCAAGATCTCTTTCGTATAAAAGAGGTCTATTTTCATAACCTGTTCTCATAGATTCGTAATGTCAGTTTTAAAGAAAATTTTGAATAATTTTTATTAAGAACCCGTTCTCAGTAATAATATAAGAAATATCTGAATAAAAATTATTTGACATCGATTTTATGAGAGGTAAAAAATGAATTATGACGTAAGCAAGCAATTAATTTCGGCATCAGATTTAATCTATAAAGGAACACATGAGATTCCGCTTGATGCAGATTTTACACTTCCTGATTATTGCCCTGATATTGGACGTATTTTAAAATGCCGTGTAAATCCGAATGTTATTTCACGTAATATCTCTGGCGATAGGTTAAACGCAGAGGGTTCTGCCAATATTGTTCTTCTTTATACAGATTTGGAAAAAAATACAGTCAGATGCTATAAGACGGAAATGCCTTTTTCGCATTCATTTGATTTAAAAAATTCACCAGAACAAGCCGCGGCAATTTTTGACATTAAAATCGAATACATAAATTGCCGAGCGGTTTCACCAAGAAGAATCGACATTCACGGTGCGTTTTCACTCAAAGCTTTGGTGCACGGCAAGAAAAATACCGATGTTACAACGGAAATTTCCGGTAGTGATATTGAAAAACAAAAAGTAAACACATTAGTAAGCGAGCTTACCGCGCTGGCGCAACAACAATTTACAATATCAGAAGTTTTAAGCCTGGGTTCTGAAAAACCGGCAATTGAGTTTATAGTCAGATCTGAAGCAAAATTTTACGGTCTTGAAAGTAGTTGTGCAGACAGTAAAGTCAATATAAAAGGATTTATAACCATAAAGATATTGTATATGAGCGACATAGAAACAGGTAAGCTAGAAAATACCGAATATGATATTCCGGTAAATCAAGTAATTGACGCTCCTGGTGTAAATGACGAAAGCAATTGTTTAATCACACCTGAAATTATCTTCCATGAAGAAAAAATTTCATCAGATTCTGAAGATAATAATAGTCTAATAAATGCCGAAATTAAATTAATGTTTACGGTTCTTGCTTTTGAAGATAAAGAAACAGAAGTAATCTCTGATGTTTATTCAACCGAATATGAAGCCGATATAGTTAAAAATGAAGTGAATTTAACAAGACTTTCAAATATTGTTAACGAATTGGTTTCACAAAAATCTCTAATTGAAAGTGAAAATAAAATTCTTAAAGTTATAGATATCTGGAGCGATTATTTAAATGTAAGTTATTCTTCAAAAAATTCAGAATCTGCCTTTGTTGGAAAAGCCGGCATATGCATTCTTGCGCTTGATACAGATTCTTCTCCTTTTTACTTGGAACGGGAAGTTGAATTCAAAAAAGAACTGCAAGAACAAATTTCAGTAATTCCTTCAAAAATTCAATTTTCCACTGAAATTTCCTCAATAGGCTATAAACTTACAGGCGACAATACTTTGAATTTAAAAATAGAAATTAAAATTACCGCGAATTTTTTTGAAAACTTTAAAATTTTTGTGGTTACGGAAGTTACCGCTGACGAAACTAAATTAAAACCTAAAGATACGGCGGCTCTCACTGTATATTATGCTTCATCGGGCGAAAATCTTTGGGATATTGCAAAACGCTACGGAACGACAGTTGATAAAATTAAAGACGAAAATGACATTGATTTTGAAACCATTTCTGGAGACAGAGCCATTTTGATACCGATGAATTAATTTTAAAAGTTATAAGAACAATATAAAATTAGCATGTTTATTTTTGGAGGAAAAAATGAAAGAAAACAGCATATACAGTGACATAGCGCGGAGAACCGGCGGAGATATTTATATAGGCGTTGTTGGACCAGTTAGAACTGGAAAATCTACTTTTATTAAAAAATTTATGGATGCTTTAGTTATTCCAAACATAACAAATGAAAGACAAAAAGGCAGAACCATAGACGAACTGCCGCAATCAGCCGGCGGAAGAACCATAATGACAACGGAACCTAAATTTATTCCGGAAGACGCAGTTGAAGTCAATATCGATGGAAGTGCATCATTTAGGGCAAGAGTGATTGATTGTGTAGGCTATATAGTTCCAAGCGCGCTTGGGTACATTGAAAACGAAACCCCTCGCATGGTAATGACGCCTTGGTTTAAAGAAGAAATACCATTTGATAAAGCCGCTGAGATAGGAACGAAAAAAGTTATTACAGATCATTCAACAATAGGACTTGTAATTACAACCGACGGATCTATAAGCGATATCGATCGTGCTGAATATGAAAGTGCTGAACGCCGTGTAATTGAAGAACTAAAAGAACTTAATAAGCCTTTCATTACACTTCTTAATAGCATAGACCCATTTTCTGAAGAAAGCAAAGAACTTACGGAAAAACTACAAAAAGACTATAGTGTTCCAGTTATACCTGTAAATTGTATGGATTTGACTGAAAAAGAAATTAAGGAAATTCTTGCGAAAATTTTATATGAGTTCCCAATAAGTGAAGTTAAAATCGATATGCCAAAATGGCTGTTAGGTTTGGAAAAGGAACATTGGTTAAAATCAGAGATTTATAACAGTATTAAAAATTCTTCTCAAAAAGCAAGTAAAATTCGCGAGGCAAAATCAATTGCTCAGGACTTATATACATCAGATTTTGTAACAAGCTCGAAAATCGACTCTGTGGATTTGGGCACCGGTACCGCCAAAGTTAAAACTGTTCTTGATCCTTCGCTTTTTTACCGAGTTTTAGGAGAAAAAACTGGCATTAATATAAGCGGCGAATGCGAGCTCATGGAACACATGCTAAGGTTATCGCAGCTTAAAAATAAATACGAAAAAATAGGAACGGCTTACGATGATGTCTCGGAAAGTGGTTACGGAATTGTTATGCCATCGATGTCAGAACTTAGCCTTGATGAGCCTGAAATTATAAAACAAAGCGGAAAATACGGCATAAGGCTGCGTGCTTCTGCTCCGGCAGTACATTTGCTTCGTACGCAGATAACAACTGAGATCACGCCTATAGTCGGCTCTGAACAACAATCAGAAGAGCTTGTAATGTATCTGCTCAAAGAATTTGAGGAAAACCCAGCTAAAATTTGGGAATCGAACATTTTTGGAAAATCACTTCATGAACTTGTAAGCGAAGGTCTTCACAATAAACTCTACAGAATGCCGACTGATGCAAGGGAAAAATTAAAACAAACCATTGAGAGAATAATAAACGAAGGGTGCAATGGGCTGATTTGTATTATTCTTTAGAAGCCGGTATTTGAGTAATTAAACATAAAAAATAAAAATCACTTGAAATTTTTATGTATCAGTTATAACAAATAACGTGATTGTTAATGTCTATTTGAATCTTCCTCAATTTCGTGTAAACCTCCGAAAAGGTGTAGAGTAAAGACTACACTAAAATTTCGGAGGTTTACACTGAATTGGGGGGGAAGACTTAAGTTTAGGACATGACCTAAACGTGATCTTCCACCAAATTTACGTATCTTCTTATTGCGTTTTAGAGTATTTTAAGCATTTTTTCAAAAGCGACTTTTTTAACACCAAATACTATCTGGTGTTTTTCTTCCAGGAGTTTTGATATTCTTTTTTTACATTATCCATCATTTTATTGTATCGTTATTGTATCGTGTTTTAGGGTTTTAGAACAGACCTAATAATTAAGATATTGTGAGGAAAAAGACTTGATGAAAAAAAATAATGTTAATAATACAAAAATAATCTTTATGGGAACATCCGATTTTGCAGTAAAATCCCTAGAAAATCTCGTCAAGAATAATTTTGATGTAAAAATGGTCGTAACTCAGCCGGATAAACCACAAGGAAGAAAGAAGGAAATATGTTCACCGCCGGTAAAAATTTGTGCAAAAAATTTTGATATTAAAGTTTTTCAGCCCAATAGTTTAAAAAAAAGTGAATCTATAGAAATTTTGTCAGAGATTAATCCTGATTTTATTGTCGTCGCTGCTTATGGGAAAATTTTACCCGAAGGTGTGTTAAATATCCCGAAAATTTCATGTATTAACGTGCATGGTTCTATTTTACCAAAATTGCGTGGCGCGGCACCAATTCAATGGGCAATTCTAAACGGCGAAACTCAAACAGGCATTACGATTATGAAAATGGATTCCGGAATGGATACAGGAGACATTTTATTTCAGCGAAAAACTCCAGTTAACGAAACAGAAACAGCAGGCGAGCTTATGGCAAGACTTGCCGATATTGGTGCAGAGCTTCTTGTGGAATCTTTAGAAAAAATTATCGAATTGGGGGAGATTAATAAATTTAGGATTAAGCAAAATGATAGTTTGGCTACGTATTCTAAAATAATAAAAAAAGAAAACGGAATAATTGATTGGCGTGAAAGCGCGGTTAAAATTTCAAGATTAGTGCGCGCAATGAATCCTTGGCCTGTTGCTTTTACATTTTTGGATGATAAAATTTTTAAAATTCATAAAGCAAATATTTTAAAAGAAAATAATTTATGTGGAGACTGCGGAGAATTATCATCAAGAGATCCTGCAATAGTGTGTTGTGGAAAAGATGTGCTTGAACTCATTGAAGTTCAAATTGAAGGTAAAAAACAAATGCCGGCAGTTAATTTCTTTAGAGGATATAAGATTGGCGAGAAAATTAAATTTAAGAACCTATTCTCACAAATTTGAAACAACATTTTTAAGAACCTGTCTTCAATAAAAATTATTCAAAATTTTCTTTAAAATTGGCATTCTGAGTCTATGGGAACAGGTTTTAAAAAATCGCCTCTTGCAATGTCTAAAACTTGTTTGTATACTGATACATATTTCAATCTGAAATAAGTGAATTTTAATTCATAAATTACTAATTTATCGAAATTCAAAATCACTAGTAAAAGTCTTTGCATAAGGGGTGATTTGTAGATGAAAATTTCAAAAATTTTCAAAGGTTTGCTTTCTTTGTTGGTTTGTTTGTTTTTTATGGTTTCAAATTTAAGCATAGCTCACGCCGGCGGCGGAAAAAATTACACTAAATTTTATGAAAGTTCCGATATGAAGTTTGCTGCGGCGAAAAAGCATATTAAAAACATGCTAAGCGCAATTGAAATTAATCATGACGCACAATCTGATGGTCAAAAAACTACAAGTGAGGAACTTGTTAGGCCTATACCCGTTGAAACAGGTCGGATATTTTTCGGGGGCAACCAATTTTGGGTAGTTGGCGTTGACAATTACGGAAGCGATGATTTAAACGATAACGATACTCAGCCCGCTGTTTACCTTTATGCAAGCAAGCCTTACCTTTATTATCCATTTAATCTTACAAATTTTGAATTGGATTCCACGGAAAATCTTAATGCTTATGAAAACAGTTTAATTAGGCAGTATTTAAAAGGAACTGGAAATGAATCCAGAATTTTACAAAATGGTGAAATTACAACCGTATTGCCAAATACTGGATATGGAACAATAAGTGAACTCAGTGTTGAATTAACACAAGGACAAGCTTTAAGAAAATATAACGGAACTGATGCAACAACACTTTACAATGACTTTTTTGCGCCCGAACGAGAAGTTGATTATAACGCAATTTTAGACACGACCGTAAAAACAGCTGATATTTCTGTATCAAAATTGGCTGTTCCGGCGGGAGCTTTTTCAGAAACGGCTAACATAGAAAATTTTATAGATAACATGAATGATACAAAAGAAAATAAACCAATAGCAGAAATTTTTGATTCTCCGAACAACGTAGAAGTTTTAACAAAAAATTTTGGCTTAGCCAATACCGACACATTATCGACGGGAAAATTTTGGCTGCCAAGTGCTAATCGCGATTTCAATGATCCAGGTTATTTTATATCGCTTGGCTCACTCGACACTGTAAGAAATGAAAACTACAACGAGATGGATCCTCTTAGAGTGCCTAATTCCTATTGGTCTTGCAAAAAAACGGATTCTAATGAATATAGTTCTTTATATGGAGAAGGCTGTTGGCTAAGATCTTATGATTTATTTGGCAATAACACCCCAAGCGCCGCCCTTCAGGAAGAAAGTTCTAAAAGCAGTGTTCTTACTTCGAACTGCGATAATGGTTATGCTTGGCCTGAATACGTTACGACGGCTTTGGGTGTGGCACCCGCTCTGCGTTTGGGTTTGAATTCTGTTGTTTTTGTTGAGCCCGAAGAAAAAAATATGATTTTGTTCGAGAAAAATAAAGGAAAAGTCTTTAAAGCCGGCAGCGATTATGATTACAAAAATGCAACCAATAAAAATCTAGTTTTAACTCTTAATGACAAAGAAAGAAAATCGATTCAATCTAGCGTTTTGATTTCAAAACCTATAAAATTTAACGGAAATGGAATATTAAGTTTTGAAATTGCGGGGAATTTAGCCGAAAATGAATATGTTGCGATAATTTTAGACGACGGTAAAAAAACCGCATTTGTTGTCCCTGCTAAAAATGAAGAAAACAGTGATGCTTCGGCTTATTCTTATGAAAATTCCCAGTCTGGCATTAATTATTCGGTTTTAACAGATTTTAAAGAAGGATCTGATGTAAAAATTTTAATATGCAAAGATAATTTAATAGGAAATTATTGCAAAGAAGACGACACTGCGGACACCGAACACTGCGCCGACGCTTGCCTAAGCACAGAAAATTATAAGATTAGATATGCAAGCGAAATTGACGAATCGGGGTTTGATGAGTGGGATAACGGTGTTCGTGTTCGTGCCGAAAAAAATGTTTTTCCGCAAGAATCTAGTTTAAAAGTGGAGGTTTTAAATGATAATTCAGAAAGCTTTGAAATAGTTAAACAAAATATTGACAATCCGCAAGAAGTCGAGCATTTTACTTCTTATAAAATAGCTGTGATAGATCCCGAAGGAGAAAAAATTGAAAATTTTAATTCTGCAGAAGTCTGGTTACCGATTGAAGGTTATATGGATGAAGAAGATTTAGAAGCAAGGTTTGTAACCGAATCAAAAGATGAAGTCAAAAACGGTTCTATAAAAAGTTTTGGGGACAAAAAGTATTACGTTTTTGAAACAAATCATTTCAGTCATTATGTTTTAATCGATAAGTTAAGTGAAAAGGAAAAACCGTTTCAGAATCCAAAAACAAGTTCTTGCAATAATACCGGAAAGTTTTTAATGATTGGAACATCCTCATTCATAGCATGTGCGGTTTGGATAATTATTAAAAAACGAGAATATTTGTCAGAAAGTTTTTATTATTAAAAATGAGTGACAAAATCTAATAGCCTGTCTAATATCTTAAATATTACAGAAAAATAAAATATTTTTTGGCACTTTTAAACTACTTCTGTCTTTATGCGGAAGTAGTTTAGACTTTGTTCTACTAATAATAATCTATGAAATTACCGTGGCTCTCATACATTTTTATTGACTAGACATTTTTGTTGTTGTAAAATCTGATATGTTCGCAGTCGCTGTTCTGTTTTTGGTTATGACGGTTTGAGCGATATTTAAGATGGGCTGTAGCCAAGCGGTAAGGCAACGGGCTTTGACTCCGTCATCTCACTGGTTCGAATCCAGTCAGCCCAGCCAGAAAAAGATCGTTTTTGTTTTTGGAAATCAGCAGCTTCGCATCGTCTAATCGAATGTTTTGGTCGTGTTTTGAAAGTTGAATATATCAGGTCCATTAGCTCAGTTGGCAGAGCACTTGACTTTTAATCAAGGTGTCCGGGGTTCGAGCCCCCGATGGATCACCAGTTTTAATTTAAGCGATCTTATCTGCCCAGCATTCCGTAAAACTCGTCGCTAAAAGCACTGTAGTCCCCGATTGTTGAAGAATATATAGATTTTTCCATTATATGAATATCATCAGGAACCAAACTAAGCCCAACAATGTCTCCAATTGAACGATACTCTGTCGATTGAATCATCCACTTGAAGCCGTTGATGTCAGTTATAATTTCATTATGAACGCCTTTGAAAGTCACCGACGTAACTACGCCCGAAATCTTACCTTTTTCTGGTGAAACTAATTTGATATCTTCTGGACGGATAACCACATCGACATGTTCGCCCGAAGCAAAGCCCTTGTCAAGGCATTCGAAAGTGTTTTCTGCAAATTTAACAATATAATCGCTTATCATTATTCCATCAATAATATTACTTTCACCTATAAAATCAGCCACGAACGCATTTTTCGGTTCATTATAAATCTCAAGGGGAGTTCCTATTTGCTGAATTTTACCTTTTTCCATCACTGCCACTGTATCAGACATCGAAAGCGCTTCTTCTTGATCGTGTGTGACAAATACAAAAGTAATTCCTGTTTGTGTTTGAATTTTTTTGAGTTCTGATTGCATATCTTTGCGAAGTCTTAAATCTAAAGCGGCAAAAGGCTCGTCCAACAAGAGAACTTTCGGAGAATTAGCCAACGCGCGAGCTACAGCCACACGTTGCTGTTGTCCTCCTGAAAGTGAATTCACACCGTAATTTGCAAAACTTGCAAGACCAACTATCTCTAACATTTCGTTCACACGTTCTTTAACTTCTTTTTCGCTTTTTTTTGCCACTTTTAAACCAAAAGCTATATTTTCATAAACATTAAAATTCGGGAACAGCGCATATTTTTGAAACACGGTGTTGACCTTTCGATTGCAGGCAGGCAGATCGGTGATTTTTTCTTTCTCAAAAAAAATATCGCCTTTTTGGGGTTTCTGAAAACCGCCGATCAAACGCAGAACAGTCGTCTTTCCGCATCCGGAAGGCCCCAAAAGCGTAATAAACTTGCCGCACACAATATCAAGATTAAAATTCTCTAGGATAACACTTTTGCCAAACCTAACAGTTATATCTTTTAAAGAAATTATGAAATCTTCCAATAAAACTACCAAAGCAAAGGATTATTTAAATGCATAATACACACTAATTAACGAAAAAAACAACAAATCGATTAAACCAATAGATACGATCAATTTTCTTTCTGCAAAATGTTCACTTTGACTCCTGATAAAGTATCTTCGATCAAAATACCTCTTCCTTTAAGTATTTTTCTGATCTCATCGGAACGTTCCCATTTTTTTTCTTTTCTGGCAGTCTCGCGTTCACTTATTAATTCTCTGATTTCATCCGTTAATTCAGAAATCTTCCTTGCGTTGCAAATTCCTAAAATTGAAGTCAATTCATCAAACGAATCAATCAAATTAACAACCGATTCTTCAGAAAATTCAGAATAAGTAGCAACTTTTTCATTTACTCCCCTAACTATATTAAACAGCTCAGACATCGCGCCCGATGTGTTTAAATCATCATCCATGAACTCAAAAAATTTTTGTTTTTTTAATGGGAGATCCGGATAAACCTCAACTCCACTTGGCGAAGTTCTATTTTCTTTCAAAAAAATAATATTTCTGCGAAAATTCCCAAGCCTTGTAATTGCACTTTTATATTGAAAAATCATTTTTTCGTTAAATTCCAAAGGACTTCTGTAATGAGCTGTAACCATCAAATAGCGTATGGTTTCATAGCCATAAGCATTTGCAATCTCCCGTACTGTGGAAAAATTTTCAAGAGATTTTGACATTTTCTGGCTATTTATGTTAACAAACCCATTATGAAGCCAGAATCTCGCAAATTCAGCACCGTTTGCACATTCGCTTTGCGCAATCTCATTTTCGTGGTGAGGAAAAATCAAATCCTGACCTCCGCAATGAATATCGATCGTCTTGCCAAGATGTTTTTTTGCCATGGCGGAACATTCAATATGCCACCCAGGACGCCCTAATCCCCACGGGCTTTCCCAGGAAGGCTCGTTTTCTTTTGACATTTTCCATAACACAAAATCGAGTCCATTGCGTTTTTCTTGAGAAACTTCAACTCTTTCGCCAGCAATAAGCTCCTCTAAAGATTGGTTTGACAATTTCCCATAATCAGAAAAAGACTTAATATCAAAATAAATGTCACCGGATGGAACTGTGTAAGCATGATTTTTGCTAATCAAAGTTTTTATCATTTCAATGATTTCACCAATAGTTTCGGTTGCTTTCGGGTGAACATCAGCCGGCCAAATATTTAGCCCTGCTGCGTCTTCTTTGTATTCCTTTATGAAACGCTCGGCCACCTCTAAACACGTAACATTTTCTTTTTGTGCTTTTTTAATTATTTTGTCGTCTATGTCAGTAAAGTTTTGAACAAATTTGACTTTATACCCGAGATATTTTAAGTAGCGCCGCAAAACGTCAAACAGGCAGAGAGGGCGAGCGTTTCCGATGTGAATAAAATCATAAACGGTCGGACCACAAGCGTAAATTTTGACCTCATCTCCAACCGGAACAAATTCCTCCTTCGAACGTGTAAGAACGTTATAAAGTTTCATATTTACCACCTGCAAACATACTATAAAACACGTGAATCTGGATCATGTCACGAAATAGTTAAAGCTTATTCTTTATCTCACGTTGTGGGCGATTCAGGGAGTTGTCATCAACTAATTTAGACCACGGCCAAAATCTGCTTATCAATCTCTACAAACTCAGAACCTGCTTTTCACCAAACTAAAACGCAAACCCACAAGTAATCTTTGAAATTTTTTTTGACGTATTTGACGCCGATTGACTAACGCCAAACGAGGAAAATAAACAAAAAAACGCCAAAAATTATCAAAAAGCCACGTTTCGGATTTGATGAGAACAAATTCTTAGTCTCTGAATTGTAACGGGAGTATACTTTTTTAAAAAAAATATTCTTTCTAAACGAAACAACAAAAAACGACACCCAAGAAAAAAACACCGAAAGCCATAAAAGAACACCAGAAACCTTTAAATAAGATGATACAAAAAAAATCTGGTGAAGCATAATAATATGTATTGAAAATATCTGGAGTATAGTTTTTATCTTTCCGAAAACGTTTGCCTCAATTTTTAAATTCTGTTTCGACAGCTCCAATCTTGTTGCAGACATGACAAATTCACGAACCAACAACAAAATGATCGGAACCACACCCACCAAGCTTAATTTAAGAAAACATAAAAGAACCGGAAAAATTAGCACCTTATCAGCAACCGGATCAAAAATTCTTCCAAAATCCGTCGCCCCGTTTTTTCTCGCAATTACGCCATCTAAAAAATCAGTGAGAGAAGCAATTGAGAAGACTAGCATACAAAAAAAATAAACGAAAGGCGAGTGATAAAACAATAGCATCGTACATATAACTGCTGAAAAAAATATTCTAGATAAAGTTAAGAAATTAGCAACATTCATAAAGCTCCAATAAAATCAACCAATAATCGCATTCGAATTAAATTTAACAGGAGAACCAACTGTCTGAATCTCAATCTTTTCAAGTGTTTTCTTTTCTATTTCAGAAGCAATTTCAGAATTTTTCTTAAAAAACTCACGTACATTATCACGACCCTGACCTAATCTCGTTTCGCCGTAAGAAAACCATGCTCCGCTTTTCTGAACAACACCAGTCTTCACTGCTATATCCAAGAGCTCGCCATCACGCGAAATACCCTTGCCATAAAAAACATCAAACTCGGCTTCTTTAAACGGCGGTGCAACCTTATTTTTAACGACCTTAGCGCGCGTACGCGAACCTATAACTTCGCTACTTGACTTAAGAGTTTCTATCCGCCTTATATCAATTCTAACGGAAGCATAAAATTTGAGTGCCCGCCCACCCGGGGTAATCTCAGGACTGCCATAAATCACTCCCACCTTTTCTCTAAGCTGATTTATAAAAATAGCAACGCAATTAGATTTTGATATCGCCCCTGCGAGTTTGCGCAAAGCCTGTGACATCAAACGTGCTTGTAAACCGACATGAGCGTCACCCATTTCGCCCTCGATCTCCGCACGCGGAACCAAAGCGGCAACCGAGTCTATTACTATTACATCAACCGCACCAGACCGAGCTAGCGACTCGGTAATTTCGAGGGCTTGTTCGCCCGTATCAGGCTGGGAAACTAGCAAAGAATTAACGTCAACACCCAAAGCTGCGGCATAAACCGGATCAAGAGCGTGTTCGACATCTATAAAAGCCGCATTCCCGCCTCTACCTTGACCCTGCGCTATACAATGAAGCGCAAGCGTTGTTTTTCCGGAAGACTCAGGACCATAAACCTCGGTGATTCTCCCGCGAGGCAAACCGCCTATCCCGAGCGCTATATCCAAGGTCAACGAACCTGTGGAAATCGACTCTACGTTCATGTTTCTGTTTTCGCCCAAGCGCATAATTGCGCCCTTGCCGAACTGTTTCTCTATTTGAGAAAGAGCTGTCTCCAGTGCCTTATCTCTATCAAAATCCAAATCTCCCTCCGAGCAACCTCACGCAGCCTAGCACATTGCCTCAGCCGCAACGAACATGAACCCAAAATTACATGAAAATTAACTAAATACGCCCCCTATTATTCTAGCAGCTTCATTTATATCCTCTCTTTTTCCAAAAGTCGTAAACCTAAAATAACCCTCGCCATTTTTCCCGAACCCCGAACCCGGAACACCCACGACACCAAAGTTTTCCAGCAAATAATCGAAAAAATCCCAACTCTTTATATTTTCAGGGCACTTCATCCATATGTAAGGAGAATTCTCACCGCCAAAAAACCTAACTTTTGAATTCCTAAGAGTGCTGGAGGTTATTCTAGCATTTTCTCTATAGTATGTCAACAGATTTTTGCATTGTAAATTCCCTTCGTTTGTAAGAACTGATTCAGCAGCTCGTTGAATTACATACGAAACGCCGTTAAATTTCACCGAAATTCTCTTACCCCAAAGTTTATTGATAGAAACGCCTTCACGTACAAGCTCATGAGGGATTATCATATAAGCACATCTCATGCCTGTAAACCCCGCCGACTTAGAAAACGAATTTATTTCAATCGCACAAGTTTTGCTGCCTTCAATTTCAAAAATACTATGCGGGAGCTTTTTTTCAGAAATAAACGCCTCATATGCGGCGTCAAAAAGGATAATCGAATCATTTGAATTGGCAAAATTGACCCATTTCTTGAGCATTTCCGCCGTATAAACTGACCCAGTGGGATTATTCGGCGAACATATATATATTATATCGGCGGCATATCTATCCTCAGGAAGAGGTAAAAATTCATTTTCTTCATTTGCGTTCAAATAAACGATCTGTCTCCCATCCATAATATTTGAATCGGAGTAAACAGGATAAACAGGATCAGGCACTAAACAAACATTTTCTAGGGAAAAAATGTCAAGGATTCCAGAAATATCCGATTTCGCTCCATCGCTTACAAATATCTCATCAGTTTTAATTTTTACACTGCGAGAATAATATTTTTCAGCTATTTTTTCTCTAAGAAATTCATAGCCTCCGTCTGGACCATATCCTTTGAAAGTTTCAGCTCTTCCCATTCCAATTGTCGCATTATTTGCAGCATCAACGGCACATTTACAAATTGGAAGAGTAACATCGCCAATTCCTAAATTAATAATTTTTTTTCCAGGATTTTTAAGAATAAAATCATTAACTTTTTTTTTAACGGTTTTGAACAAATAGTTATCTTTTAAGTTAAGGTAATTCGAATTGATTTTCACTGTTCTACCCCCCAAGCAGGTTTCAAAACAAGCTTATTTTATATTTTTTCTTATTTTTATGCAAATTAAAAGAAGACTTATTTTATAATTTATTCATGTAGCATTTTTATATTTATCTTGTAACTAATCTAACATTTTCTTTTTCTATTCCTGATAATTCAGTAACCACACTACAAATCACATCAATGTCTCTTCTTTCCAAATTGTTTTTATCTACTATTACTGAGCATTTATTTTCTTGAATCATAGCTATACAATTTTCAATAAAATTTTCGGTTTCGTTTTTTTGGCCCATTTTTGCTAATATCATAACTTCTATATCCACCTCTTGGCGCTTGTTTTCCGCTAAATTTAATATTTTTTTAGAAACATTTTCTTTAACTTTATCGCTTATATTTGGATCCATTATGATTTTTTTCAAATCATCCATTGTGTTTTTATGTACTTCTTCTCGTTTTGAACGACTGTCTTCATAAAAATTTTTTATTACTGCTTTTTCCGAAACAGGGCCTTTTTCTATGTCTTGCCCATTTACATGTCCGTTTACATATCTTGCCTCACCGAAAGTTTTAGAAGCAGGCTTGGTTTGATCTCCAAAATTTATAAAATCTTTTTTGGGCGAAAATTGCCAGTTGAGGAAAACAGCTGTCCCTAAAGCGATCGCTAGTGATGCAAGCACGACTTGTCTTCTTTGAATTTTAATGGGTTTCATAAAAACTCTCCTTATTTTAAAATAATTATCTTGTAACACAAATTCTATTTTCTCTTATGTCCAGTGCAACCGATACAGCCTCGATAATCTTTCTGCGCACGCTTGGAATACCAGCCCCTTCACAAACAATTACCGCTCCTTTTGTCTTTGGATGAATTCTTGTTATTTCCAGCGGTCGTTCGGATCCATCGGGATTTTTAGCAGTTATATATTTATTTTCAGAATCCCCGCTTTTTGTTTTATGTAAGATTGTATCATCATTCAATTTTTCTTTTACACATTGCCTATTTTCTCTTTTTTCTGTTGCGTATATTATTTCTGTCTCATTTTCAAACGTTATCATAGCCTTCGTTTTTCCTGCACCCTCAATTTTTGAAACTATATTTTCAATATCAACTTGAATTCTTTTATCATAATTTTCCGAATTTTTAACATTTTTTATCGAAAATTCGTTTTGGCGTTTCGAAAAAAAACCGGGGATAAGCATTAAAATTATACCTGATATGGCAAGAATTGCTATTTTTTTCTTTTCGTTCAGAAAATACTTTAAATATTTAGATATTTTTTTAAGTTCTAGTATTTTCAACTCTATTTTCAAACCTCACTTTAACTTTAAACTCGTCCTCTATCTTTTTACGGATTTTTTCGGCGTTTTCCTGCTCGGATAAGAGAAGCATTTTGCAAATGACCGTTTGATCATCGTTTTCATCAATACATATGTCTAAAATTTTAGCTTTATCACCTATTTTTTTTTCTATAAGCCTTTTAACATTAGCTTTAACAATTTTTTCAATTTTTAAATTAGTTTGAGTTTTAAATTTTTCACTAGTGTTTAAATTCGGAACAATTTCATTGAATTTTATTTTTTTAAGTGGGCTTAATATACATAAAACTAAAAATATATTCAAAATTATACGAAAAATTTTTTGTTTGTTAACGGGCAAAAAAAAATCAGTGACCGAACATATAAGAGCCGCAACAATAAGGGAAAATATCCATATTTTTAGATTTTGCATTTTTTACTTCTATTTTTTATTTTTTTAGATTTTCACACAGTCAAAGTCTTAATTAGTTTTACTAAAATTTATGAAAGAATATTCCTCATTTTTTAGAACCTGTATTCAAAAGGGCAAATTCCAAATTTTTGAAGAATTTTTCTTCTAAAATGAGGAAAAAAGCGCAATGAATACTTTATGTATTCTGAGCATTTTTGACAAAATTTTGAAAAAAATTATTGAAAATTGAGTATTTTGATCCTTTTGAATACAGGTTCTTAGAGCCTGTATTCAAAGACTATGAAACAGGCTCTAATTGCCGCAAGGATAAATTTTTGGTATAATCTATGGATGCTTGCGGTTTTTATAAACCGACGAGGGTTGGTTGGTATGTTTTTTTAAGGTTTTGCAGTTTTGTTAGTGAGGTTCGCATAGTTATGGAAGAAACAAAAGAAAATAGGGCTATAAGTCTGATTATCCCTGTTTATAATGTCGAAAAATATTTAAGAAGAACGCTTGTTTCTGTAGAAAATCAAACTTTTAAAGATATAGAAGTTATAATTGTAAACGACGGCTCAACGGATGGAAGCTCAAAGATTATTGGTGAATTTGCCGAAAAGAATTCAAATTTTATTGTTTTAAATCAAAAAAATAAGGGTCTTTCTCAAGCAAGAAACGCAGGATTAAAGGTAAGTTCAGGCGATTACGTGGCTTTTTTGGATAGCGATGATTTTTTGGAACCTGATTATCTTAAAAAACTTTATTCAACGGCGCTCAAAAACAGTGCGGATATTGTTTGTTGCAACTTTTATTTTTATTATCCGCGTGTAAAAATGCGTATTTTTTGTCCTCTCACGACAATTCCCGGGGTTTATTCCGGCGAACACGCTCTTAAAAAGATAATATCTTGTATCGGTACGTTTACGTTTGCTTGGAACAAACTTTTTAAAAGAGAGCTTTTTACAAAATATAAAATCGAATTTTACGACATGTATTTCGAAGATATCGCAACGTCTCCGCAGTTGTTTTTCTATGCAAAAAGAGTGGTGTTTGTTACTGATGTTCTTTATAATTATGTTATGAGAAATAACAGTATTTTGCATACGATGAATGCAAAAAAGATAAACGATTTTGTAAAAACAATTGGTGTAGTACGCAATTTTTGTGAAAAAAAAGGTATATACAAAAAATGCCGCCGAAGAATGAGGGCGCATTCCAAGAGAATTAGTTTTTTGATTTTATACGATCTTTTTATGATGCATTTTAAATCCGCAAATTTTGACAAATTTTTATATAACGCTCGTGCTATAAGCAAATCTATCAAGCATTTTGTTTCGGATGATTATAAACCTGGAGATGAAAATTGTCCGGATCCAATTTTTCCAGTGAAAAGTCCAGAAGAATAAATTTAGGATGTTGGTGTTTATGTACAAAGAAAAATTAAAATTTTTTTTTATGAAAGTGTTTCCGTTATTGATTTCGTTTGGGATTCTTTTATTTTTTTGCATTTCAGAAAATAATTTTGTCACTTTAGTGAAAATTTTCCCCAAACTTAATTTTTTTTATTTTATTTGTTCGGTATTTTCTATGGTATTTTACTGGCTGTGCGACTCTGCAGTGCTTTCAAGAATATTTCAGGGGACGTATAATTCATTTTATGATTATATTAAACTTACCATGAGAAGCCAGTTTTATAACTCAATAACTCCTTTTAATTCCGGTGGACAACCTTCTCAAGTAATGCGCCTTTCTAAGACCGGAATGTCAGCAGGGAAGGCGATCTCTAAGCTTGCGCAGAAATTTTTTGTGTATCAATTATGCTGCGTGGCTATTTCACTTTTTTTTATCATGTTAAAAAGCGATAGTTTTAAAGGAAAAATGATAGGTTTTTCTTTTTTGATTACAGTCGGTGTGATAATGCAGTGCGCCGGACTTTTATCTATAATTTTATTTTATCTTAACAAAGAAAGGGTAATGAAAATTGTTTTTTGGGCAAGCAGATTTCTTCAGAAAATAAGGTTAATAAAAAATGCTGAAAAAATTAATTCCAAAATAGAAAACCAGCTTACTTTTTTAATTGAAAATGACTTTTCAATCAACTGCGGTATTTCGATTTTTGTTTATTCGTTTTTGCAGAATATTTTTCTCTATTCCGTACCCTTTTTTATCGCCAAGGCTTTCGGACTTTCAGGATTTCCAGTTTTAGATATGCTGGCGGCGCAAGTTTTCATAACTTTAATTTCATCGGTTAGTCCTCTTCCTGGAGCCGCCGGAACTGCGGAGGGCGGTTTTTTACTCATTTTAGGAGATTTTTTTGTCCATTCAGATATTGCTCCCGCAATGATCCTTTGCCGTTTAGTTAACTATTATTTGAGCATGATTTTGGGATTTATTTTAACTTTTAAAGATTTTAAATCAATATAAATTTGTGTTTATAAACAATTTTAAAGGAAGTTAGTTTTGAAAAAAGTAAAAATTTTTACCGATGGCGCTTGCAGCGGGAATCCCGGACCTGGAGGGTGGGCGGCAATTTTGAAGTTTGATGATTTTGAAAAAAAAATTTGCGGGTCGGAAGTAAAAACTACTAATAATCGTATGGAGCTTACTGCGATTATTAAGGCACTTGAAATCCTTGAAGAACCACATTATATAGACGCTTACAGCGATTCACGGTACATTGTTGACGCTGTAAATAAAGGCTGGGCTAAAAAATGGCGTGCTAATAATTGGATGAGAGATAAAAAAAATCCCGCCTTAAATTCAGATTTATGGGAGAGACTGCTTGATTTAATTTCAAAGCACAAATTTAATTTAAATTGGGTTCACGGTCATAGCGGGCATCCTGAAAATGAAGAATGTGACAAAATGGCGGTTGATTCATGGAAAAAGTTAAGAACCTGTTCTGGTAAGGGATTTTATCATGAATCATGATTATGAAGTCGCGGTCATAGGGGCGGGGCATGCAGGAATAGAGGCCGCGCTTGCTTCATCAAGACTGGGTAGTAAGACTGTGGTATTTTCGATAAATTTGGATTCCGTAGGTAACTGCCCGTGCAGTCCTTCGATTGGCGGTACCGCAAAAGGCACTTTGGTTCGTGAAATCGATGCAATTGGCGGAGAAATGGCGAAAGCGGCTGATGAATGTTTTTTGCACAGCAGAATTTTAAATACAGGAAAAGGCGCGGCCGTTCAATCAATTCGCGCACAAATTGACAGAGAAAAATATAAGTGCCGCATGAAACACAAACTTGAAACCCAAGAAAACCTCCATTTAAAGCAAGCTGAAATTATAAGTTTAGAGCGTTTAAATGAACTTTGGGTTATAAAAACACGTATAGGAACAATTTATAAATCAAAATGCGTAATACTTGCTTCGGGCACATATCTTCGCGGCCGGGTTCATATAGGTGAAGTTAATTATGAAAGTGGTCCGGACGGGGTTTTTCCTTCGAATTTTCTTACAAATTCTCTTGAAAAACTTAGAATACCTATAAAAAGATTTAAAACAGGAACTCCGGCAAGAATTCTTAAATCAAGCATAGATTTTTCCGCTCTTGAAATACAAAAAGGAGACGAAATTGTCACGCCTTTTTCTTATGACAGCGAAAATATCGGAAAAAACAAAATTATTTGTCATATTGCCAGAACAAATAATAAAATCAAGGAAATAATTCTTAAAAATATACACAGGTCCCCGATGTATAAAGGAGAAATAAATGGAATAGGACCCAGATATTGTCCAAGTATTGAAGACAAAGTAATGAGATTTATCGATAAAGAAAGTCATCAGATTTTTGTCGAGCCTTGCGGGGTGAATACTGAGGAAATTTATCTTCACGGGATGTCTTCGAGTATGCCTCAGGACGTTCAAACGCAAATTTATAGAACGGTCGAAGGGTTTGAAAATGCCGTGATAATGCGTTTTGCATACGCGATTGAATATGACATAATCGATCCTTTTTGCATAAATCCTACGCTCGAATTTAAATTTTTGGATGGTCTTTACAGCGCAGGTCAGGTTAACGGTACTTCTGGGTATGAAGAGGCCGCGGCTCAAGGCCTGGTCGCGGGAATTAACGCGGCGCTCAGATGCCATAATAAAGAACAAATTGTATTAAGCCGTTCAAATTCTTACATAGGCACACTTATTGACGATTTAGTGATAAAAGGGGTTGACGATCCATATCGAATGTTGACTTCGCGTTCTGAATACAGGCTTTTTTTAAGAATAGATAATGCAGATGAACGTTTAATGCCTATCGGTCGAAAGATAGGATTGATAAATGATTTTTCTTGGTCAAAATTTGAATTAAGAATGGAACAAAAAAATAAAGAATTAACCAGATTAAAAAATACTTCTATTAAACCGACTTATGAATCAAATAAAATTTTTTCGGATTTAAATATTTCTTGCAAATCTATAAATGCGGAATGTTTATTAAAATACCCTGATGTAACTTATGGGATGATAAAAAAAATAGATAAAAATTCTCCGAATTTATCTAAGGATATAGTTAATCGTGTTGAGATTGAAGTAAAATATGAAGGTTATATAAAACGTCAAGTTAAACAAATAGAAAAAACAAAAAAAATGGAAAAAAATGTCTTGCCGAAAAACATAGATTATTTTAAAATCAAAAATTTAAGCCTTGAAGCAAGAGAAAAATTAACAAAAACCAATCCTTTAAATTTAGGTCAAGCATCGCGAATTTCCGGAGTCACACCTGCAGATATATCGGTTTTAATGATATGGATTGAAAAAAATCGGCAGAAGCAAAAAATCCAAGACCTGTCCTCATAATCTGTAAGAACAGATTTTTAATAAAAATTATTCAAAATTTTCTTTAAAACTGAGAATCTGTATTCAAAAGGGCAAATTCCAAATTTTTGAAGAATTTTTCTTCAGTAATAGTAAAAAAAGTCAATGAATACTTTATGTATTATGATCATTTTTAACAAAATTTTGAAAAAAATTATTGAAAATTGGGTATTTTGATCCTTTTGAATACAGGTTCTGACACTCCAAATCCATAGAAACGGGTTCTAAATTGAGAGATATTTTTTTTGAAACTTTAAAATATGAAGCTGAGAAATTAAATATAGAATTAAACAAACCCCAATTAGAAAAATTCTTTAATTATGCTGATTTTCTTTTAGAATATAACAAAAAAATAAATTTAACTTCTATTATATCTTATCATGATATAATTATAAAACATTTTATAGATAGCATTTTGCCTAATAAAATTTTAAATAAAAAAGAAAAAACAATTGATGTAGGCTCAGGAGCAGGATTTCCCGGAATACCCTTAAAAATCGTTAACCCTGGAATTTCACTAACTGCCCTTGATAGTTCGGGCAAAAAGATCAAATTTTTAAATGAACTTTCACAAAAAATTAATATTAAATTGGAAACTGTCTGTGACCGTGCGGAAGAAATTGCTAAAACTGATTTGAGAGAAAGCTTTGAAGTTTGTGTTTCAAGAGCGGTTGCGCCGCTTAATGTTCTTTGCGAATTGTGCCTTCCGCTGGTCAAGATTGGGGGGATTTTCATAGCTTTTAAAGGACCTAACGCAAAATATGAGATTTTAAATTCTAAACGTGCATTAGAAGTTTTGGGAGGAGAAATTTTTTGCATTGAAAATTTTAATCTTTCGAAAAATTTAGGTCAGCGTGTTATCATAAAAATTAAAAAGACCAAAAACACACCTAAGAATTATCCTAGGTTATATGCAAAAATTTTATCTGAACGATTATAAAGTTAATAATTTTAATGTCAAAAGTATATTTTTTTAGAAAAAAAACAAGCCGCCCGTGCCACGCCCAATGAGCAAACACGAAACGACTTAAGTTCTAAAATACATGTGGTTTCTGCTATTCTAATTTTAGAAAAACTCAGAAAATCTCCAGATTTTACCAAAATTACTCTCCTTGCATCAAAATATCAATAAGATCGCTATTACTCGGGGCATATCCATAATTCATTGAAGATACTTCCGCCAGGTCAAAACACGAAAAAGAAAATTTTGAATATCATTCACTTAAGAACCTATTCTCATAAATTCGGAAATGGTGTTCTACAGCTTGCGGGAAGGGTTTTAAAGCTATTCTTCGACCTCTAGTCGATCGTGTCTTCCCTTGCTTATCACTTGATTTCCGACTTCTAAGAAAGTATAAACCTAAACCTCCAATCGTGAATAAGATTAAAACCGCCCCTGCGCCAGCAGCGTATGGGACTTTCGATGAGCTAGTAGGTTTATCGAAAATGGATAGCGGTAGTACTTACCTTCTCGTAAACAATCGGAAGCTAAATTTTCCAGTCTTCTTAGCAGTTCGTTGCATCCCTCTGGTTTCGATGGATTAACGCAGCAAATATCAGGTTTTCCAAGAATCTCATTTTCATGCAACTCTTTAAGCCTAGCCTCCGCTGCTTCTGCGGAATCAAATCTATCATTAGGGGCACAAGGGCTCGGCGTATTTTCATTTATAACAAAAAGAACTTTTGCGTCGGAGGGGAGCTCATGTTCTTTGCAACCTCGAAGCCATTCTGAGGTTGCTTCAACGTTCTCTTTTAGCAAATCAGTAAATATTACAATCGCCATACAACCTCTTAGATAAGCAAAAGTAATTGATTTAAATTCTTTTCGCCCAGATGTGTCCCACATTTGCACTTTTACTCTGTCATTACCTTTTCCTACACATACTGGATAATATTCCACACCTGCCGTTTTTTCAAAGCCTGAAGTATACACTTTTTCAAAATAGATACTTCCAGCAGTTGCTGTCTTTCCGACCCCCGAATTACCAACAAGTACAGCCTTAACTACATACGTATTAAGCTTAACTGGAGGATCCTCGGCATTTACGCGGTTCGGTGGTGGAAACAAGACAAAGGCAGCCATGGCGCTTGAGATAAATTTTTTAAATAATGAGTTTTTCACATTATTCGCTCCTACACAAAATCTGTCGTCATTTTTATTTTACAATTTTTTATTTAAATTGTCAAGGTTTATTTTTTAAAAAATAATGACCAGTTATAAGAGCCTGTCTAATATCTCCGAAATATCACATATTTTAGTTAAAATTTTGCATTATGAGAAAAAAAGCGCAATGAATATTTTTATGTATTCTGATCATTTTTGACAAAATTTTGAAAAAAATTATTGAAAATTGGGTATTTTGATCTTTTTGAATACAGGTTCTTATTCTACCGTCTCCGAATTTAAATTATCTGCATTTTTATTAATAAAATTATTAACACCGCAAAATATACTCATTGCCATCTGCGATTGGTAATTTTCGTCGACAAGTTTTTTGGCTTCCTCCTCATTAGAAATAAACCCACATTCTACGGTTATTGCCGGAATTTTAGCGTTGTTCAGCAAAAAAATTTTTGAAGTTGCAGGTTTTATTTCGCGTTCGTTTTCCGGCTGAATCGCAGAAACAATTTTTTCTCGAACACTCAAGGCCAATTCTTCGCTAGAAGGATTATTGGTTGAATAAAAAATTTGTGTTCCGGAATATTTTGAATCAGGAAATTTATTTTGGTGTATGCTTACAAAAACAGTTTTATCATCGCTGTTTTTCTCTATGATTTTAAGTCTATTGCGCAAATCCGAACGTTTTTTCTGGCGCAAACGTTTGGCCTCGCCGTCATAAATTGCCTTGTCTTTTTCGCGCGTCATAATAACTTCCGCTCCAAAAATTTCGAACAATTCCTTGGTTTTTAAAGAAATGTCTAAATTTATATTCTTTTCAACAACACCGCCGGCTCCGACTGCACCGCCATCTTCTCCGCCGTGACCGGCATCAAGTATCAGAGTATACGCATAATTTGCATTTTTTTTATTTAAAATTGCGTGTGTCGTCATAAGTGTTATCGTAAAAATACAAAATAAAAAAGCCGCGCCAATAAAAATTACCGTATTCTTTTTTGCGACAAAAACTTTCATAATAACCTCATTTTTAAAAATAAAAGATTAATTTTTTAAAAATCTACCTAATATTCCTTTATGTTTTTCTTTGGTTTGATAAAAACTTACTAAAATTGTATCTTTTCCAATTACTTCAACATGTTCCCATCTGATTACAATATCTTCTTCGCGACCCAAAAGCCCGAAGAATTTTAATTTTCCATAAATGATTATAGATATTAACCTGGCATTGCATAAATCAACTTCCGCATCGCTGACAAATCCAATTCTTAGCCCATCTCGGACGTTTATTACTTCTTTTCGCCTAAGTTCCGTAATTCCGCAGGTCAAGTTATGTAACACCTCTTAAAAATCAGATTAAAAAATTTTATAATATTTTAAAACTCGTATTCAAAAAGATCAAAATTCCCGATTTTTAATATTTTTTTTTCAAAATTTTGTTAAAAATGCTCAGAATACATCAAGTATTTATTGCGCTTTTTTCCTCATTTTGAAAAAAATTCTTCAAAAATTTGGAATTTGTTCTTTTGAATACAGCTTCTTAGGTTTTATCCTGTACTTTTGTGTTTTCCAGACATATAATTTTTAAGAATCTTATATCGGAGGGCGGTTTTTATAGAATCTGCAGGAATTCCTACGAATCTAAAAACAGGCTTGACTTCCTCCCAAGCTGTTGAACGGTTTTCCAAGGGTCTTTCCAATATAGATTCTTCCCCTAAACCTAAATCCATTTCGGAGATAATAAAAGGCAACTTTTTTACCCTTTTTAATTTGGTTAATGTCATACTTGCTTTGATGATCCTTTTTACAGGTTCGCTGAGAAATCTTATGTTTATGATCGTCGTTGTATGCAACTCGCTTATAAGTTTGTTTCACGAACTACGTGCAAGGAACGCAACTGAAAAACTCAAATTAATATTATCTAAAAACACAAAGGTTTTACGTGATTCCAAGATTATAGATATTCAAACAGAAAATATTGTTATTGACGATATAATAATTTTTGAAAACGGGGATCAAATTTGCGCTGACTGCGTTGTCGCCGAAGGTTCATGCGAAGCTGATGAATCGCTTCTGACCGGAGAACCTAATTTAATTGAAAAAAAAGAGGGCGATTCTCTTCTTTCGGGAAGTTTTGTAGTAAGCGGCAAAGTTTTGGCACGTGCCGTTAAAGTCGGGAAAAATACGTATTCCGCAAAAATTTCAAAAAAACTTAAGAATATAAAGCCTTCTCAATCTGAAATTATGCTGACTGTAAAAAAAATAATAAAAATTGTTTCAATATTAATAATCCCTGTCGGAATTCCTTTTTTCATTAACCAATTTAGAGCAAGTGGCTGTGTATATTCCACTGCCGCTCTATCCACAAGTGCCGTAATGATAGGTATGATACCAGAAGGTCTTGCACTTCTGGCAAGTTCCGTTCTTGCTCTTGGCGCGATTCGGCTGGCGAGAAAAAAAATTCTTGCGAAAGACGTTTATTCAGTTGAAGCTTTAGCTCGTGTCAACACACTCTGCCTTGACAAAACTGGAACAATAACCGAAGGATCTTTTGAAGTTTTTGCTATAATTTGTCAAAATAAACTTGAAACAGATTTAAAAGAAATTTCAAAAATTTATGAAAATAAAAAAAAATTTGCCGATCTTTCCGATGTTTCGCTTTTCAAAGCTTTGAAAATATTGGTGTCTTCTTTTGAAAATGGTAATGAAACTTTAAAATCTTTGCAAAAATCAATTAAACCAAAAGAAAATTTTGAAAAAGCCGACTACGTTGTTCCGTTTAATTCTCGGCGCAAGTTTTCTGGTGTTTTTTTAAATTCGCACGGAAGTTTTCTAATGGGTTCGGCTGAGATAATTTTCCCTGAGAACAAAAAAATTCAAAATTTAATCACTAAATTTTCAAATTATCGTATTCTTGCCATAGGGCATTCCGACGATAAATTAATAAAAGATAAAATTCCGAGTAATATTAAATTTCTCGGAATTGTTTTGATGCTCGACAAAATCAGAAAAGGTGCAAGCGATGCATTAAAATATTTTTACGAAAATCAAGTGGATATAAAAATAATTTCGGGCGACAGCGTATCAACCGTTACTAAAATAGCAAAGTTAGTCGGCGTTCCAAATTTTTATGACTCGATTGACACAAGCGAATTAAATAATTTTTCAGATATTCTGAACGCGGCAGCAAAATATACTATTTTTGGAAGAGTTACCCCTGAGAAAAAACGAGAAATTATAAAAGCGCTTAAAATTAAAGGCAAATATGTGGCAATGGTGGGGGATGGCGTTAATGATATTCTTGCGCTAAAAGAAGCTGATTGTTCCGTCGCTATGGCTTCAGGTAGCTCCGCCGCCCGTGAAATTTCAAATTTGATTTTGATTAATTCTGATTTTTCATCAATGCCGAATGCGGTTTTCGAAGGGAGGCGCGCGGTGAATAATATTCAAACTACATCTGGATTATTTTTTGTAAAAACCGCTTATTCTTCAATTCTTTCAATTTTAATGTTGTTTTTTTCGTTTCCGTATCCATTTATGCCGATTCAAATGAGTTTAATAAGTGCGCTTACCGTTGGGATTCCTTCCTTTTTATTGGCGTTGGAACCCAACACGGCAAAAATTGAAAACTCAATATTTTCAAACATAATGCGCACCTCGCTACCAGCTGCACTGGCAATTTGCGCAAATATTGTGCTTTGTTCAATTGCGCGCTCAAAATTTTCAATTCCTCAAAATATTTATTCAAGTATAGCTGCAGCAACGACTGGTGTGTTAAGCATTCAGCTACTTTATAAAGTTTGTTCTCCCATGAATCGTTTTAGATGCTTTGTTTTTTTATCTCTGGCTTTGGCTTTTGTTATTTGTTTTATATTTTATAGTCACGCATTTCTAATAGTTAGTCCAATTTTGTGGGGGTTAAAATTTATTATTATTTCACTTATTTTAGGCATAGTTTCATCGGTTTTATATAAATTAATATTAAGAATCTATTCTAATAAGATGTGAAGTATCGTTTTCAAATTACATGTTTTAAAAGAAAAGGAAAATTAATATTTTATGCATAAAACTAAAAAAATTAAAGTTGGAACTACAATAATCGGCGGGGGCGAAAAAATTTCGATTCAGTCGATGCTTTCCGTGCCAAGTTCAGATTTTGATGGAAATATTAAGCAAGCGATAGAACTTGAAAAATCGGGATGCGATATTTTAAGAGTCGCTATTCCTAATAAAGATACTGTTAAGATTATACCAGAAATTAAAAAAAATATAAAAATACCAATCGTCGCTGATATTCATTTTGACGAAAAATTGGCGATTGAATCTGTTTTCGCTGGTGCGGATAAAATAAGAATTAATCCTGGCAACATTAGTTCTGAAGGAATTAAAAATATCACAAAAGTTTGCCGAAATTTTAATATTCCGATTAGAATAGGCATTAATAGCGGCTCTATAAAATTTGAAAACCCCAATTCGAAAATTCTTGCGGAAAACGCCTTAGAAAATATAAAAATACTTGAAAATTTAGATTTTAAAGATATTGTGGTTTCGGTAAAATCTTCATGTGTTAGAACTTGTATAGAAGCCTATAGAATTTTAAACAAAAAAACTGAATATCCATTACATATAGGCATTACCGAATCAGGAACTGAAAAAACAGGAATTATTAAATCTTCTATAGGAATAGGCGCACTTCTCTTAGATGGAATCGGCGACACAATAAGAGTTTCTTTAAGCGCAGATCCCGAAAAAGAAATTGAAACGGGTATTTCGATTTTAAAATCGCTCGGTTTAAGAGACGGCGCCACAATAATTTCTTGCCCAACTTGCGGCAGGGCAACGATTGATGTTGTGTCACTGGCTGAAAAATTAGAAAAAGAGCTAAAAAATTTAAATAAAAACATAAAAATTGCAGTCATGGGGTGCCCAGTCAACGGCCCCGGCGAAGCTAAAGGCGCAGATTTAGCAATAACCGGGGCAAACGGTATTGGTTTTATTTTTAAAAAAGGCATTATAATCAGAAAAACACAGCAAGAAAAACTTGTTGAAGAAATTTTAAATGAAGTAAAAGCTTATTAAGAACCTGTTTTTAAGGCTCGGGGTTGCGGAAAAATTGGTTCCAATCTAAAACTTCCATTTTCAAATCTTATACAATGAAAAATAGGGTTTCCTTTATCTGCTACTTTCTCTTTACCATTGAATCTATTTCTTTCTTCCGCTGAAATGAGTTCTTTTCTTGCTTCTTCATCGAAAAAAGTATGTAAAACAACCATTTCTGAACCTAAGCTAAAATTCATATTGTCTCCAGTAACAGAATACGACAAAATTAAAACTTTTCCCCAGTATGGCCCTCTAAATGCCTGGATTTTTGGCAATAAAGTCCCACGTACAAAATTTTCGTCTGTCGGGGCACTCGCCCAACTATCACCAGGACCAACAAGAATTACGAGTAGTCCAAAATTATCACAGCAACATAACGAATCACAGATCGTACCGCGCGGGTAAACAAAAGATCTTGTTTCTCCTAAAGTATTTCTTATTCTTTTGCCTAACGTCCCGCCTGTTCCCTTTTGGCATATTATACCTATATTTTTACCCGGAATTAATAAACTTTTAATAAAATTTGATACTTGCTCTGTTGAAAAAGTAATGCCTAGGCCTTCGCCCGGTGCCTCATCATCACTCGGCGAGTCTTCATCTGTTGTTTTAATACTTGAATTTTCATCTAATACTCTACTGCCCAGCGTGATCCCATCTTGCGAAGATGAATGAAAAGTTTTTTTAAATGCTAATGCCAAAACTGCAGCTAAAGAAAACCCTCCTAGAACTTTAAAAACTGTATTTCTCTTGGAACATCTAGTTTCCTCTTGTTCTTTTCGTTCTGCAAATGTTGTTGGAGCAGACATAGACATTGCAAGGACCAAAAAAACTGAAACAGCACGCATAATAGATTTTAAAAAATTATTATTCATTTATTGAAAAATCTCCTTTTTTCTCTCCATTCGATCAATCGTATATCCAAGCGGATTTAAAACAGTATAAATGAAATGTGGTTAAACAGCTATACATCTTGATTTTGAGTTTAACATATAAACCTTTTTTCAAGTCGCTTAGTCATACAAATCATCATCAAGAGGAGCTATTACGATTGGAGGAACAAAACGTACGGAATCAAACGCCCACAATGAAAACTCATCTTCTTCTCCTTTCCCCTCTTTTTCTAGCAATTCTGTTGAGGATGGGACAGTATCATCCAATGAAGCTACGAAAATAGTTCCTGGCATATAATAATCATGGAAATTGTCTTCAACAAAAATATTTCCACCATCTACACACAAACCTTTAACTTCAAGATGAGATTTAAAATTTATGATATCTATTACTTCTTGAACAGTTTTCCCTCTAAATTCAGCTTCGGTTAAAATACAATCATCTAAAGCATCATTATCTTCTAGAAAAGCTCCGTCTCTGTAAAATACAAATCTACAAGTTTCTTCTTTTCTCTCTACTTGGACCATATCATCTTGAAGAATAACTTCGAACACACTTTTGAGTAAAGTGGAATCCGGGACAATCTTACCGTTAATTACTACTTTTAAATCGTTTTCTCCTGGAAAAAGTCGTTTTAAAAAAGATTTTGTATCACATTTCAATCGAATATCACTGTATGGAAAACGATGTAATCTCGTACCAGAATCTTTTGTTTTCAAGAAAAATCTAAACATTTCCAATTCTTGCCCTTTTCCGCCGTATTCTGTCGAGCTTACAGTTGAGACAACTGTTTGATTAAGAGTTTCTTGATCATTACCTAGTTTTATACAAACGCATTCACCATCTTTCCTAAATTTAAGAAAATGCTTGGCTATAGGAACAGTTGGATCAATAATCGAATTACTCGAAGAGCAACAAAGAATATGTTTTGGCGCTTCGTAACCTAACGAAGTAACGAATCTCTTGAAACAAATTTCTGATTCTTCGCCTAAGTCTTTTACTTTTAAACTTAACTGTCGCTCTTCAATTTCTTCTCCAAATTGAAACTTAACAGGAAAATTAACCATTTCCTCTTCGTTTTTCGGAAACTCATCCATCTCTTTTTTTGTTAAAAGATGTAAACGAGCATCAATTTGACGTGCGTCAAATCCACCTGGTAATTTCTCCCCGGTAAAATAACAGTATGTAGAAGCTATTATAAAATCTCTGTCTTTTTTAATAGCGGCAAGAAAGCATTGAGGCGGAATTTTTAAATCTGATAACTTACCTTGACATTCAGATGGCGACAAAACGCGCAATAATCCAAAATCTTCCTTCAATATTGCAAGAGCAACGTAATCTGGGCTTTTTACTTTTTCATTAGATTTATAATAAATAATGTTGAGCCTATTAAGCGCAGGTTCAAGAACACTCGCGACTAAATCTTCCTGGGGTTCTACAACTTTTACAGATAAAGATATGTAAGTTAATGGTCCTACAACGCGCATTTTCCACTTGTCTTCGCTTGGAGTAAAATTTTGAATATCTCCTCGCAAATGTGGCGCAGCAGAACCATCCTCAATCACTTGCTGATCCACCCAATCTCTTAAATATTCAGTATCTTTCCCTACTAATTCTTCGTCTCTACTAACTCCAGCCGCAGACCAAATATTTCTAAGAAGTCCAGCAAACAAGTCATAGGTATATCCCGGTGCCATTTTACTGTGAAAAACAGTGATCGAACATAAATTTTCAAAATAGCGCGGCAAAACCTCGCTTGGCAAAGGAGGTGTAGAAGCTTCTGCTTCGCTTAATTCCTCTGATGCAATCCTGATTATCTCGCTAATCCCGTAATATAAAGAAAAATACTGACCATCCCTATCGTAACCCGCATCACGAAGTAAATTTCTAAATTTGCTAGCTGCCCGAAGTATCGCATTAGGATCATATGTCCCAAAACTATGTGTTTGAGCACTAATCGGAGTAGCGACACAAAGTATTGCCATTGAAATACCCAAATTACGTAAAAACATAAAAACCTCTCTTAATAATTTTAGATCAAAAACGGTATCACCGATCATATATGATCCCGAAAAACAACCCTGTTTAAATTATAATGTAATGTCTTCATAAATATCAAGCCTTTGGTTTGACGAAAATTAAGAACCTGTATTCAAAAGGGTAAATTCCAAATTTTCGAAGAATTTTTCTTCAGTAATGATAAAAAAAGCACAATGAATGATTTATATATTCTGAGCATTTTTGACAAAGTTTTGAAAAAATTATTGAAAATTAGGTATTTTAATCATTCTGAATACAGGTTCTAATTTTTCAGCAAATTAAAATTTTTGCATTATTGCAAAAAGAATAAAAAAGTTGTATAATTACTATAAGATTCAAATTATTAAAATTAAATATGTAAGGTTTAAATGCAAGAAGGTGTTTGTTTATAGAAGTTTACAATTTATTAGAAGATAGGAAATTTTTAACTCAAATTTTAGAAGCAGAAAAAGAAGATGACATTCTCAAATTCTTTCAACCAAAAAGAGTTATAATAACCCGTGAACAAATCGAATCTTTTAAAAAATTTCTTGCTGGAGTTAAGTTTATGCCAGAAAATAGGCAGGTTTTTGAATTAAAAACAATTTCAAAAAATAAACAAATTTCTGATAAGGAACTCGAGGGAGTGGTTGCGGGTTATGTGACAAATTTGACAAAGCGTGATGAAATTCTCGGAGCAGTTGGAGCAGTTGTTTTTATTGCCGCTGGTGTATTAGGTGGGTATACATACCATAAGGACATAAAAGATAGAGAAGATATAGGAAAACTCGGTAGAGTTCTAAGAATTTTAAGCGGATTTTTCGGTGGCGTTGTGATCGGAGCTTTTTTAACAACATTGATAGCAACGCCTGTAGTCGGAGGGGCAGCTTTAATTGGTGGTTTTTGGATAAGTAGAAGACCTTCTTGAGAAAAGGAAAATAAAGAAACAAATGAAATTTAATTTAAAAAAAGAGTATCTTTTGTGGCTAGAGAATGTTCAAAAAGGCTCTGAACTTTTTTTAGAACTCGAAAGAATAAAAAATAACATCAAAGAAATAAACAATAGATTTAACTGTGGCATCAAATTTGGCACCGCAGGGGTTCGTGGTCTTATCGGTGCTGGAACTAACCGTTTAAACATTTTTACAATTGCAAAGATTACGCAGGCAGTCTCTGGTTTTGCCATAGAAAATTTTAAAAACCCATCGGTCGCCATCGCTTTTGATACTCGAAAAAATTCGCTTTTGTTTGCAAATACCGCCGCTATGGTTTTTGCCGCAAATGATTTAAAAGTTTTTGTTTTTGACAAGACCGAGCCTACGCCGCTTCTTTCTTTCGCAGTTAGATATCTTGGATGTAGTTTAGGCGTGATGATAACTGCAAGTCATAATCCAGCGCAGTATAACGGGTATAAACTTTATGGCGAAGATGGTTCTCAGATAGATGATGTCACAGAAATTTACAATAAATTGGAAAATATTGATATCTTTTGCGATATAAAATATTCAGATTTTGAATCTGAATTATCCAGCGGGAAAATAGAATATATTAAAAATGCTGTAAAAAAAGAATATATTAAAAATGTTTTAAGTTTGTTAGACGAATCTAAATTAAACAATTTAAGTGTAACTTATTCTCCGCTTAACGGATGTGCTGGGGAAATCTTTTGCGGTATTTCAAAAAATTTAGGAATTAAATTAAATGTAGTTAAAAAACAAGAGTTTGCCGATGAAAATTTTACTACGTGTAAAATTCCAAATCCCGAAAAAAAAGAAGCGTTTGGGTTATCGTTTAAACTGGCGGAAGAAAAAAAATCAAATTTAATAATTTTAAATGATCCTGATGGCGACAGAATGAGTGCTGCTGTTAAAAATGGCAACGACTATACGATACTCAGTGGAAATGAAGTAGCGGCATTATTTTTAAATTATATTATTGAAAAAAAACCTAAAGATTTTTTTAAAAAAAATAAATGTGTAATTATTAAAAGTATAGTGAGCGGAGGTCTTACAGATGAAATAGCAAGAGAAAATGGAATTGAAATTATTAAAACTTTAACTGGTTTTAAACATATAGGAAAACAAATTAGAAATCTTGAATCTAAAAATGAAATTAATAGATTTTTAATTGGTTTTGAAGAAAGTTGCGGATATCTTTTAGACTCTTATATTCGCGACAAGGATGGAATTGCAGCAGGCATAAAAATATGTGAGATTACGAATTATTACATGCAAGAAAATTTAACTTTATTAGATGTTTTAAAAAATTTATATAATAAATTCGGATATTATATAGAAAAAACTATACCTTTTAGTATAAAATTCGATACAGAAGAATTACAGCAAAAATTTGAAAATATTTCAACAAATAAATTTGAAAATTTTGGATTTTTTTTTATAGACAAAAAAATAGATAAAATTGCTGAAGAAAATCAAAATAAAAATAATATCTTTATTCGAGCTTCTGGTACAGAACCGATTTTAAAGTTCTATATTTTGGCCAATGGAAAAAATAAATCAAGCGCATTGCTTAATTTTCAAAATATGAAAGATTTTGTACTGGATTTTTGTTCAAAAATTTGATAGAATGCCAAAGTTGGGCTTTTTTCCATACTAATTGGGTTTGTGAGACTATTTTGGAAATTAAAACTTGTATTAAAAAGGGCAAGTTCCAAATTTTTGAAGAATTTTCCTTCAGTAATGATAAAAAAGCGCAATGAATACTTTGTGTATTTTGAGCATTTTTGACAAGATTTGAAAAACATTATTGAATATTGGGTGTTTTGATCCTTTTGCATACAGGTTTTTGGCTTTTTTTGTGTTTTAATTTAGAAAAATAATTTACTTTCGTAAATTCACAGTTTTCCCCAATTATTTATAAAATAAATTAAAGGAATTTTGAAATTAAGAATCTGTTCTCATAGGCCCGGAACGTTATTTTCAAATAAATTTTGCTAATTTTCTTTAAAACTAACATTTTAAATCTATGAGAACAGGTTCTAAAGCGCTCCGGTGTATTTTTTGATGCATTAAGTTTTAGTAACTACACCGTGGTGAATGGTCGTTACGTTTTTTGATCATTGCTTTTGAACTAAAAACGATGTGTTTTGTTCGAAAATTTTACGTTTTCGATTTATTTTAGTTATTTTATTTTTAAGAGGTGCGTTCCGATGTGTGGAATTGTTGGGTACGTAGGAAAAAAGAGCGCGCCGGAATTTTTGCTCGGAGCTTTAGAAAAGCTTGAGTATCGTGGATATGATTCTTCCGGTATTGCTATTTGTAATGATAAAGAAAAAAAAGATAAAGTGGAGTTAATCAAAAAAAAGGGCAGAATAAGAGTTTTACGTGAAACTGTTGAAAATTTTAAAGATTTTTTCGGAAAAGTTGGAATAGGTCATACCCGATGGGCGACCCACGGAGAACCTTCTGATATTAATTCTCACCCGCATACGGGTGCTTCTGGAAAGATAGCTGTAGTTCATAACGGAATAATTGAAAATTATATGATTCTCAAAAAAAACCTAATGCAAAAAGGCATAAAATTTGCTTCGGAAACCGACACTGAAGTCGTAGCCGTACTTGCCGATTATCTTTATGATGGCGACATTTTCGAAACAGTGCGCAAAACCGCTCTATCGCTCGAAGGTTCGTTCGCCCTTGGGATTTTATGTTCTGATTTTCCTGATCGAATAATTGCAGTAAAAAAAGAAAGCCCTCTTATCTTAGGTTTTGGTAATGAAGAAAATTATATTGCTTCAGATATTTCAGCATTTGCCGATAGAACTAAAAAAATTTGCCGTCTTGATGAATGCGAAATGGCTGTTATTAAAAATTCTGAAGTCTCGTTTTATAATTTTAGCGGTGAAAAGATAAACAAAACAATAACTGAAATCGATTGGAACATAGGATCGAGCGAAAAAAATGGTTTTGATCATTTTATGTTAAAAGAAATTATGGAACAGCCAAAAGCCGTAAAAGAAACGCTTTCCGCGCGATGTTCAAATAACGATATTCTTATTGATGATTTAACCAAAGAATATTTAGAGAATATAAATAAAATATATATTGTGGCGTGTGGTTCTTCCCATCACGTTGGCGTTGCTGCAAAATACGCGTTTGAAAAATTATCTAAAATAACAACAAATACAGATTTGGCTTCAGAATTTAGGTATAGATCCCCTATAATAGATGAGAAAACTCTTGTAATTATAATAAGCCAATCAGGCGAAACTGCAGATAGTTTAGCGGCTCTGCGCGAAGCAAAACACAAGGGAGCCAAAACTTTGGCGGTAGTTAACGTTGTCGGGAGTTCAATCGCCGCGGAATCGGATTGCGTCATTTACACATGGGCGGGAATGGAGGTCGCGGTCGCAACGACTAAAGCATACAGCGCTCAGTTGTCAGTTATGTATATGCTTGCCTTGCATATTGCCAAAATCTTAAACAAAATATCAAAAGAAAAATTCGAAAAACATTTTAATAATTTATTAAATTTGCCTGATTTGATAGAAAAAACGCTTGAAGAGAAAACAAAAGTGTTTGAAATCGCAAAGAAATATTGCCAAAGAGACAACGTATTTTTTATTGGAAGAAACAACGATTATGCTATTTGTATGGAAGGATCATTAAAATTTAAAGAAGTTTCATACATTCACTCTGAAGCATATCCAGCGGGTGAACTTAAACACGGAACGATTTCTTTGATAGAAAGCGGAACTTTAGTTATTGCAGTTGCGACCAATCATAAACTTTTTGAAAAAACCATAAGTAATGTACGCGAAGTAAAAGCACGCGGAGCCGTGTGTTTAGCATTGACTACCGAGGACAAACGCGAAGAAATCGCATGTGTCGCCGACGACACAATTTGCGTTCCGAGAATTCCCCCAATAATGCAGCCATCTTTATCAGTAATTCCTTTGCAATTATTTTCGTATTACGTTGCGCTTTTAAGAGAAAGAGACATAGATAGACCACGGAACTTGGCAAAATCAGTTACTGTAGAATGATTAATTCAGAGAATTATACGTCTTTGAAATTTTTGTGTAATTTTTTATCATTTAGAAAACATTGACAAATAATGCTTTTTATGACAGAATTACACGCAGTTTTTGGAGGTCATAAAGATGAGAACTAAAGTTACACTAGCCTGTGGCGAATGCAAACGGAGAAATTATGAAACGACCAAAAATAAGAAAAATAACTCTGACAGGCTTGCCATGAACAAGCACTGCCGTTTCTGCAATAAGCACACAGTACACAAAGAGACAAAATGAATGTTTTGTATAATTCAGGGAAGTGGTTTTATGGTTGGTGCTGAAAATAAGCAGCACAGGAAATATTCGGAGTTTGTATCTGATTTTTTTAAAGAGATTAGAAAAGTAATTTGGCCTACTCCAAAGATTACTTTTAAGAATACTTGGGTAACTCTTGTTATGATATTTCTTGTTGGTGTTTTCGTTTTTTTGATTGATTTGGCTCTAATGAATCTTTTGGGTCTTGTTATGAATATTTCTCAAAAATAAAGGTTAATTGTCTTTCGGCTTTTTATCATTATTTTTTGCGGGGAGTTAATGCTAGAAGAGAAAAAGTGGTATGTTATCCAGACGTATTCTGGATATGAGAATAAAGTCGCTTCAGGAATTGAAACTGTTGTCAAAAATCGGAGTTTAGGCGATTTTTTTGGTGAAATTAAAATTCCTTCCGAGCGTGTCGTTGAAATTAGAAATGAAAAAAAACGTGAAGTGCTTCGCAAGATTTTCCCAGGATATTTATTTGTTAAAATGATTTTAAATGATGATACTTGGCATGCGGTTAGGAGCATTAAAGGTTGTGTGGGGTTTGTTGGGAGCTCTGCGAGACCTTTGCCTTTAACCCAAGAAGAAACGGAGAAATTCGGAGTAGAAACGCCGGAACGAATCGAGGTTCTTTACAAAATAGGTGATTCCGTTCAGATTGTTGAAGGCCCCCTTGATGGTTTTTTCGGCGTAGTGAAATCGATTGATACCGAAAAAGAGATTGTCAATGTTTTGGTTTCCATGTTTGGTCGTGAGACTCCTGTTGAGCTCAGTTTGGATGATGTCGAAGTGGTTATGTGATAAATACATAGCAAACAAAGTGTTTTTGCCAAACTACAAACGAAGGTTGTGTTTTGAAATTGGGGGCTGTGTGTCTAAAAAAATTGGGAAACAAACAATATTTTTCGAAAAAAAGCCAAAAATTTGTGGTTTTGCGGGTGTAGCTGGAAAGAAAGAATCTGAAGGTCCGATTGGGAAATTTTTTGACAAAACTTTTCAGGATACAACATTAGGCGAAAAGACTTGGGAAAAATCCGAAGGAATGCTTCAAAAAAATGCGGTTGAGATTGCCCTTGAAAAAGCTAAAATTAGTGCAAATGAGGTGGATATAGTATTTGCCGGGGATCTACTCGATCAGTGCATATCATCAACGTTTGGGCTTAAAGATAAAAGGATTCCTTTTTTGGGTCAATTCGGAGCGTGTTCTACTATGGCTCAGACGTTGATTTTATCTTCGCTAGTGGTTGATTCTGGAGCGGCAAATACGTGTTTGGCTGTTACTTCCTCGCATTTTTGTTCAGCCGAAAGGCAATATAGATTCCCTCTTGAATATGGCGGTCAACGCACGCCTACTGCGCAATGGACGGTTACCGGATCAGGTGCCGCCGTGGTTTCAAAAGACGGCGGAGATCTTTTTGTAAATTCTGCTTTAATTGGGAAAATCGAAGATTTAGGAGTTAGAGACTCTTCGAATATGGGCGCGGCCATGGCACCTGCGGCAGCTGAAACTATAAAAACTTTTTTCGAAGATACAAAAACAGAACCAACTGATTATGATTTGATCCTAACAGGAGATCTCGGGGAAACTGGAAGTGTACTTTTAGTAAAACTCTTAAAGAAATACGGGGTAGATATTTCGACCGATCCATCGGCAGGTATTTCGCATAGCTCAGGGGCTTTCGGCAAGCATAATGACTGCGGTCTTATGATTTACGACAGAAAAAAGCAAGATGTTCACGCTGGAGGGTCAGGATGCGGATGTTCAGCTTCGGTTTTGTGTTCTGTTATATTTCAAAAAATGAAAAAAAAAGAAATAAATAATGTAGTTTTTGTCGCTACCGGGGCTTTGATGTCTCCCACATCTTTTCAACAAGGGGAAACAATACCCGGAATAGCTCATTTGGTTAATATAAAGATTTAGCCGATATCAAATTGAGAGCCACTAATGGGTAAGTATTATTATTATTTTTTGATTTATAAAATTTAATTTCCAATTGCTTTTTAGAGTTTTGACGATTATTATTACATACGATGGCGGTTTTTAAGTTTCAAAGTATTAAGGTCACTATAAAAAAGGATTTAAAACAAATTGAAAAAAAGAAATTTATTAGTTTTATTTTTAACAGTTTTGCTAGTTTTGCCTCTGGTGTTACCTTTTTTAGGCATTATTTTCAATAAATTAACTAATAAAAAGCCTTCAATTTCAGTTATTGTTCCTGTATATAATACCGAAGAATATCTCACTGAGTGCCTGGAAAGTGTTACTAATCAGACGTTTAAAAATATTGAAATAATATGTGTAAACGACGGATCTACCGATGGTTCACTTGACATATTAGAAAAGTATCAAAAAAAAGATTCTAGGATTATCGTTATTGACAGTAAAAACGGTGGTGTGTCTTCTGCAAGAAACAAAGGAATAAAAGCTTCACGCGGTGATTACATAACTTTCGTTGATTCGGACGATTATTTAGGTTTAGATACATATGAAAAATGTTTTAAAAAAATTAAAGAAACCGAATCTGATATTTTGGTTTTCGATTGGGAATATTTTCCAACTGGAAATAACGAAAGAAAGCTACCAGAAAAAAGCTATATAAACGATTCATTTAATTGCATTTATGAATATGATATAGCCAATTTTGTTTGTAACAAATTATTTAAAAGATCTCTTATTACCGAAAACAATATTTTTTTTAACGAAAAGGTAGAGTATTGCGAGGACGACCTGTTTACTTTAATGGTTGTCCCAAAAGCGAAGAACATTATTTTGTTTTCACAAAAATTTTATCACTACAGACAGCGATCAGGTTCAGCAAGCAGCATGAGTACCGAAAAAATGGCAAAATCTGCCGTAATTCGCGCCTCTGCGCTTGTTGATTATTGGCGAGAACAAAATTTTGAACAAAACGGTTGGCTTCTAGACAAGGCCTTGTCTCCAATTTATTATATAGAGAACTTAAAAGATAAAGAATTAAAGGCGGAATATTCTTCTGAATTACTAGAAATAGTAAAAGAATTAATTCAAAATAAAGAAATAGCCGAGATACATTTAAAGCAATTAAAAGATTTGGAGAAATATTCCAAAAATGGATAAATTTAATGATAATGGAAAATTTAAATAAAAAAGTATTAAGTGCAAATTCTGTGGTTGCTGGTATTGCCTATGCATTTTCCGAAGTAATCTGCGTTTATCCAATTACACCGTCTACTGAAATGTCCGAAAAAGCCGATAAATTGGCATTTAAAGGCAAAAAAAATTTATTTGGAGAAGTCGCCGAAGTTTTTGAATCTCATTCTGAAGTTGGATCCGCTGGTATTATCCATGGGGCTTTAACATGCGGTTCACTAGCAACCACTTTCACATGCTCTCAAGGGCTGCTTCTTATGATTCCTGAAATGTATCGTATAGCTGGCGAGTTTTTGCCCGCCGTGATTCATGTTGCTTCTCGGTCGCTAGTAAGACATGCACTTTCAATTTTTTGCGATCATTCCGATGTTTACGCCTGCCGTCAAACGGGATTTTCAATTATTTGTTCTTCAAGTGTTCAAGAATCCGCTGATTTTGCGGTTTTGGCACATCTTTGCGCGATAGCCTCAAGAAGCCCGTTTTTGCATTTTTTTGACGGATTCAGAACTTCTAACGAAATTCAAAAAATAAGAACTTGGGATTACGAAGGTTTAAAAGAATTGTTTGATGAGAAAGCCCTTGAAAATTTTAGGGGAAATTCGTTAAGCCCGTCTAAATTACTTCTTAAAGGAACTAATCAAAACGATGATGTTTTTTTTGAATTTTGCGAAGCGAGCAATAAGAGAATCGAAGAAACAGCAAATGTAATTACTGAATATATAAAAAAAATTAATTTAAGAACAAATTCTAATTATGCACCTTTTATGTACTGCGGAGATAAAAAAGCCGAAAGAATCATCGTAGCAATGGGTTCGATTTGCGGCGCAATTGAAGAAACGGTTGATTTTTTGTTATCTAAAGGTGAAAAAATCGGTTTTGTTAAAGTTTGTGTTTACAGACCATTTTTATCTGATTTTTTTAACGAGATTTTACCACAAACTGTGAAAAAAATTTCTGTCCTTGACAGAACTAAAGAATCCGGCTCGGTGGGCGAGCCTCTTTTTTTAGATGTAATCGCTTCGATTAGTGAATTAAAAACCAAAAAAATAGAAATTTTTAATGGAAGATTCGGCACTAAAGATATAGATCTTGGCAATATTTTAAGCGTTTTTGATAATATGAAATTAGATAGTCCTAAAAAGAAATTTACCATAGGTATAAACGATGACGTAACATATCTTTCACTTGAAAAAAACCTTAGTTTTAATTTTGCCAACAAAGATTGTTATTCTGTTTTAATATATGGTTTTGCTTCAGACGGTTCTGTTACATCTGCTAGAAATATTGCTGAGATTATTGGGGAAAACACAAATTTAAACGTTCAATGTTATTCTAAACATGATTCAAAAAAAAGCGGGGGAGTAACCGTTTCTCACTTAAGATTTAGTAATAACGAAATCAAATCTTCTTATTGCATAGAAAAAGCAGATTTTGTCGTCTGCAATAACTTTTATTACATATATGATTTAAATTTGACTTCTCATATGAAGAAAAAATCAATATTTTTGCTAAATTGTATTTATGAAGAAGAAGAGCTTTTGAATAAATTACCTGAATTTTTTATAAAATTTATTATAGAAAATGAGATAGAGTTTTACGTTTCTAACGCGTATAAAATTGCTGAAGAATGCAATTTAGGAAGATTTATAAACACAGTTATGCAAACGGCGTTTCTCAAAATCCTTCCTATTTTTAATGAAAAGAATATAAATAATTTAGTGAAAGAATCCATTAAAAGAAATTACGCAAAGAAAGGGGAAAAAACTATTGAATCAAATTTTAACGCAGTTGATAAGACTAGTTATAAACTGGTTCAATTAAAGATTGACCCAAATATGCTTAATAATTTCAATAAATTTAAAACAAAAAATTACAAAGTTTCAGATTTTATAAACCATATTGACGGAAGCGTTCCTGTTGGAACATCTTGTCTGCGTAAAAATTTTAATGATAATAAAATTCCAAAATGGATAAGCCAAAATTGTATACAATGCAATATCTGCTCTTTAATTTGTCCTCACGCAGTAATAAGACCATTTGTTCTTGATAAAGATGAAATACGAAATGCTCCGGAAGGTTTTGATCACTTAAAAATGCGAGGAATAGACAATTTAGATTTTGCGATTTCAATTGCTTCGGATCATTGCACCGGCTGTGAGCTTTGTGTTCGAGAATGCCCTGGAAAAATGGGAAAAAAGGCACTTGTAATGAGTGAAAATAAAACTGATATGAAATATTTTAATTACGCAAATTCCTTGACCGAAAAAAAGGAAATATTAAAGATTTTCCCAAAAACTGAAATTAAAGGAAGCCAATTCAGACGCCCGCTTTTGGAATTCAGCTGTGCTTGCCCTGGATGCGGGCAGACAGCTTATGTTAAGCTATTGACTCAACTTTTTGGAGAGGCACTATATATCTCAAACGCAACTGGTTGTTCTTCAATTTGGGGCGGGGCTTTTGGGGAAATCCCTTATTGTTCAAATCAAAATTTTGCGCCGGTTTGGCAAAATTCTCTTTTCGAAGATGCCGCGGAATTCGGTTTTGGAATGTTTTTATCACAAAAAAAGCAAAAAGGTAAAAAATCGTTTTGGATTATCGGCGGGGACGGATGGGCATATGACATAGGATTCGGTGGTCTTGACCATGTTCTCGCATCAGGAGAAAATATAAATATTCTGGTTCTTGATACTGAGATTTATTCAAATACAGGGGGGCAACAATCAAAATCAACACCAAAGGGTGCGGCCGTGCCATTTTCACTTGGTGGTAAAAAAATCCCAAAAAAGAACTTAGCCAAAATGCTAATGACTTACAGGAACGTTTATGTCTCACAAGTCGCGATGGGTGCAAATCATGCACAGTGTTTGAAAGCATTTTTAGAAGCCGAAAGTTACAATGGTCCGTCAATAATCGTAGCTTATTCTCCGTGTATTGGCCATGGAATAAAGGGCGGGATGTCAAACTCTTTGAACTCTTCTCGTTTGGCAGTCGCCTGCGGATGCTGGAAGCTGTTTCGGTTCAATCCGGAGTTAGAAAATTCTTTCATAGACGACTCGCCCAATGAAAACAAGAATAGCGATGATTATAGGAAAAACGAAAGACGTTTCAATGACATTTAATGAGTGCGTATCCGATCTAGTTTGAAAGAAAATGGAGCGGGTGATGGGAATCGAACCCACGCTATCAGCTTGGAAGGCTGGAATTCTACCATTGAATTACACCCGCGTCCGAGAATTCTACTTTGATAAAACAATAATGTCAACAGATTTTCTGCCATTTTGCGGCAAAGTTCTAATATTTGTCCGGAGGCGATTCTACGAAGACTAAGTTTTTTACAGAATCTAATATTAAAAATTGGAAAAAAGTTAATTTTTTCCTTGAAGGGCAGTTTTATAAATATAAAATAAAAACGCAAAAAAATAAAATTATAATGGCTTGCGAAGAGATTTTTGTTAATATTTGCAAATATGCTTATAAAAATACAGGGCAAGTGGAAATTACACTTGATTTTGACGATAAAACTGCTAAAATAGAAATTGCAGATTCTGGAATAGCTTTTGATCCACTGTCTTTTTGCGCTGATAAAGAAATTGATAAAGATTACAAAGAAAGAAAAATTGGAGGCATGGGGATTTATATGGTCAAAAATACTATGGATAAACTTGAGTATAAGCGTAAGGATAGCAAAAATTATTTTTTGATGTTTAAAAATTTATGTTAGTAAGTTTTGATTATTTTGTTGTAATTTGGTAAATATTTAGAATTAGTTAAAAATAAGGAAGTGCATGCATTGGAAATTTCTTTGGATAAAAAAAATAATGAGATTATCTTTAATATTTCAGGAAAGATCGATACGCAAACGTCGCCGAAATTGCAAGAAATTATTGATTCAGAGTTTAATTCCGAAATAAAAAAGGTTACAATTGATTTAAGATTTGTTAATTATATTAGCAGCGCGGGTCTTCGTGTGCTATTTTATTTGCAAAAACAAATGGTGAAAAAAAATTTAGAAGACAATATGGAAATTATCAATGTTAATCCAGGTGTTAAAGAGATATTTGATATTACTGGATTTTCTGATTTTTTGAAAATTAAAATTATTGATATTTGAAATAATATCAATTTTAGTATATAATGCTAACGTTTTGTGTCTGTTGTATATTGTTCAGTTATTTTAAGTGTATATTTTTCGAGGTGTTTAATATTGAAAAAAAATATTCATCCAAAATACGTTGAGGCCGAATTTTCTTGCGCGTGCGGGAATGTCATAAAAACTAGATCAGTAAAGGTCGGTGGATCTGTAGAAATTTGTTCGAAGTGTCATCCGTTCTTTACCGGACAGCAGAAGTTTGTTGATACCGGTGGTCGTGTGGATAGATTTAATAAGCGCTTGGTAAACACTAAGGCTTAGATTTTTTGTGCGTTTGGCACCACTTGATCTAGTTCCGGGGAAGGAAAACAAACAAAGAAATGCCAAAGATTATCAAAAAAATATGTTTCGGATTTGATAATAACAAATTTTTGGTTTTTTGACTTTTGTTTTTTAGAGAAAATTTAAAGATGTTTAATAATAACTTGAACGTAAGGGAAAAAACTGAAGAAATTGAAAAAATTATATTGAGCGGCGAAGCCAGGCTTTCGTCCGATACGTTCGGGAGGGATGTTTTTGAGCCTCTTTGTGATTTGAGGACTGAATTTCAGCGAGACCGAGATAGAATTGTTCACAGTAAGGCATTTAGGAGATTAAAGCACAAAACCCAGGTTTTTATTTTGCCTCGAGGGGATCATTATCGTACTCGTCTAATCCATACGTTGGAGGTTTCTCAAATTGCAAGAACTGTGGCTAGGTCATTAAGATTAAACGAGGATTTAACAGAAGCGATAGCTTTAGGACATGATCTTGGGCATACTCCATTTGGCCACGCTGGGGAGTTTGTTTTGAATAAAATTTCACCCAATGGTTTTAATCATTTTGAACAGAGTGTTCGCGTGGTTGAATATATTGAAAAAAACGGAGCTGGTTTAAACCTCACAAAGGAAACTAGAAACGGTATGTTTTGCCACTGCAACTTGTGGGCCGACACAATGGAAGGCAGAATCGTTCGGATTTGCGACAAAATAACCTATATAAATCACGATATTGATGATGCGGTTCGCGCGCGAAAACTTAATAAAAGAGATATTCCCGTATCTTTTTCCGAGAATATTGGAATTCATTATTCCCAAAGAATAAGTACAATGGTACGTTCGTTAATAAAACAAAGCGCCAATGAGGATATTCCATGTATGGAACCTGAAATTCAAATGGCTTTCGAAGAAACCAGGGATTTTATGGAAAAAAATATCTATAATGAAGATAATTTAAAATTTGAAGAATCTAAAGTTTGTGTTATCTTAGAGATGTTGTATAGTTTTTTTGTAAAAAATATTAATAAAATGCCACTTGATATTCAAAAGACAGCTCAAACGCAAGGCGTAGATCGCGCGGTAACAGATTATTTGGCGGGTATGACGGATAATTTCGCGATAAATGTTTATAAAGATATTTTTATACCAAAGTCATTCTCGTTTCATGAGTATGAAATTTTTTAATTATATGCCTTATATGTGTTTTTGATTTATAGTAGTCTTTGAAAAGGTTTTTTATGGGCTTAGAAGTTTCAGCTCACGCTAAGATAAATTTAGGTTTAGAAATTTTAAGAAAACTAGAAAACGGAATGCATGAACTTAACATGATTACTCAATCCGTGAGTTTATGCGATTATGTTAACGTGTCGATAAACTCAGAAAATGTGGGGATTAGACTAACATGCGATAAAAACATATGTCAGCTAGAAGAAAATATCGCTTATAAGGCCGCCGAGTATTTTTTTAGAGATTTTGGCATTTTTTGTAATGGGATTGAAATACACATAAACAAAAATATTCCTGTTAAATCCGGTCTGGGCGGCGGTAGTGCGGATGCCGCCGCCGTTATTTTTGCGCTAAGCAAAATTTACGGGGTAATAGAAAGTAATTACAATGATTTTTTATCGTTTTTTTTGCAAAATCCAAAAAATTCTGAAAAAATTTTAAAAATTTCTTCAAAAATAGGTTCAGATGTGCCTATTTGCCTAATTGGCGGAACGCTTATTTTTAGCAATAATATATTTAAATCCATTGCGCCTATTCAAGACTGCAAAATAATACTAATAAAACCTGGATTTGGAATTTCAACAAAACAGGCTTATAATGAATTTGACAGTAATAGTTTTTTAGAAAAACCTAAAGACCGGATTGAAAATTTGGAGTTAGCTATAATTTCTAAAAACATAGATAATATTTTCAAGAAAGTTTTTAATGATTTTGAATGTATTCAAAATCACCATGATAGGTTTAAACTAACGGGGAGCGGTTCCGCAAGATTTAGAATTTTTTCAGATAAAAAAAATGCAGAGTTTGTTTTCTCAAAAATTTGTAAAAAAAAGCAAAATAATTCATATGTTTTTTTATGCGAACCTGTTAATTTTGGAGTAAAAATTATTGATAATTTTAGGAATTGATCCGGGGTATGCTAAGTTGGGGTATTCTGTTGTTGAAGTGTGTAGGTCTAAATATTTACTGAAAGTTTGCGGAGCTATAGAGACACATTCAAGCATGGTTTTCCCGTTGCGCCTTGAAAAGATTTATAATAGTATAAATTTGATCCTTGAAGAGTTTAAGCCTAATGCGGCATCGGTCGAAACTATTTATTTTCAAAATAATCAAAAAACCGCAATTAAGGTCGCACATGCGCGCGGTGTGATAATTTTGGCGCTGCAAAGATACGGAGTTAAAATTTTTGAATATACCCCTCTTCAAGTTAAAATTGCCTTAACAGGATATGGAAAAGCAACAAAACGGCAGATAATTCTCATGACTCAGCGTTTATTGCGATTAAATTCCCCGCCGGATCCGGATGATGCGGCGGACGCGGTTGCGGTTGCGGTGTGCCATGCAAACGCTCCGCGGATTTCTCTATAAAGCCGTTTTTAGTTTAGAGCTAAAAATTTAATGATGGAAGGTATGCCGTTGTCGCGTTCGATAAAATTAGGCAGAATAATCAAACAGATGAATGTTAGTTGTTTCTGGTGTTGGAATGATTCTTACAAAGAAATAGAAATAGAATCTCAACATATAAATCGTCTTGGACTAGATATAATAAGTTCGATGTCAGAATTTGATCCTAAGTGCGTTTTAGTTATGGGCGAAAGCGAGCATGTATTCACAAGTAGTCTGGAATCTTTAGGATTATTTAGATTAGAAAAAGTCCTTGAGTCGGTTTTTTCATATAAACCTCCTGTTTTATTTGTTACAAGGGGTATTATTCCCAGTGATAAGATTGTTGGATTATCTAAAAAAAACGGTGTGCCAATTTTTAGTTCATCCGAGGCGACTTCACGGTTTGTTTCTGATCTTAGTTCGTTGTTGGATGAATCTTTGGCAAAAAGAATTACTCGTTCAGCAGGCTGTATAAGCATTCATGGTGAGGGAGTTTTAGTAACCGGAGAAAGTGGGGTAGGGAAAAGCGAAGTTGAACTTGAATTGGTAAGAAGAGGGCATAAATTTGTAAGTGACGATGTCACCGAAATTAGAAGAAATTCTTTAAATAATTTATTGGGTGCTTCTCCGGGAAATATAAGCAGATATATGGAAATCCGAGGAATAGGCATAATAGACGTCCAGCAGCTTTTTGGTGCGAATTCTATAAAAAGTTCAGAAAAAATAGAAATGATTATTAATCTGGAAGATTGGAAAACTCAAAAGAAATACGAAAGATTGGGCGATGGTGAAGTTTATGCTGAAATAATGGGAGTAGATATTCCATATGTGAATATTCCGATAAGACCGGGAAAAAATTTAGCTGTTGTTATTGAAGTAGCCGTAATGAATAACAGACTAAGAAAAATGGGTTTAGGACCGTTTAGAAGATTTGCCGATGGAATGGGGCAAAATCTAGAAGTTAAAAAAACTAAAAGAGTTAAATGTATTTGGGAAATATAGTTGTTTAAGAACCTGTATTCAAAGGGCAAATTCCAAATTTTTAAAGAATTTTTCTTCAAAATGAGGAAAAAAGCGATGAATGAGTATATCCCAAATTTTGTGCAAAGCCTGAAAACCAGTGTGAGAATAATTTATTTTCACGCTGGTTTTCGGACTTTACACAAAATTTGGGATATACTCGGTTCTACCTTTTTCTTAGTAATAAAAATGAAATTGTCAAATTCAGTTACAATGAGTTTCAAGCTACAGAATCCTTAATATTATTATAGTATTCTTCTCTTTTTTTAAATGGCGGAACACCTCCGATTGCACTGCAAATCCTA
>JAISBW010000029.1 GCA_031265995.1 Oscillospiraceae bacterium
TGCATTTACACGAAATTCTTGTGTATAACTTCTTTGCATTTTGAATTTCACCTTTCCTTAATTTTATTTGATTTATTTGGCGAAATTCATTGTAACTTTTTTTGTACCAGATCACTTTACTTCATTTTGCTCATACAGTAGTATAAACACAGTCGAGACGATGAAAATTAAATTTTAAGATTTTTTGCCGTTTTTAAAGAAAAAGTGCCAAAAATAAGTATCTATAGTGTAGGTGATTGGTTGTGTCGGAAGGTTGCGGTAGTTTTTTATATACTCTTATAAATGAAGATTTTTCTGAAAACGGTCGTTTTTATGGCAAAACTATCAAAACTCGCTTTCCTCCGGAGCCCAATGGGTTTTTGCATATAGGTCATGCTAAGGCCATATGTATAGATTTTATGGCGGCGCAAAAATTTGGCGGGCTTTGTAATTTGCGCATGGATGATACTAATCCCACCAAAGAAGAAAGCATTTATACCGAATCTATTAAGAATGATGTCAAATGGTTGGGATTTGATTGGGAAGACAGGTTTTTTTATGCGTCTGACTATTTTGAAGAGATGTTTGAAATTGCTAAAAAATTAATAAAAAAAGGTCTTGCTTATGTTTGCGATTTAACTTCTGAAGAAACAAAAAAATTCCGAGGGGATTTGACCAGTCCGGCAAAAAGTCCTTATAGAGACCGCCTTGCGGAAGAAAGTCTTGATCTTTTTATAAAAATGAGAAACGGCGAATTCCCTAACGGAGCGAGAACTCTTCGCGCCAGAATAGATCTTGCTTCAGGTAATTTTAATATGAGAGATCCAGTTATTTACAGAATTCTTAAAGTTTCTCATCATAGAACTAAAAACGAGTGGCCGATTTATCCGATGTATGATTATGCGCATCCGATTGAGGATGCCCTAGAAGGAATCACTCATTCTTTGTGTTCTTTGGAGTTTGAAGATCATCGTCCGCTTTATGATTGGGTTATAAACAATATAGATTTACCTGCTAAACCGCGCCAAATAGAGTTTTCGCGCCTTAATTTGAGTTTCACTGTGATGAGCAAAAGAAAATTGCGCCGTTTAGTTGAGGAAAAATTCGTCGATTCTTGGGACGATCCGCGTATGCCAACCCTAAGCGGTCTTAGACGCCGTGGGTATACTTCTGAAGCAATAAAAGATTTTTGTGAGAAAATAGGAGTGGCAAAGGCATCAAGCGTTGTTGATCATTCTTTTTTGGAAAGTTGTCTACGAAAAGATTTAAATATTCGTGCGAAAAGGGTTATGGCGGTTATTGAGCCTATTATGCTTATTATTGAAAATTATCCAAAAGATAAGTTCGAAGAATTTGAAATTGAGAATAATCCCAAAAATCAGGAACAAGGAAAAAGAAAACTGATCTTTGGACGCAGGATATATGTTGAAAAGTCTGATTTTAGCAAAGAAGCGATAAAGGGTTTTTTCAGGCTTTATCCAGGATCAATTGTAAGATTAAAATCTGCGTATGCCGTTGAATGCACGGGATTTAAAGAAGACGAACACGGAAATATTCAAGAAATTTACGCAAAATATTATCCAAAGACCTCAGGTGGAACAAATCTTGAAGGGAAAAAGATAAAAAGTACAATTCATTGGGTAAGCGATAGAGATTGTTTTAATGCGCAAATCAAAGTCTATGACCCACTTTTTAGTGTTGCCAGTCCGGAGTCTGAAGGAGATTTTGTTTCAAAAATCAATCCTGATTCTTTGAAAATATTTGAAAATTGCAAGCTGGAAAGGGGTCTTAAATCAGCTAAAGTAGGGGAAAATTTCCAGTTTTTAAGAATTGGGTACTTTTGCCTTGATAAAGAAAAAACAAGCCAAGATCAAATGATTTTTAATAGGAGCGTTACTCTCAAAGATGGATTTAAAAAAACCTAGGAACCTGTATTAAATTTGACAAAATTCTTAAAATAAGTCTTTAAAATTTAGTTCGATTTAATAGATTCTGGAATTTGTTGCAAATATTCCTCAATTTCACTTTTTATTACCGTGACGCGAGGACCATAAACAATCTGCACTCCTCTGCCCTTTACGAGAACTCCGGAAGCGCCTGTTGATTTTAGGATTTCCTTGTCTATTTTTTCGCCTTCATTAACGGTAATACGAAGCCGAGTGGCACAGCAACCTAAATCCAAAATATTTTCAGCTCCGCCTAAACCCAAAACAACAGTTTCGGCAATGCCGCCAGAAACGGCGTTAAAGTCCTTTCGTGTATAAAGCTTTGACTCTAGTTCGTCTTCTTCACGCCCAGGAGTAATGAAATTCATTTTTTCTATCATAATTCGGAATAAAAAGTAATAAATCACAAAATAAGCCATTCCGACAGGAATTAAAGAAAGCCAATTTGTTTTTGAGTTCCCCTGCATTACTCCAAAAAGTAAAAAATCTATCAATCCGCAAGAGAACGTGGTTCCTATGGCGACTCTAAACAGATGCATAAGCAAAAAAGAAAGCCCCGCCATAAGACAATGAATGCCGTAAAGAATAGGCGCGGTAAATAAGAATGTAAACTCAATAGGCTCTGTTATGCCCGTTATAAAAGACGTAAGCGCAGCCGATAGCAATAGACCTCCGACCGCTTTTTTCTTAGATGTTTTAGCAGTCGAAAACATAGCCAAAGCCGCTCCTGGGAGACCAAACATCATAAAAGTAAATTTTCCTGTAAGAAACCTCGCCGCATCAATGCTAAACTTCGTAACATTAGGAGAAGCCAATTGCGCAAAAAATATATTAAAAGCGCCTGATATTTCGTGACCATTTATTAATTCTGTGCCGCCTAATTCTGTAAACCAAAAAGGTGTATAGAATACATGGTGAAGACCAAAAGGAATTAAGGCGCGTTCGATAACACCATAAATAAACGTTCCAAAATATCCCGTCTTTGTAACTAAACCACCGGCGGAAAACATAATATTTTGAACAAATGGCCATATAAAATATAACAATATTCCTACAAATATATAAACAATCGAAGAAATTATAGGAATAAAACGCACTCCGCCGAAAAACGAAATCATATCTGGAAGTTTTATTTTATAAAAGCGGTTATGAAGCAAGGATACGCCTATGCCAACTATAAGTCCGCCAAAAATTCCCATATTGAGCGAGGTTATTCCGCAAACATTGCTTAAACTTCCTGAAGGCATAACACTAATTTTACCACTAAGCTCAAGTATAGACGAAACAGCCTGATGCATTGTTAAAAAAGCGATTGCCGAAGATAAAGCCGCGGCGGATTTTTCTCGTTCGGCCATGCCGATCGCAATACCGATGGCAAAAATTATTGGTAAATTTCCAAAAATAACATTTCCTGCTTTAGACATAACAATTAAGACGGCATTAAGAAATGTACCTTCGCCAAGAAATCTCTCAAGACCAAGTGAAATTACAGTCTGCGGATTTGAAAAAGACGCCCCTATTCCCAAAAGCAGACCTGCGATTGGCAAAAGCGCAATCGGGAGCATAAATGAACGTCCAATATTTTGTAAAATCTTAAATAAAGCATTTTCTTTTTGCATTGTTCTCCTTTAAAACTAGTCAAATTTTTAAATAAAATTAATATTTATTTTCGGCAATAATTAACGATTAAAGTTTTACCGGCTTTGACATCTAAATACTTAAAATCGAACTTAAAAGTATCCCCGTTAACAAATATAATTGGGCTTTGTTCGCAATATCCCTTTTTCTTTAGCAAATCCAAATTAACCGTTCCCAAAACCTCGCCCGCATTTACTTTCTGATGCTCTTTAACATAACTTTCGAAACCCTCTCCTGCAAGTTCTACCGTATTTATTCCAATGTGAATTAGTGCTTCTAAACCGTCGTCAGCTCTAAGAATATAAGAATGACGAGTTTCAAAAATTTGTACTACTTCTGCGTCAAATGGCGCGCATAATTTTCCTTCATTAGGAATGATTGCAATACCAGTCCCGAGCATTTTTTGCGAAAAGACTTCATCATTAACTTCTTCTATCGGGATAGTTCTCCCGCTCATCGGCGAAATTATTTTTTTTGTTTTTTTAAATAAATCAAACATAAATCTCTCCAGTAAAATTTTAAAAATCATAAAATTTAATTAAATTTTAGTCATCAAAAGAAAGAGCCCTAATTATATCGCCACAAACAGCCGAAACATTAATCTCGCGCACTTTTTTTCTTATTCCAAGTACAAACGGCGCGGAAACCGAAAGCTCACTAACTCCAAGGGACAAAAAAGTCTCGGTCATACTTTCATCTGCCGCGACCTCGCCGCAAATCCCAACAATTATTCCAGATTTTTTAGCATTGTCGCAAACAAGTTTTATCATTCTTAAAATCGCTTTATGATGCGGATTGAACATAAAATTAATTTTATCATTTTGTCTGTCTACCGCTAATGAATATTGAATCAAATCGTTAGTTCCTATACTAAAAAAATTTACTTCCTTCGCGAGAACATCACTTATGAAAACGGCCGCCGGAGTTTCTATCATTATACCTATATGTAATTTTCCGTCATATTCAATTTTTTTTGCGTCAAGTTCTTCTTTAACCTCATTTAATATTTGTTTAATTTGAAGAATTTCATCAAGTGAGCAAATCATTGGAAAAAGAATCTTAATATTGCCGAAAATTGAAGCGCGAAGAATAGCTCTTAATTGGGCTTTAAAAATCAGCGGTCTATCGAGGCAAATTCTTATACCGCGGTAACCCATCGCGGGATTCACTTCGTTAGGCAAATCGAAATATCTTATGCGCTTATCAGTGCCTACATCCACCGTTCTTATTATAACTGGTTTGCCCTTCATTTGTTTGGCGACTTTCTTATAAATTTTAAACTGTTCTTCTTCAGTCGGATAATCAGAACGCCCCATAAAAACAAACTCGCTTCGGAAAAGCCCTATTCCTCTTGCGTTACACTCGCAAACAGCAGCTAAATCCGAAACATGACTAACGTTTGCGCATATACTAACTTCTTTGCCATCTAAAGTTATATCTTCTTTGCCTTTGAAACTGTTCAGGAGCTCCTGCCTTTGCCCGCAAAGTTCCTTTTTTTTCTTAAGACGTCTTACAGTCGTTTTATCCGGCGAAATATAAACAATACCCGCAAGGCTGTCAATCGCAACATTGCAGCCTTCATATTCTGGTCTAAGCTGATCGCCTAGACCGGCAACGGCGGTTATATTCATTGCGCGCGCTAAAATCGAAGTATGCGAATTTTTAGAACCCAACATCGTAATAAAACCCTTAACAGAATTTCTATTGAGTTCTAAAAGTTCGCTTGGCATCAAATCATCTGAACCTATTATCATCGCTTTTTTTTTATCTTCATTTTTCTTATTTTCCGAAAAACAGCTCATGCAGGATACAATTCTTTTTGAAACATCTCTTATATCAGAAGCGCGTTGTTGCATGTAATCACCCTCCGCGTTTTCAAAAGCATGTTCAAAATTGCGCGAAGTTAACCATACCGCATATTCAGCATTTGCATTTTCATCAGTAATTATATTTGTAACTGAATTTACATAATCTATATCTTCAATCATCATTCGATGAATCTGGAAAATTGCGGCGTGTTCCTCTCCTATGTCAGACAAAACCTTCTTGTAAACCGCATCTAGTTGATCCATCGCCAATTTTCTGGCGCATTTGTATTTTTCTATTTCCGATTCGTGATCTTCAGTATAAATTTTTTCAGAATTCATACTAAAAAAATCCTTTTTAAAAGCCTTAAGTTTTCCGAAAACTATGTTACCGGAAATACCGACTCCCTTAAGAACATTCACGGCAACCTCCTTTGCGTTCTTTAAATTAACACTTTAAAGAAAACGAAAGACCACTAATTTACCCTGAAACAAGCCAAGTTCACGCTTATCACATCGCCGAACCGAAATAATAACAATCTATCTAAAAACGTTCTTTTAAGATCTTTTCAACGACAAAATTCGCTTCTTTTTCATCAGAACCATCTATCGTTATTTTAATCTTCTCTCCTTTTTTTAAATTAAGCCCCATAACTGCCAATAACTTTTTAGCATTAACGTAATCAAAATCATTCATGCGCCCAAGTTTAATATCAGATTCAAAATTTTTAACCGAATCAACAAGAACCCCCGCAGGTCTCGCGTGAATACCATTCTCATTCTTGATTTTATATTCTATCTCAATCAAAAAACCGACCCCTCAATTTAAAAATAGAGCTAATTAATCTGGCATAACTGATATAAAAAAACAAACCATTAAAATTTATATAAACTCTCCAATCTTTTTGACACGAACAGACCTGCCTAAAATTATCCGATTATGACATAAAAAAGTCAATAGAAAATTGAATAAATTTAAAAAAATAATTATTATAAATTATGCTGAGAATATGTTGAGTGTGCAAAAGTAAGTCATGTTCTAAGCTTCAACTATTTCATGACACGATCGAATATAAGCGCTGCAGATGATTGCGTTTTTTAATATTTTGAGGTACAATCCAGGCGCAAGTTTCTAGGAAAAAATTTATACCTAGTTCCTGCGTTTGTTTCCTTAGATGTGATGGAATCGGGTTATTGTGTTTAGGTTTATTTATGTTTGGTTTTTGGTTTTTTGAATCTGGAATGAGTTTTTTAGATTTATCTGCTCGCCTTGCCGCTTCAGTCGTGGCGGTGATTTGGTTTTTACCTCTCCACGAAGTCGCACATTTGTGGATGGCGGGTTTTATCAAGGGCAATAGATTTAATTTTAAATCTGTTATGCTTTCAGATTTTTTTGATCCTTTTGGCGCGATTTGCATGATTCTATTCAATTACGGTTGGGCTAAGTCATTTTATTTTTCCCAGTCTTCATATAGCAAAAAAGAAAAAGTACTAATAGCTCTGGCTGGTCCAGTGTTCAATTTTTTATCCGCGATTTTCGCGGGTTTTGCATTAAATATACTCATGTTGGTTAAAGCCTTTTTTTTAGTTAAACTTTTTTGGATTTCAAAATTTTTAACTTATATTTTGAATATAAATGTAATTTTAATGGTGTTTAATCTAATACCCGTTCCTCCACTTGATGGGTTTAAAATTTTAGAAGCGATGATTCCCGGGAAATATCTTAGTAGATACCAAAAAAATTATGTTCCAATATCAATAGTTCTTACTTTACTCATGTTATTTGGATTTTTCAGTTATCCGCTGGGTATTTTGGAAAATGCCGTCTATCGAACTGTATTGTTAATATCTGGTTTACCTTTTGTTTTTATAAAATCATTGTAGTTTATTCTTTATTGCCCAAAACTGTCTTTTTTATCGATTGGGATAGATTTTGTGTTTTTTTTATATATTTTATTTTTCTTAATTTTAATTTTTTCTATCCCAGTTGGATTTAGGATAGATTATAAAAATTCTAATTTAGTCTTTATAGTTAGAGTGTTTTTCTTTGATTTTAATTTTTCATCTAATAAATCAAAAAATAAAAAAAATGAGGCTGAAAAATTTGAAAAACGCAAAAAAGAATCAAACAAGCAGACACATAAATCAAAGCTAAAAATTTGGGGTAAGTTAAAAATTTTGGTTAATTTGTCGGGATGTTTTTTGCAATTTTTAAAAGAAATACTTAAAAAGATATCAATAAAAAAATTTAACTTAAAATTAAAAATAGGAGGAAAAGACGCCGTTGATTGTGCACGTAATTATGGGATCATAATGCCAATATTTTATGGAATAAAAAATTTTTTACCTAAAAAAATTAAAATAAACATCATGCCCGATTTTTTATGTGAAAAAATTGAGCCGGAACTTGAAATTTTTGTAAAAATCTTTCCTTATTATATATTTTTTTATGGTTTAATATTTTTATTTAAATGTACTAGAATTATAATAACAAGGAAATTGTTTTCTAAAAGATTGAAAAATTAATATTAATTTAATATTAATATTAAAAACCTTATCATAAAATCTGCATTGTTTAGAGACATTAGACAGGCTCTCAGATTTGTTATTGTTTGTCAATGGCTTAGAGAAATGATTTTATTTTAAATCGAATACAGATATATTCTCTTATGTTACGCCAAACTGGTCACAAAAACGACTCCAAATCATCAATCTCTAAACTATGAGATCTACGAGCTCCGGTTGATCTATCTCGCGTTGGTGACTCGTGCGGGAGTCGAACCCGCGTTACCGGCGTGAGAGGCCAGTGTCTTAACCGCTTGACCAACGAGCCTGTTCTAGAAATTTTACTAACACATAACTCAAATAACATGGTACACCATCAGGGACTCGAACCCCGGACACCCTGATTAAGAGTCAGGTGCTCTGCCAACTGAGCTAATGGTGCAACGCGATGATCATCTCCCCATCCCCTCAAAACTGAACAAAACCAAAACGAAAGAAAAACAAACCAAAAGTAAACCTAAATCAACTGAACTTAAATCAACCAAAAGTAAACCTAAATCAACTGAACTTAA